>JBBSNO010000172.1:0-5993 GCA_038232615.1 Actinomycetales bacterium
TGATCGAGAAGTTCGCCACCCGGCCGTGAGCCAGAGCGGCACCTTCTCGCGCGGCGCCAGCGCACCCATGACCGCGGCGCCTATCTGCCCGGACGCTCCGAGTACCAGCGCAGTCCCGTTCATGGTCGCAAGAGGGGCCGGCTTCATGGTTGCAAGGTACGGGCCGGCGCCCGGCATCACGCAGCTCAGACTCCGACCGGCCAGGGTTCGACCTCGAGCTCGGGCATCGGGAAGTCCTTCGGGTTTCCGGTGCCGAGCCGGGCACCGGCCGAGACGGCACAGGCGGCGACGAGGCAGTCGGCCTGGTGCAGGGTGGTCCCGCGTCCCGCGTGCTCACGACGCCAGCTGCCGGCCAGGGCACCCTCGGCCCGGCCGACCCGCAGCACGAGCAGCGCGTCGAACAGCCGGTCGGCCGCGGCCTGCTCCGACGCGCGCAGTCCGCGCACCACCTCCTCGACGTTGACGGCCGTCGTGAGCAACGGCAGTCGCTGCATGCCGAGTGCGCGGACCCTGCCGGCTGCGGGCCGGCCGCGCAGGACGTCGATCAGGACCGTCGTGTCCAGGACGATCCCCGGCATCAGCCCGTCCGTCGGGCGTCTGCCCGCTGCGCCCTCACCCAGGCGGCGGGGTCGTCGTCCCAGTCGTGGCCGCCGTCCTGGATGGACCCCGAGGCCGCCTCGAGCGCCTCCGTGCGCGCGTGCTCGTCCAGGGCCCGCCGGATGGCCAGCTCGATGAACGAGCTGCGCTCGCGGGACCCGACGCGACGGTCGAGCTCGGCGACCACCTCGTCCTTCACGCTGATGTGCAGACGCATGGCCACACGTTAGCCCACAGAGCACCCAAGGGATGGGGCGGTCCGTCGGTCACGATGCGGATGGTGCGGCCCTGACGGGGTGTCCACACCACGTGCTGCGTCACCACGATCACCACCATGGACAGGTGGGTCGGTGTCGGTGCTGTCGAGCTACAGCGCCAGGCTGCGCTCGTGCTCGGTGAGGTGCTCACGCGGCGGCGGGAACGCGCCGGTGCGGCCGGTCGCCACGGCGCCGAGCCGGTCGTAGAGGGCGCACGCTGCGGCGTTGGAGTCTGCGAGCCACAGGTGCAGCTCGCTCGCCCCGCCCTCGCGCGCGAGACCGGCGGCGACACCCACCAGCGCTCCGGCGACCCCCAGACCCCGGGCGGTAGGTGCCACCCACAGCCCCACCAGCTCACGCGGGTCGGCCGCGTCACGCCGTCCCTCCACCTGTGACGAGCCGTCGTGGAGGCCGGTCAGACAGGTGGCCATCCCGACGTCCGCGCCGGCCAGTGCCGCGAGGCGCAGGGCGCGCAGCCGCTCCCAGTCGTCCGCCACCAACAGGTCCAGCCGCAGCCCGTCGTCCGCACCCGCGTTCGGGCCCGAGCTCACGCCGTCCCGCCGGACAGCTCGCGGGAACGGTCGCGCGCAGCCTCCATCGCGGTGAGGAACGCAGCCCGCACCTTGTGGTCGTCGAGCTGGCGCAGCGCGGCCATCGTCGTACCAGCTGGACTCGAGACCTGCTCGCGCAGCACCGTGGGGTGCTCGCCCGTCTCCTTGAGCATCGTGGCGGCGCCGTAGAGCGTCTGGACGACGAGCTCGGTCGACGTCGAGCGTGGCAGCCCGAGCAGCACGCCGGCCTCGATCATGGCCTCGACGACGTAGAAGATGTAGGCGGGCCCGCTGCCGGAGATCGCCGTCACCGCGTCCTGGTGGTGCTCGGCGATCCTCAGGACCTGGCCGGTGGCGCGCAGCAGGGCCTCCGCCCGCTCGAGGTGCCCGTCGTCGCAGTGCGCCCCCGGCGAGAGCGCGGCCATCCCCTGGTCGACCAGGGCAGGGGTGTTCGGCATCACCCGGACGACGGCGACGCCGTCAGGCAGCCGTGCCTCGACGAACGCGGTGGAGATGCCGGCGGCGATGCAGACGACGAGGGCGCCGGGCCGCAGGTGGCCGGTGATCTCGCCGAGCAGCGACTCCATGTCCTGCGGCTTGACCACCAGCACGAGGGTGTCGGCCGAGCGCGCCGCGTCGGCGTTGTCGGTGGCGCGGACCCCGTACCTGGCCGACAGCTCGCCGGCCCGGTCGGCACGCCGCTCGGTGAGGAGCAGGTCGGACGGCGACCAGCCGGCGCGGATCAGGCCCGAGAGCAGGGTCTCCCCCATCACCCCAGCCCCCAGGACGGCGACACTGCCCATGGCTCAGCCCTTCGTCGCGAGCGCACGCAGGAAGAACGCGGTGTTGGCCGGGCGCTCCGCCATCCGACGCATCAGGTAGCCGTACCACTCCTGCCCGTACGGCAGGTAGACGCGCGTGGACTCCCCGGCCGCGGCCAGGCGCTTCTGCTCGTCGGGCCTGATGCCGTAGAGCATCTGGTACTCGTACGTGCCCTGGGCACGGCCGTGCCGCACGGCTAGCGCACCGGCGATGTCGACGAGCCTCGGGTCGTGGCTGGCGACCATCGGGTAGCCCTGCCCACCCATCAGCACCTTCAGGCAGCGCACGTAGGAGCGGTCGACCTCGCCCGAGTCGGTGAAGGCGACCGACGGCGGTTCGGCGTAGGCGCCCTTGCACAGCCGGACGCGCGACCCCTCGCCGGCCAGGTCGCGGCAGTCGCCCTCGGTGCGGCGCAGGTACGACTGCAGCACGGCGCCCACCCAGGCGAAGTCGGCTCGCAGCTCGCTCAGCGCGTCCAGCGTGAGGTCCGTGGTGGTGTGGTCTTCCATGTCGAGGGTGACCGTGGTGCCGGCGGCGGCGGCCGCTTCGCAGATCTCCCGGGCGTACTCCGTCGACCGCTTGGGGCCGTCGGGGCCCAGTCCCTGACCGATCGCCGACAGCTTCAGGCTGACCTCGGCCCGGCCGCCGTCGGCGAGGCCGGCGTCCGACAATGCGCGGAGAAGGACGAGGTAGGCGTCGCGGACGTCGTCCGCCTGCGCCTGCTCGGTGGTGTCCTCGCCGAGGTGGTCGATCGTCACCATCAGGCCGTCGCGCCTGAGCTGGGCCGTGGCGGCGACCGCGTCCGAGGCCTCGGTCCCCGAGACGAACCGGCGGACCACGGAGCGCGAGACGGGGGCGGTCTCGACCACGTGCCGCAAACGGCTGCTCTTGGCAGCCTGCAGGAGCACCGATCGCAGGGCGTCGTTCAGCATGCGCGGAAGAGTACGCGTGTGCCTGGTAGCGCCTCTCCGACCGTCCGGCGCGGCTACGGCGCGCGCGATGGACCGGTCGCTAGACTCCGCCCATGAGTTCCCGCGCGCAGGCCCGCGCAGGCGTGCAGCTGCTGCGGAGGGTGCGCCGAGCGGTCTCCCGTCGCCTCCCGCGCACCAAGGCCATCGCGCGACCCCCGGCGCCCCGGCGGCTGCCCACGCCCCCCGGCGCGACCGTCACCGCCACCCGACCCGCCGGCGAGTACGCCGGTCAGCTGCTGCGCCCAGGCTGGCTGCCGAAGTCCGTGGGGGCGCTGGCCCGCACGGACAGGCGCCTGCTGCTGATCCACGTGCCCAAGACCGGCGGCTCGTCCCTGCGGACAATGTTCGAGTCGCACGTCCCCCCCGAGGAGGTCTTCCTCAGCACGGGGGCGCACGAGTGGGTGGAGCGCTCCGTCGCGGACCTACGTCCCAAGCGGCTCTTCGTCGGGCACCAGTTCCTGGAACCCCTGTACCTCTTCCCCCAGGACGAGTGGGTGAGCGCCCTCGTCGTCCGCGACCCGCTCGGCTGGTGGCGCAGCTGGTACAAGTACGGGCGTCGTCGGGGGGACCGGGACCCCGCGTGGCCCCAGCTGCCGCGGACGTTCGGCGCCTTCGTCGACGCCAGCAGCGACCTCGAGCTCTCCAACCCGCAGACGTCGTGGCTGCTCGCCCGAACGCGCGTGATGTTCGACAGCCCCCACGCGCGGAAGGACCGGCTCGCCGACACGGCGACGCGCCGTCACGACGACGTGGGGCCCACCATGGAGCTGCTCGACAGCCTGCTCAGTCGTGTCACCGCACTGGGGACGACGGAGCAGCTGACCAGTGTGTACCGCACCACGTGCCGGGCGATGGGTTGGGAGCCCGCGTTCGACGAGGCGCTGCGTGAGAACAGGTCGAAGCTGGCCCAGGATGCGCTCGACCTCACCCCGGCGCAGGAGGACCGGCTGCTCGGCCTCACCCGCATCGACACGTGGATGGTCGAGCGCGCGGAGCGGGCGGGGTCGGTGGACGCGGGTCGACCGTGACCGCTGGACAGTGTGCCGGCGCCGAGGACGACCGCAGTCAGGGTGTGCGGCGCCGCAGCGTCACGGCACCCAGGCCGACCGCGGCGAGGGCGAACGCGAGGACCACGGCCACGTCTGTGGCCACCTGCCCCCCGGCGTCGGCCTCGACGGCGACTGTCCGCATGGCGTCGACCGCGTACGAGAGGGGCAGGACGTCGGATACCAGCCGCAGCGCGGCCGGCAGCTGGTCGCGGGGGACGAGCAGGCCGCAGAGGAGGAACTGGGGCAGCACGATCGCGGGCATGAACTGCACGGCCTGGAACTCGGTGCTGGCGAAGGCGCTCATGCCCAGGCCGAGTGCGGTACCAAGTACGGCGACCGAGACCGCGACAGCGACGAGCCAGGCCACCGGTCCGGCGACATCGAGCCCGCACACCACGACGGCGAACGCGGTGGCGAGCGCTGCCTGCACCACCGCCAAGGAACCGACGGCGAGCGCGTACCCACCGACCAGGTGGGCCTTCCCGAGCGGTGTCGTCATGAGCCGCTCCAGCGTTCCCGACTGCCGCCCCCGCAGCGTCGCCACGCTCGTCACCAGGAACATCACCACGAAGGGGAACACCCCCAACAGCGGTCCGCCGGTGCGGTCGAAAAGTGTTGTGCCGTCGAAGATCCAGGCAAGCAGGCCGATCAGTACGCAGGGCAGCGCGAGGATCAGGACCAGGGTCCGGTGGTCGTGCCGTAGCTGCCGCAGCACGCGGGCCGCGGTGGCCAGCGCCAGGTGAGGGCTCACGCGGTACCCCTTGCCCGTTCGACGAGTCGCAGGAACGCGTGCTCGACGTCGGCGGCGCCGGTGCCGGTGCCCAGGCCTGCCGGGGTGTCGTCGGCCATCAGCGCACCCTCGCGCATCAGCAGCAGGCGGTCGCAACGCTCCGCCTCGTCCATCACGTGGCTGGAGACCAGCAGCGTGGTGCCGGCCGAGGCCAACCGGGAGAACAGGTCCCACAGGTCGCGGCGCAGCACCGGGTCGAGCCCGACGGTGGGCTCGTCGAGCACCAGCAGCTCCGGGCTGCCCAGCAGGGCGACGGCGAGGGACACGCGGGAGACCTGGCCGCCCGAGAGCCGCCCCACCCGCGCGCCCGACTCCCGTTCGAGGTCGACGTCGGCCAGGACGCGCGCGACGTCGCTCCGCCTCGCACCCAGCACGGCCGCGACGTAGGAGAGGTTCTCGCCGACGCTGAGGTCGTGGTAGACGCTGGCCGTCTGGGTGACGTACCCGACCGCGACCGCAGGGACGGGTCCCCCGCGGGTCTGCCCAGCACCTCGACGCGACCGCTTGCCACGACCTGGGCGTCGACGACGCAGCGCATCAGCGTGGTCTTGCCGCAGCCGCTCGGGCCCAGCAGCCCCACGACCTGCCCGACCGGCACCCGCAGGTCGAGCCCGTCGACCACGGCTCGCCCACCGCGCACGACTTGAAGGCCCTCGACCCTGACGGCGAGGCCCTCGCCGTCGACGTCGCCGCAGCTCACCGGTGCAGTCGGTAAAACCGCCAGAAGTCGTGGTCGACGTCCAGCACCTCCAGGCCCGAGGAGCCTGCCAGACTTGCGGCATAGAGGAGCCGCTCCACCGGGTCGGCGGGTGCGGTGAACTCCTCGGCGGCGCGCTCGTCCATCACCATGACGGCGCCTGAGTCGCCGGCCATCTGCCGCATCACCGCCAGGACGCCGACGGGGTCGGGCATGTCGTGCACGCACTCGAACGCGGTCACCAGCGTGTACTCGCCCA
>JBBSNO010000173.1:0-5938 GCA_038232615.1 Actinomycetales bacterium
GAAGCCGGCCTCGGCGAGCACCTCGCGTGCCACCTCGACGCTGATGGCCAGCGGCAGCGCGGCGCGGGGGTGGGGTTTGACGACGACCGCGTTGCCGGTGGCCAGCGACGCGAACAGGCCGGGGTAGGAGTTCCACGTGGGGAACGTGTTGCAGGCGATCACCAGCCCGACGCCGCGGGGGACCACGTGGAAGCGTTTGGCCATCCGCAGCGGCTCGCCCTTGGCCGGCTTCTCCCAGCTGGCCTCGGCCGGGACCCGCTCCTGCTCGGCCAGCGCGTACGCGACGGCCTCCAGCGCGCGGTCCTGGGCGTGGGGCCCGGCCGCCTGGAACGCCATCACGAACGGCTGCCCGGTGGTGTGCATGACGGCGTGCGCCATCTCGAAGCTGCGGGCGTTGATGCGATCGAGGATCTCGACGCAGACCGCAGCACGTGCCCGGGGGCCGGCGTCGCGCCAGGCGTCGACGCCGCGCCGGGCGGCGGCGAGGAGGCTGTCGAGGTCGCCGGCCCCGTAGTGCGGGTAGCTGACGCCGAGGGTCGGGCCGTACGGGGAGACCTCGCTGCCGACCCAGTCGCCGGCGTCGGGCTGGCCGGCGAGCGCACCGTAGCGGGCGCCCAGGTGTGCGTCGTGGGCCCGTTCGCCGTCGGCGGCGGCCTGCTCGCCGTAGACCCGCGGTGAGGGCGACTCGGGGTAGCGCGAGTAGTACTCGCGGCTGGCGATGGCGGCCACCGCGGCGTCGAGCACCTCGCGGTGCGTCTCGACGAGGGCGTCGGTGGTGCGTTGGGCAGGGGGGGTCTGGGACGTCGTTGTCACGCCACCAGCCTGGCACGCGCCCACCCGCCGCACCAACGCCCACCAACGCCCAGTGTCCCTCTCCAGCGAGACACGCCGGCTTGTCGCTCCGGAGCGGGACACTCGGCAAGGGGTCGCGGGGCTCGCCTACCGTTGCACCCATGAACGAACCAGAGTTCCCGCCGGCCCCCGGCCGCACCGATCCCCCGTTCGTCGCCGGCGAGCGGGAGATGCTGGACGCGTGGCTCGACTTCCACCGCGCGACGCTGCTGTCCAAGTGCGAGGGCCTGGACGACGACCAGCTGCGGCGACGGGCGGTACCGCCCTCGTCCCTGAGCCTGCTCGGGCTGGTGCGGCACCCGACCGAGGTCGAGAACAGCTGGTTCTCCCGGCTCCTCGCCGGCAGAGACGTCCTCCCGCTGTACTACTCGGACGACGACGAGGACGGCGACTTCGACAACGTGGACTCCGCCGACGTGGCCGCTGACATGGCCACCCATCGCGCCGCGGTGGCGCAGTCCCGGGACGTCGCCGCCGGGTACGGGCTCGACGACATCGCCAGTCGCCTGCGTCGCGGGGAGCACGAGGTGTCGCTGCGTTGGATCTACGTGCACATGATCGAGGAGTACGCGCGGCACAACGGGCACGCCGACCTGCTGCGGGAGGCCATCGACGGGTGCACCGGCGACTGACGGCGCTCAGCTCCGCCCGGCCTCCTGCCGGCGCCGTCGTCGCGCCCTCGGCACCGACACCCCCACCCACACGAGCACCACCGCGAGCACGCCGTAGCTGGCCCAGCCGAGCTGGGACTCGTACCGTTGGTACGCCGCGCCCGCGGCCGCCCCGACGGCGAGGTAGAGCGAAGCCCACAGGACGGCGCTGGCGCCGGTCCAGGCGATGAAGCGCCGGTACGGCATCCTGCCGGCGCCGACCAGCACCGGCACGACCGCGTGCACCCCGGGCAGGAAGCGCGAGACCGCAACGCCGAGACCACCGCGGCGCTCGAGCATCGCCTCGGCGCCCTGCCACGCCGGCTCGCCGATCCGCCGTCCGAGCCGGCTGGCGCGCACCCGTGGCCCGGCGCGGTCGCCGATGACGTAACCGATGCTCTCGCCGACCAGCGAGCCCCCCACCACCGCCACCAGCAGCACGACGAAGCGGCCCGCCGAGTCGATCGACGTGCCCGCGGCCAGCACCACGGTGTCGCCCGGGGCGACCAGGCCGAGGCCGATCGAGGACTCCAGCGCCTGCAGGAGGGCGACGGCCGCCGCGAGCACAGCCAGGGGCAGCTCGGCCACCCCGTCAATGAGCGACGTGATCCAGTCGCCCACCGCCACCTCCGGTCACCGTGCTGGGTCCGTCGTGCAGGACGGGACGGCTCCTGGCACGCCCCGGGACAGTATGCGGCGGCCGATCCCGTGCCAGGATCGCCGGCATGACGCACGTGGCTGCCGGCGCGACCGTCGGTGTGGTGGGGGCTGGGACGATGGGCGCCGGGATCGCCGAGGTTGCCGCTCGCTCGGGCCACCCGGTACGGCTGCTCGACGCCGCGCCGGGCGCCGGAGCCGCCGCGGTTGACGGTCTGCGCACCAGGCTCGCTCGCGACGTCGAGAAGGGCCGGCTCGACCAGGCCGGGGCGGACGACGTAGTGGCGCGGCTCACCGTGGTGGACGATGTCGGCGCGATGGCCGGGTGCGCGCTCGTGGTCGAGGCGGTGGCCGAGCGGCTCGACGTCAAGCAGCAGCTGTTCGCGGCGCTGGAGTCCGTGCTGGATGAGGACGCCGTGCTCGCCACCAACACGTCCTCGCTGTCGGTGACCGCGGTCGCGGCCCCGCTGCGGCACCCCGGCCGCGTCGTCGGGCTGCACGTCTTCAACCCGGCGCCGCGGATGCGCCTGGTCGAGGTGGTCCGCGGGGAGGACACCGAGCCCTCGGTCGTCGAGGCCGCGACCGAGCTCGCGCGCGCCTGGGGCAAGACGCCGGTGACAGCCGCCTCGACACCCGGCTTCATCGTCAACCGCGTGGCCCGGCCCTACTACGGCGAGGCCCAGCGGATGGTCGAGGAGGGCGTCGCGGACCCCGCCACGATCGACCTCGTGCTGCGCGAGTGCGGCGGCTTCCCGATGGGGCCGTTCGAGCTGACCGACCTCGTGGGTCAGGACGTGAACCTGGCGGTCTCGACGTCGGTGTGGGAGCAGACGTTCGCCGACCCCCGGTACGCCCCGACGGTCTTCCAGCAGCGCCTCGTGGACGCCGGCCGGCTGGGTCGCAAGTCCGGACGCGGCGTCTTCGACTACCGCGAGGGTGCGGACGGCGCTCGGCCGCCGGTAGCCAGCGAACCGGCGCGGCTTGCCCCTGCCCGCGTCAGCGTCTGGGCCGACTACGACTTCGGGCCGATGAAGGCCTTCTGGGACAGGGTGACCGCCGTCGTCCCCATCGACCTCGTCGACGACGAGGACGACGACCGCTCGGGCGTGCTCCTGCCCGGCAACGGCCTGCTGCGCGTTGCCTCCGGCGCACGGGCGAGCGCCTTCCAGTGGTCGGCGGCCGAGGGCGTCGTGCTGCTCGACTGGGCGCACGACCCTGCCGACTGCACGCGGGTGGCCCTGTCGGCGAGCGCGCGGTGCTCGATGGAGACGTTGCACGCGGCCGTCGGGCTGTGCCAGGCGGCCGGCGTCGACGTGACCGTGCTGCGCGACAGCCCCGGTGGCATCGTCGCCAGAACGGTCTCGATGCTGGTCAACGAGGCCGTCGAGCTAGTGTGCCGAGGCGAGGCCGACGCCGCGGACGTGGATGTCGCCATGCTCCTCGGGACAGGTTACCCCTCCGGCCCACTCCAGTGGGGCGACCGTCTGGGGCCCGTGACGGTGCGCGAGGTGATCGAGGACCTCCACGACTGGATCCCCTCCGGTCGTTACCGCGCGAGTGCGCGACTCACGGACGCCGACTCGTCGGGGGTCAAGCTCCGTGACCTCTGACGCCGAGCAGACGGCGCGCAGCAGCGCCACCGCGATGTGGGCCGCCGACACCGCGAGCCGGGCGATGGGCATGGAGCTCACCGGCGTCGGCCCCGGCCACGCGACGCTGCGGATGACGGTGCGAGACGACATGGTGCAGGGGCACGGCACGTGCCACGGCGGCGTGCTGTTCACCTTGGCGGACAGCGCTTTCGCGTTCTGCTGCAACTCGCATGGGACAGTCACCGTCGCGTCCAGCGCCGACATCACCTTCGTCGTCTCGGCCGCACTCGGCGACGTGCTGGTGGCCGACGCCGTCGAGGAGACGACGTTCGGGCGCAACGGCATCACGCGTGTGCGCATCACACGGGAGCGCGACGGCACGCTGGTTGCCCTGTTCCAGGGACGCTCCCGCTCGCTGGGTCAGGCCATCCCGGACGACGACCGGCGCGAAGTCCTTGATCGCGGCGAGGGGCGATGATGTCGCTGCCGGAAGTCACACCACGCCCTGACCTGCTGGACGACGGGGAGCGGCTGTCCGTCGACGAGCTGCGGGCGTTGCAGCTGCAACGGCTCCGCCAGACGCTGCGGCAGGTCTACGACCACGTCCCCCACTACCGCAACGCCTTCGACGCCGCCGGCGTGCACCCCGACGACTGCCACGGCCTGTCCGACCTACGGCACTTCGGCCTCACGGCCAAGGAGGACCTGCGGCAGAACTATCCGTTCGGCATGTTCGCCGTTCCTCGCGAGCAGGTGAGCCGGGTGCACGCATCCTCCGGCACGACCGGCCAGGCGACGGTCGTGGGCTACACGCAGGCGGACGTCAGCACGTGGGCCGACCTCGTCGCCCGGTCCATGCGGGCCGCCGGCGCACGGCCGGGTGACGTCGTCCACGTCGCCTACGGGTACGGGCTGTTCACCGGCGGGCTGGGCGCGCACTACGGCGCCGAGCGGCTGGGCTGCACCGTGGTCCCGGTCAGCGGGGGGATCACCGAGCGGCAGGTGCGCCTGGTGCAGGACTTCCGACCCCGCGTCGTGATGGTGACGCCGTCGTACTTCCTGGCCATGCTGGACGAGATGGAGCACCAGGGCATCGACCCGCGGTCGACGTCGCTGGAGGTCGGCATCTTCGGGGCGGAGCCGTGGACCCAGCAGATGCGTGTCGAGATCGAGCAGCGCGCCGGTCTGCACGCGGTCGACATCTACGGACTGTCGGAGGTGATGGGCCCTGGGGTGGCGCAGGAGTGCGTGGAGACCAAGGACGGCCTGCACGTCTGGGAAGACCACTTCTACCCCGAGGTCGTCGACCCGGTCACCGGGGATCCCGTCGCGGACGGCGACGAGGGCGAGCTGGTCCTGACGTCGCTGACCAAGCAGGCGATGCCCGTCGTCCGGTACCGCACCAGGGACCTCACCCGGCTGCTGCCGGGGACCGCACGACCCGCGTTCCGCCGGATCGGCCGGGTCACCGGTCGCTCGGACGACCTGATGATCGTGCGCGGTGTCAACGTCTTCCCGACGCAGGTGGAGGAGCAGGCCCTGCGCGTCCCGGGGCTGTCGCCGCACTTCGTGTGCGTGCTGCGCCGCCCCGACCGGCTCGACGAGCTGGTCGTGCGGGTCGAGGCACGAGGCGGCTTCGCACCGTCCGGCTACGCGGAGCTGGCAGCAGAGCTGTCGCGCCGGGTGAAGAACGCGATCGGCGTCACCTCGGCCGTCGAGGTGGTGGCGCCGGGGACGCTGGAGCGCAGCGTGGGCAAGATCAGGCGGATCGTGGACGAGCGCGGCTCGCGCTGAGGTCCGTAGCCCCTCGGCGGCGGCTGCGGGTCGTCAGAGCGGGGTGAGGCGCTCGCTGGTGCGCGCGATCCGCACGACCTTGCCGTCGCCGAAGTCGACGACCACGGACTCGGACTCGG
This sequence comes from Actinomycetales bacterium, assembly GCA_038232615.1. Taxonomy (GTDB): domain Bacteria; phylum Actinomycetota; class Actinomycetes; order Actinomycetales; family DASROP01; genus DASROP01. Next base: position 5,665 of record JBBSNO010000173.1, read on the forward strand.
TGCGCAGGACGCGGCCGAGGCCGTGACGGTCGTGACACACGCGCTCGTTGTCGCTGTAGTCGACCGCTGTGGCGGCGACCGTAGGGGCGAACGGGCTGCTCGGCAGGATGCGCCGCATGGCGGCGGGGCGGGTGCTCATCCGACCCAGTATGCGCCCATCTCGGCCCGACGGAACCCCTTCGGCCCATCCGGCACCCTCGCCGCCGGCGATTCCTGACTCTGCGTGCGAGCACCATCTACGGACGGCGACCCGTCTGCGTGGTCGCCCCCACCA
>JBBSNO010000174.1:0-5852 GCA_038232615.1 Actinomycetales bacterium
AGCACCTCAGGGGGCGTCGTGGCCGAGGACATGACCATGTGGACGGCGTCCCCGGCCGACCCGGCGAGCGCAGCAGCCTGGCCGGCGCGGCGTCGGGCGAACCGCAGCTGCGACGTGCCTCCCGCGGCCGTGCGTCCTTGCACGTACCGGGTGCCGTTGGCGTGGGTCAGCAGGACACCGTCCCGGGCGATACCGGCCGCGTAGCCGCCCCGGCGCACCAGGACGAGCGCGGCGGTACGGGGCGCTGCGGCGTGCGCCGCCAGGAGAGGAACGACGTGCCGTGGCCCGGACTGGCCGTCGGGCAGGGCCAGCGGCGGCCACGGGACCTCGAGCTCGGCGACGGCGCCGTCAGCGGCCCCGAGACGAAGCGTCTCGCCGTCCAGCGTCATCTCGACGGTGCCGTGGCGCTCGCCGAACCCCTCCACCCAGCGGACGAGCCGCTCGGGTGGCACCTCCAGCAGCCGGTGACCGGTGCCGCTTCTCACGGCGCGAGCGCCAGGCCCCGGCGAGGCCGTCGGGCGCCGACGGTCAGACGTTGAACCCGAGCGCGCGGAGCTGCTCGCGACCGTCGTCGGTGATCTTGTCCGGTCCCCACGGCGGCATCCAGACCCAGTTGATGCGGTTGCCGACGACCAGGCCCTCCAGCGAGTTGTTCACCTGGTCCTCGATCACGTCGGTGAGGGGGCACGCCGCGCTCGTCAGCGTCATGTCGATCACGGCGTGGTTGTGCTGGTCGACGGTCACGCCGTACACCAGGCCGAGGTCGACGATGTTGATCCCGAGCTCGGGGTCGACGACGTCTCGCAGCGCCTCCTCGACGTCGGCCGCGTCCGCGGGGGTGGGCGCGCTGGCGCCCGGCGCGGTGCTGGCGGTCGGCTCCTCACCGGCGGGGGTCTCGCCGTCCGTCTGGGGCGACGCGGACGCGGCAACCGCGTCACCCGTCGCGGTGGGGTCCGTCGTCGTGGCGTCGATCGTCTTCTGGTCGGTGGTCGACTCGGTCATCGTGTCTCCTCGGTGCTGGTCGAAGCATCATGTCTCGTCGGTACGTCGGTGCCGGACTGCGCCGCCGGGCCGTTCTCGCGTGCCGACACCGCCTGGCTGACGGCGTCGCGCAGGGCCGTCCAGCCCAGCAGCGCGCACTTCACCCGGGCGGGGAACTTCGCCACCCCCGCGAAGGCGACCGCGTCGCCCAGCGTCTCCTCGTCCGGCTCGGTACCGTCGCGGGTCGCCAGCATCTCGCGCACCTGGTCATAGCGTGCCATCGCCTCGCGCACTTCCCGTCCCGTCACCAGGTCGGTCATCACCGACGTCCCCGCGGTGCTGATCGAGCAGCCCATCGTCTCGTACGAGACGTCCGAGACGACCGGTGCGTCATCCGGACCCTCGATGCGCGCCCGCAGCCGGACCTCGTCCCCGCACGTGGGGTTGACGTGGTGCACCTCGATGTCGAACGGCGTCCGCAACCCGGCGCCGTGCGGCGAGCGGGCGTGGTCGAGGATCAGCTCCTGGTACAGCGCGTCCATGCTCATGCGAAGAACCTCCGGACGTGGTCCAGGCCCTCGACGAGCACGTCGACCTCACCCGTCGTCGTGTAGAGGTAGGACGACACCCGGGTGGTCGACTGGACGCCGAACCGCTGGTGCGCCGGCTTGGCGCAGTGGTGGCCGGCGCGGACGGCGATGCCGCGGGCGTCGAGCAGTTGCGACACGTCGTGCGGGTGCACCCCGTCGAGCGTGAAGGACACCGCTCCCCCGCGGTCCGAGTCGTCCGCACCGGGCCCGACGACGCGCAGCCCCGCGACACTGCTGAGCGCGTCGAGCAGGTAGGCGGTGACCGAGCGCTCGTGGTCGGCGACGGCGTCCATGCCGATGCCCTCGAGGTACGCCACGGCGGCGCCGAGACCGACGGCCTCGGTGATCGGCGGTGTGCCTGCCTCGAAGCGGTGCGGCGGCGGGGCGTAGGTCGAGCCGGCCATCGTCACGGTCTCGATCATCTCCCCACCACCCAGGAACGGCGGCAGCTGCGAGAGCAGGTCGTGCCGGCCCCAGAGCACGCCGATGCCGGTGGGGCCACACATCTTGTGCCCGGTGAAGGCCACGAAGTCGGCTCCGAGGCTCGCGACGTCGATCGGTCGGTGCGGCACTGCTTGCGAGGCGTCGACGACGACGAGCGCCCCGACGTCGTGGGCCCGCCGGGCGATCTCGGTCACCGGGTTCACGGTGCCGAGCATGTTGGAGACCAGGGTGAGGGAGACCACGCGCGTGTGCTCGTTGATCAGCTCGGCGGCCTGCGACATGTCGAGGTGGCCGTCGTCGGTGAGCTCGAACCAGCGCAGGTCCGCCCGGACGCGCTGGCAGAGCTGCTGCCACGGAACGAGGTTGGAGTGGTGCTCCATCTCGGTGACGACCACCTCGTCGCCGCGGGTCACGGCGTGGTCCCCCGGCTCCCCCAGCACACGTGCCACCAGGTTCAGCGCCTCGGTGGCGTTCCTGGTGAACACCACCTCCTCGGGACGGCCGGCTCCGATGAAGCGCGCCACACCGCCCCGGGCTCCCTCGAACGCCTCGGTCGACTCGGCGCCCAGCTGGTGCACCGCGCGCGCGACGTTGGCGTTGCTGCGTTCGTAGTGCTCGCTCATCGCCGCGATCACCTGCCGCGGCTTCTGCGAGGTGTTCGCGCTGTCGAGGTACACCAGCGCACGGTCGTCGGCCAGGCGGCGGGACAGGATCGGGAAGTCCGCCCTGACCGTCTCGACGTCGAGCGTGTGGCCCGTGTTCGACGAACCCATGGTCGAGGAAACCGTGGTCATCGCAGCACCGCCGTCACGGGAGCGGTCAGGCCTTCGCCGTGGCGAAGCGGTCGTAACCGGACTCCTCGAGCTGGTCGGCCAGCTCGGGGCCACCCCGCTCGGCGATCCGACCGTCGATGAACCCGTGCCCGAAGTCAGGCTCGATGTATCGCAGGATCCGCGTGTAGTGCGTGATCAGCATGACCCCGACCTCACCGGTCGCGCGCGTCCGGTTGACGCCCTCGGCGACCACCTTCAGCGCGTCGACGTCCAAGCCCGAGTCGGTCTCGTCGAGGATCGCGATACGCGGCTTCAGCAGCTCCATCTGGAGGATCTCGTGACGCTTCTTCTCTCCACCGGAGAACCCCTCGTTGACGTTGCGCTCGGCGAAGGACGGGTCCATCCGCAGGCTGGTCATCGCGGTCTTCATGTCCTTGACCCAGTGCCGCAGCGCGGGAGCCTGCCCGTCGATCGCCGTCTTGGCGGTGCGCAGGAAGTTCGAGACGCTGACGCCGGGAACCTCGACCGGGTACTGCATCGCGAGGAACAGCCCCGCCCGGGCGCGCTCGTCGACGCTCATCGCGAGGACGTCCGCGCCGTCCAGGGTGACGGTGCCCTGGGTGATCGTGTACTTGGGGTGACCTGCGATCGAGTAGGCCAGCGTGGACTTCCCGGAACCGTTGGGGCCCATGATCGCGTGGGTCTCGCCCGCCTTGATGGTCAGGTCGACACCACGCAGGATCTCCTTCCTGGGCTCACCCGCGGCGGCGTTCACGTCGTCCGCGACGGTGACGTGCAGGTCCTTGATCTCCAGCGTTGCCATGGGTTTCAGCTCTCCTTGTTGCTCAGGCTCGATGCGTGCGCGGGGGTGTGGACGTCGACGAGCACGTCGTCACCCTCCACGCTCAGGTGGTAGACGGGGACGGGGCGGACCGCGGGTAGGCCGGTAGGGGCGCCGGTGCGAAGGTCGAAGCGCGAGCCGTGCAGCCAGCACTCGATGCTGCAGTCGTCGACCTCGCCCTCGGACAGGGCGACGTCCTGGTGCGAGCAGACGTCCGAGATCGCGTGCAGCTCACCGTGCTCGTCGCGGACGACGGCCACGGGCTCGCCCTCGACGGTGACGGCCAGCACGCCGAGCTCGGGGACGTCGGCGACCGCGCACACCCGTTGCGCCGTCATACGAGTGCCGCCTGCGGCTCGGCGACCATCGACAGGCCCAGCTCGGACTCGATGGCGCCCAGCAGCCGCTCCTGCACGGCCGGCACGCCGATCTGCTGGAGGATGTCGGCGAAGAAGCCCAGCACCACGAGCCGGCGTGCCTCGGACTCGGTGATCCCGCGGGCCTGCAGGTAGAACAGCTGCTCGTCGTCGAACCGGCCGGTGGCGCTGGCGTGGCCCGCCCCCACGATCTCGCCGGTCTCGATCTCGAGGTTCGGCACCGAGTCGGCACGGGCGCCGTCGGTCAGCACGAGGTTGCGGTTCAGCTCGTAGGTCTCGGTGCCCTCTGCCGCAGCGCGGATCAGCACGTCACCCACCCACACCGTGCGCGCCGTGTCGCCCTGCAGCGCACCCTTGTAGACCACGTTGCTCTTGCAGTGGGGGGCGTTGTGGTCGGCGAAGGAACGGTGCTCGAGGTGCTGGCCGGCGTCCGCGAAGTAGACGCCGAGCAGCGTCGCGTCGCCGCCCGGACCGTCGTAGCGGACGTTCGTCGACAGGCGCACGACCTTGCCGCCGAGCGTCACGACGACGTGCTTGAACGTGGCGTCGCGTCCGAGCACCACGTCGTGCTGGCCCAGGTGGACGGCGTCGTCGTCCCACGCCTGCACGCTGACGACCGTGAGCCGGGCGCCGTCCCCGACACGGATCTCGACGTTGCCGGCGTGCGCCGCCGTCCCGACGTGGTCCAGGACCACGATCGCCGTGGAGTTCGCGCCCGAGTCGACGACGACGTGGCCGTCGGCGCGCTCGCCGATGCCGCGCAGCTGCATCGTCACCGGTGCGTCGAGCTCGGCCTCGGCGGCGACGCGGACCACGTGGGTCGACGGGGCGGCGGCGTACGCGACGGCCGCGGCACGGTCGCCCGGCACGAACGCGGTGCCGCGACCCGACTCCTCGCTGGGTACCTCGTCGTACGTGGCGCCGTCCGGCACGCTCGCCTCGACCTGCAGGGACGCCGTGCCGGTGGGCACGTCCAGCAGCCCCCGCAGGGAGTCGACCGGCGTGAAGCGCCACTCCTCCTCCCGCCCGGTGGGCATCGGGAAGTTGTCGACGTCGAACGACGTCGGTCGCTCGGCCCGCGACTGCTCGGGTACCGGCGAGCCGGGACCGTGCGAGTGGGCCTCGGGCTTGCGTACGCCGTCGTACCCGGGGCCGGGACTGGCCGACGAGTCCAGGGTCACCTGCGCCGGCGCTTGCGCGGCGAGGTCCACCGCATGCTCCTGGCGCAGCTCTTCGGTGCTGATAGCTGGTTTCCTCCGTGCTCTGGTTCTTCGGGTGGGTCGCGGCTGCTCGGCTGCTGCCGACTGCTAGCCGACAGCCCCTTCCATCTGGAGCTCGATCAGGCGGTTGAGCTCGAGCGCGTACTCCATCGGGAGCTCACGCGCGATGGGCTCGATGAACCCGCGCACGATCATCGCCATCGCCTCGTCCTCGCTCATCCCCCGCGACATCAGGTAGAAGAGCTGGTCCTCGCCGACCTTCGAGACGGTGGCCTCGTGCGCCATCGACACGTCGTCCTCGCGGACGTCGACGTAGGGGTAGGTGTCCGAACGGCTGATCGTGTCGACCAGCAGCGCGTCGCAGCGCACCGTCGACGCGGAGTGGTGGGCGCCCTCGAGCACCTGCACCAGCCCGCGGTACGACGTCCGGCCGCCGCCCCGCGCAACCGACTTCGACACGATCGAGGACGACGTGTGCGGTGCCGCGTGGACCATCTTCGCGCCGGCGTCCTGGTGCTGGCCCTCGCCCGCGAAGGCGATCGAGAGGGTCTCGCCCTTGGCGTGCTCGCCGAGCAGATAGACGGCGGGGTACTTCATCGTCACCTTGGAGCCGATGTTGCCGTCGA
>JBBSNO010000175.1:0-5831 GCA_038232615.1 Actinomycetales bacterium
CGAGTACGTGTCAGCGTCAGGTGGATGCGGGGAGGGGACCTCGGGGTCCTCGACGGGTGCGGAGGGTGCCGGTGCTTCGGTGCGCGTCGTCTCGACGGCGCTGCTGAGTGAGTGAGTGCGTGGCGCCACACACTCCTCTAGAGTGCGTGTGAGTGGTGTGCGTCCTATAGACGCACTCACGCACTCACCACTCAGTGCGTCACGCACTGGCCACGCACTCCCACGCACTGCCCCGGGCAAGCGGTGGACGACCGCTCGACGCGGCCCCGGTGAGGTGCTGAGCCGGCCTTCGTCGACCGCGCGCCTGAGGGCCTGCCTAACGTCCGTCTGAGTGTGGCCCCGTTCCCGCATGGCGGTCTCGACCTGCCGCCCGGTCATCCCGTCGTGCGCGCCGAGCAGCCCGGCGAGGTCCGGCCACAGCGCGTCGGCCGCGCTGTCCCGCCGCGTGCCACCGGCGTAGCACAACCGGCGGGTGGTCTCGTCGTAGGCCAGCCGGCCTTCGGGCACATCCACGTCGCGGCCGTAGGCCTTGAGGTAGCGCGGCGACGCCGGGTCGTCGCTGTCCTCCCGCACCAGGTTCCAGGTGGCGTCGGGCCAGTCGAGGATGCGTGAGTCGCCCCGGCTGCGCTCCCCGTGGTGGCCCATGTGGTGCACCACCAAGGCCTCGGCTGTTTGCGCGCCGCCGCACCCGGCGCGCACCTCGCGTAGCAGCGCGTCGAGCGCGACCAGGAACCGCCCAGCATCCCTCGACTCGTCCAGGCCGAGCGCGTCGAGCACCGGCCTCAGGCAGTCGAGGATGATCACCTCAGCGCCCGCCAGGTCTCCGGTGGCCCACTCGCGGCGGGTCGTCGGGTCGAGCAGGTCGAAGGTGGCGACCCGGCCCCGCAGGGACACCACCCGCAGCGCGTCCACGGCGGTGATGCCTTGGGCGCGCAGCCACCGGCGCAGCGTCGCCTCGTCCAGCTCGTCATCGATCAGCACCGTCCGCCCCGCCGGTACGGTGGGGAACTGGTCGAGGAATGGCGCCCCGTCGGCGAGCGCTCGCGCAACGTTGCCCACCATCGTCGACTTCCCGGCCTTCCACTGGGCGGCGACCACGACCCGTCCACCGGCCGGCCACAGCCGCTCCACCCGGTAGGCGACGTCCGGGTCGGGTTGGTCGAGGAAGTCCCGCAGGGGGACCACGGGTGGGCGTTGAACGTCGCCCCCGCGTTCGGCGGCGAGCTTTCGCCGGGCTGCGTCCCGCACCCGCAGGTCGTAGACGTGGTGGTCGACGTCGCGGGCGAACTCGGCGGTCTGCTGTTCGCGGTCATCGCCGCCGCTCGGGCTTGCGGCCGGCTTCAAGTCGTCCAGGGTGTGCCCGGCGGCGAGATGGTCCGACAGGTCCTTACCGGCGGCCGGCTCGACGACGCGCACCGACGCCGCCACCCCGGTCAGGCAGCCCGCCACGTGGGCGGCGTGCCGCCTACCCGGCTCGTCGAGGTCGGTCACGACGACGGCGTGCGCACCCGCGAGCGCCGCGGAGTACTCGTCGCGCCACTTCCCGGCCCCGCCCGGGTTGCAGGTCGCAACCGCCCCGACGCGCTCGGCGGCGTGCACGTCCTTCTCGCCTTCGACGATGTAGACCTGTTGGCTGGCCTTCGCCGCGGCGAGCACGGCAGGGAGCCGGTACGGGGTGCGCCGCGTGTCCGCGAGTGACCACCGCTTCCCGCCCTTCGCGGACGGGTCCGGTCGCCACTGCCGGAACCCTTGGCAGCCGTTGCCTTTGCGGTCGCAGCGCGCCACGGCGAACAGCAGCTCGCCGGCCTCGTCGGTGTAGCGGTACTCGGCCACTTTCGGATGCCCGCACGGCGTCCAGTCGTCGGCTGCCCGCCCGTGGGGTAGGTCGTTGTCGAACAGGTCCGCCGCACGCATCCCGACCGCGGCGAGGACGTCGTCGACGTGACACCCGGCGTGGCACTTCACGACCACGCCGTCCCGGTCGGTGCGGTCCCCGATGGACAGTGACGGGGCCTTGTCCTCGTGCGCCGGGCACGTCGATGCCCGGCCGCCGGTGGCGACCTTGCACCCGGCGTCCTGCAGTGCGTCGAGCAGACGCTCCCAGGCGGTCATCGGGTACCACCTGCGAGTGCAGTCAGGTACCGGCGTTCGTCGTCCTCGGCGACCTGCGTCAACCGGAGCGCCTCCGGGTCGACGTGCTGCTCGATGGCCTCGCGGACGATCGAGCGGAGCGTGCTGGCCGGGATCGCGTCGACCTCGACCGACTCGCCGGTGAATCCTGCGGATCGGGAGTCGCTGCGCTTGGTCGGCCGGGTCGGCAGCCCGTACAGCGCGATCTGTGCCGAGGTGACGGCCAGCCGCTCGAACTCGACCTCGGCACCGGGCGCGAACCCGGCGACCTTCTGGCGGAACTCGCGCCAGCTGTCGATACCGGACGGGTCGTGGTCTCCGAGTTGGTAGACGTGCGTCGTCTTGCCGCAGGCGTCGTTGTACCTGACGGTCTCCGCAATCGAGTGCGTGAACGTCTCCGAGGAGTACCCCCGGGTGACGCAGAGCTCGACGTCGAACTCCTCGGTCACGGGGTAGACCACACCGGAGATCGCGTCCTTCTCCGACATGACGACCACCTCGACGTCCTGGTCGTCCCATAGCGCACGCCGGTAGGAGATCGCGGCGTCCGCGAGCATCCGGTCGACGTGGGACCAGGAGTCGGGCTTCAACCGGAACCGGGTGCCGTCCGTGATCGAGGCGTAGGGCACGCGGCCGTCACGACGGAGCGCTAGCAGCCTGCGCTGCACCGCGCTGTACCCGCGCTCGGACTTCTCGACCCCACCGACGGAGACGACCCGGTAGAACGTGCCGCGCACGGTAACGGGGGTCTCGGTCGAGACCGCCGCCACGATGAGCTCGTCCAGCACCTGCAGCTCGTCTCGGGTCCGCCGGTGGCGCTGTAGTGGACTAGTGCCGTAAACCGTTGCCGCAGTCATCCGCGATCACCCCCGCGGACTCCTGCAGTGCCTCGCCAGACACGCAGGAGTCCACCGTGGCGGGAGCCGGTGCGGCTCGTCGCCACACCCACGCACTCGATGAGACCGGAGCGGCTGGCGGCCATGAACAGCCCGCCGATGCGGCCGGCGTGGTCGTCGAGGACGTGACCCGTCTCGCGCATCGCGTCCGCGGTGAACTCGACCCCGGACGTCGCCAGCAGCAGCAGGCGCCGGTAGGCGCCGTCCCGATCCCACGCGCTCGCGTTCTCATCGGCCTGCAGGGCGCCGTAGGTGGCCTCAACCGGTGTCGACGGAACGACTAGGTCCGGGCCGAGCAGCGTGCCCTGCGTGCGATCCTCGACGCCGCGTGGCAGAATCGACGACGAGACTCCGGCCTCCACCTGGCTCTCAGTCACGGCCCCGTCACCCGCGGGGCCGTTGGCATGTGTGCTCATGCAGCTGCACCACCGTCAGGGGTGCGGAGCAGCAGGGCGAGCCTGTCGCGCTGCGCGGGGGTCAGGTCCGGAGCTCTGCCGACGGTCTCGCGGATGTAGTCGGCGAGAGCTTCGGCGTAGTAGTCGCTGCGGGCGGAACGGACTGCTGCGGCTGCGGCCGTGTCGTCGGGCTGTCGTGCGGCTCGGGCGACCGCGCTGGCGTAGGCGCCTCGTGCCTTCCTGCGCTGCTCCTTGAGCATGGCTGCGATTCCCCTTCTCGGGTATCGCGCAGCCTGTGGCGCTTGCTGGTGGCCCCTCCGGGCGCAGGCACGTCTATGAACTTGAGACCTCACCCTACATGCGCAAGGTCAGATGTCGCGGACGACACTCCCGACCTCGCGGAAGTCGATACGGCGTGCCCTCGCACGCGAGGTCCGGGGTTGGAGACGGTCGGCGGCAGCCATGATGTCGACCCGGTCGAGGATGTGCATGCGGGCGCAGACGCACTGGAACGGCGCGTGTCTGGCGTAGCCGCTGTCGACGACGGTAGGGACCTCGCCGGCCTCGCTGCGCAGGTGTGTCCGCTCCGGCCAGCCGCCGTCCGGCGGCGCGAGCGGTTGTTCCTCGTCGAGCAGCTGGAGCCGCCACCGATCCGACGGGCCGCGAGGGAAGACGACCGCGATCACGCTGTGCCCGCAGGAAATCTCGAGGACGCGGTCGGAGCGAGGGATCTTGTAGTGCTCTCTGACGTAGCTGTTCCCCCTCGTAAACCGGCCGCCCTCGCCTAGCTTCAGTCCGTTCCAGGTAGGCGAGACGGGCATCGAGTACGGGTCGAGGTCGTCGGCGTTCAGGGGGTCCGCCACTCGACGACCACGCACTCGGGGGCGAAGCTGCGCCCCTTGCCCTGCGGCAGGATGCGCACGACGGCGAGGGTGTCGATGACAGCACGGCGGGGCTTGATCGTCAGGCCCTCCCAGGTGGCCGCGACGTCCTCCGAGGTCACCAGAGACGTGAGCGGATCACCCGGTGCGGCGCTGGCGACCTGGCCCTCGACCGCTCGCAGCCGCTCCCCCAGCGCCTTCGCCTGTGTCCTGACGGCCGACGCGGTCAGCAGCCCGTCCGCGAGCATGGCGGCGAGGTCGTCGCGTCGTCCTCGCAGCTCCTGTGCCTCGGCACGGAGCGCGTCGAGATTCACGTCGGGCGCGAACAGGTCGGCGGCGTCTGCTCGCTCGAGCCGCTTGAGGATGACTCCGACGACGACCTCGTCGACGAGGTCGGAGCGCCGTGCCAGGTAGCAGGAACGGCAGCGGTAGGCGTGCCACCTCCGCTCCCCGTTCTTCACCGGTGAGCCGAACAGGACGGCTCCGCAGCCCTCCCGGCCGCAGACGGCCAGACCGGAGAGGAGGTGCTTGATGTCGGTCCCCTGCTGCATGCGCCGCGAGACGTCGCGCAGGACGTCGGCGACACGGTCCTGAGTCGAGCCGTCGAGGATGACGGGCCACCGCCCGGGACCGTGGTCCTCCCCCAGGCTGACGGCCCGCCCAGCGACGCGGGGGTTCAGCAGCACCCGGCGCAGGGTCGTGACGTTCCACGGCTTGCCAGCCGTCGTCGTCAGCCCTTCGGCGTCGAGGTCTCGGCCGGCAGCAGCCAGCGTGCCGCCCGCCAGGACGTGCGCTGCAGCCCGTTTGATCGCGGCCGCCTCGGTCTCGACGACCGCCACGCGACCGTCGAGGCGATCGAAGCCGAACGGTCGCCGGGTCCACCCGACGTCCCCGGCCTGCGCTCGCTGCAGGTTTGCGGCCCGTTGGCGAGCGCCCTTGCGCTCGACCTCTGCCCGGGCGACTGCCGCGAGGATGCGGGCGACGAGCCTGCCTGCGTCGGTGCTGAGGTCGAGGTCCCCCGCGATGGCCGCGAGCCGCACCCCGTTCGCCTCGCAGAGGTCGACGACGTCCTCCAGGTCGCGGACGCGGCGGACGAACCTGTCGACGGCCCAGACGACGACGAGGTCGACGGACCCGGCCCGGATCATGTCGAGCACCCGTTCGTACCCGGGGCGGCGCCGGCCGGTCGACGCGCTGAGGTCGTTGTCGGTGACGACGTCGACGATGTCCCAGCCGCGGGCACCGGCGAGCTTGCGGCAGTCGGCGACCTGCCGCTCGATGGCGGCGCCCTCGCCGACGCGGTCCATCGACTGCCTCGCGTAGATGACGCTCCGTAGTCCCATACTGAGGAAGGTTACCCCTTGACAACCGGGACCATCATCGCGATTTCCTTGCGCCCACCGGCTTCGAGCAGCGCTCGCTTGCCGGCTTCGCGTACGTCGGCGGCCTGCGCGCGGAGCACGTCGGCCAACGGGGTGCCGCGCTCCACCGCGACGGCAACGCCGTCGACGAAGCGGGCCAGCGCCGGC
>JBBSNO010000176.1:0-5766 GCA_038232615.1 Actinomycetales bacterium
CAACATCATGAAGGGCTACTACAAGAACCCGGAGGCGACGGCGGAGGCCTTCGCCGGCGGCTGGTTCCACACCGGCGACCTGGCCTACGCCGACGACGACGGCTACCTGTTCATCGTCGACCGCAAGAAGGACCTGATCATCCGCGGCGGGTACAACGTCTACCCCCGCGAGGTCGAGGAGGTGCTGTACGAGCACCCCGCGGTCGCTGAGGCCGCGGTCGTCGGCGTCCCGCACGACACCCACGGCGAGGAGGTCACCGCCGCCGTCGCCCTGAAGCCGGACCAGAGCGTGGAGGCCGACGAGCTGAAGGAGTTCGCGAAGGAGCGGCTGGCGGCCTACAAGTACCCGCGGCAGATCTGGTTCGTCGACGAGCTGCCCAAGGGGCCCACCGGCAAGATCCTGCGGCGCGAGGTGCACCCGCCGGAGGAGGCGTCGTCGTGACCGCCCGGACGACGGAGCGCACGACGAGACAGGCCACGGATGACGCCGACGAGCCGGTCGCTGTTGGCCCCCTGGACCTGCTCCTCACCGACGGTGCGCTCGGACCGCTCCGCCGGCTCGTGCCCGGGACGGCTGGGCTGCACCTGGTCACCGGGCTGGCGTCGCGGCCGCGGCGCGTGATCGGGCGCGGCGGCGCGCTGGCGGCCGAGCTGGCGCGCGTGGCCGCGGGCCGCTCCGAGCTCGAGGCCCACCCCAAGGACCGCCGCTTCGCCGACGACGCGTGGTCGCAGAACCCGCTGCTGCGTCGCAGCGTCCAGGCGTACCTGGCCACGTCGGCGACTGCCGAGGCGCTGGTGGACGACGCCGGCCTCGGCTGGCAGGACGGCGAGCGGATCTCGTTCATCGTCGACAACCTCATCCAGGCGCTGGCTCCCAGCAACAACCCGGCGATCAGCCCCGAGGCGTGGCAGGCAGGCGTCCGTACCGGTGGTGGCAACGTCGTCTCCGGCGTCCGCCGCCTGGTCTCGGACCTCTCCAGCGCCCCGAGGGTGCCCTCGATGGTCGAGCCGGACGCCTTCGAGGTGGGCAAGGACCTGGCCGTCACCCCCGGCGCCGTGGTGCTGCGCACCGAGGTCTTCGAGCTGATCCAGTACACGCCGACCACGCCGAAGGTGCGCACGGTCCCGCTGCTGGTCGTCCCGCCGACGATCAACAAGTACTACGTCGTCGACCTCGCCGAGCAGCGGAGCATGGTCGAGCACTTCGTCGCCGGCGGACAGCAGGTCTTCGTGATGTCATGGCGCAACCCCGACGCGCGGCACGCGGCGTGGGGCCTCGACACCTACGGCGAGGCCGTCGTGGCGGCGCTGGAGGCGACCCGGAAGATCTGCGTGGTCGACCGCACCAGCGTGCTGGGTGTCTGCGCCGGCGGCATCATCGCCTCGATGGCGCTCGCCCATCTCGCCCACGTCGGCGAGCTGGACCGGGTCGCGGCCCTCGCCCTCGCCGTCGCCGTCCTGGACCAGGAGCGCGCAGGCACCACGAGCGCGCTGCTGGACGCGAGGATCGCCAAGGCCGCGGCCGCGGTGTCGGCGTCCAAGGGATACCTCGACGGTCGGACGCTCGCGGAGGTCTTCGCCTGGCTGCGCCCCAACGACCTGATCTGGAGCTACTGGGTCAACAACTACCTCCAGGGCCGCGCGCCCCGGCCGTTCGACATCCTGTTCTGGAACGCCGACCCCGTGCGGCTCACCGCCGGCCTGCACCGCGACTTCCTCGAGCTCGCCGTATCCAACGCCCTGGTCGAACCGGGCTCGGCGACGATGCTCGGCTCGCCCGTGGACCTGACGCAGGTGGACGTCGACAGCTACGTGGTGGCCGGTATCGCCGACCACCTGTGCCAGTGGCAGTCCTGCTACCGCAGCACGCAGCTGCTCGGTGGCCAGAGCCGCTTCGTGCTCTCCACCAGCGGCCACATCGCCTCGATGGTCAACCCACCCGGCAATCCAAAGGCGAGCTACCGGACGACGAACCCCGGCGACACCCCGGCCGACGCCGAGAAGTGGCTCGCCGGCGCCACGACCGAGCAAGGCTCCTGGTGGCCCGACTACCTGGCGTGGCTCGGGACCCGTAGCGGCCCCGAGAAGAACCGGCCCCGCAAGCTGGGCCGGGGTGCCCTGCGACCGATGGAGGCCGCCCCGGGCACGTACGTCCATGACCGCTGACGGCACGGTGACGTCCGCCGCACCCTCCGTCGTCCGGACCGTCACGGTCGGCGGCCGCGCGCTGCGCACCAGCGTGCGACCAGGAACCGGCTCTCGGACGCCGCTCCTGCTGCTCAACGGCATCGGCGCCAGCCTGGAGCTGCTCGACCCGTTCGTGGACGCGCTCGACCCGACGCTGGAGGTGATCCGCTTCGACGTGCCGGGCGTTGGTGGCTCACCGCTGCCGGTCGTGCCGTACCACTTCACGACGCTCGCACCGCTGGTCGGTCGCCTGCTCGACCGGCTCGGCGTCGACCGCGTCGACGTGCTCGGCATCTCGTGGGGTGGTGGCCTCGCCCAGCAGCTCGCACTGCAGCGCCGTTCCCGCGTGCGACGACTCGTCCTGGTCTCCACCGGCACCGGTGTCGTGATGTTTCCCGGGCGCCCCAACGTGCTCGCCAAGATGCTCACCCCACGGCGTCACCGCGACCCCGCCTACGCGGCCTCGATCGCCGGCGAGATCTACGGCGGCAGCATGCGCACCCACCCGGAACGCGCGAGCGCCCTGCTTCACGCGCACAGCCGGGTCGGCCCGCAGCGCGGCTACTTCTACCAGCTCGCGGCCGGGGCGTACTGGACCAGCCTGCCGTTCCTGCCCCGGCTGAGTCAGCCGACCCTGGTGCTGGCCGGCGACGACGACCCGATCATCCCGCTCGTGAACGCACGGGTGATGAGCCACCTGATCCCGCGGGCCCGGCTGCACGTGTACCGCGGGGGGCACCTGGGCCTGCTGACCGAGGCCGCCGTCCTGGCGCCGGTCGTCGACGACTTCCTGACGGAGATCTTGTGAGCTCTGACCACCAGCACGCCAGCGACTTCTACGACTTCCAGGCGCTGCTCGACGACGAAGACCGCGCCCTGCTCGCCCGCGTGCGCCAGGTGATGACGACCCAGGTCGAGCCGGTCATCAACGAGTACTGGACCAGGGCGGAGTTCCCGTTCGACCTGCTGCCGTCGCTGGCCGGTCTCGGGATCGCCGGTGTGCCGATCTCCGGCTACGGGTGCCCCGGGCGCAGCAGCCTCGCCGACGGGATGGTCGCGATGGAGCTCGCGCGCACCGACCCGTCCATCGCCACGTTCTTCGGCGTCCACGGCGGCCTGGCGATGGGGTCGATCTCCGTGTGCGGCTCCGAGGAGCAGAAGCAACGCTGGCTGCCGGCGATGGCGCGGATGGAGCTGATCGGCGCGTTCGGCCTCACCGAGCCGGACGTCGGGTCCGGCATCGCCGGCGACCTCGCCACCAGCGCACGCCGCGACGGGGACACCTGGGTGCTGGACGGCGAGAAGAAGTGGATCGGCAACGCCGCCTTCGCCGACCTGGTCGTCGTCTGGGCACGCGACGAGGCGGACGGCGAGGTCAAGGGCTTCGTCGTCGAGGGCGGCACCGAAGGCATGTCGTTCACCAAGCAGGAGGACAAGATCGCCCTGCGCGTCGTCCAGAACGCGACGATCACCCTGGACGGCGTCCGCGTACCCGAGGAGAACCGGCTGGAGAAGGCGACGTCGTTCGCCGCCACCGCCGAGGTGCTCCGCCTGACCAGGGCCGGTGTCGCGTGGCTGGCGACCGGCTGCGCCCGCGGAGCCTACGAGCACGCGGCCAGCTACGCCCGCGAGCGCGAGCAGTTCGGCAGGCCCATCGGCGCGTTCCAGCTGGTGCAGGACCTGCTCGTGCGGATGCTCGGCAACACGACCGCGTCGATCGCGATGTGCACGAGGGCCTCCCAGCTGCAGGACGAGGGCCGGATGCGCGACGAGCACGCCTCGCTGGCCAAGGCGTTCACGACGATGCGCATGCGCGAGACGGTCGGCTGGGCACGTGAGCTGTTGGGGGGCAACGGGATCCTGCTCGCCCACCACGTCGGCCGGTTCGTCGCGGACGCCGAGGCGATCTACTCCTACGAGGGCACCCGGGAGATGAACACGCTCATCGTGGGCCGGTCCATCACGGGACTGTCGGCGTTCGCCTGACCCCCTCCCCACGATCGCAGCAGGCGCGCGGCCGCGTGCCTGCGTAGGCTCACTGACGCACAGGACCAAGCCGGGCACAGGCCGGGCACAGGCCGGACAGCAGCCAGGGAGGCGCCACCGTGACGCAGGAACGGACCATCGGGCAGCTCGTCGCCGACGCGACGCGCGACATCTCCGACCTGGTACGCCACGAGATCGCGCTCGCCAAGGCCGAGCTGGCCGGCGACGTCAAGGCTGCGGGCCTGGGCGCGGGGCTCCTCGCGGGCGCCGCGTTCCTCGGCGTGGTCGCGTTCGTGCTCCTGTGCGTCGCCGCCGCCCTCGGGCTCGTCGCGCTCGGTCTGCCCGGGTGGGCCGCCTTCCTCGTGGTCGTCGTGGTGCTGCTCGCGCTCGCCGCCATCCTGGGTCTGATGGGCAAGAAGCGGCTGACCTCGATCAGCAAGCCCGAGCGGACCATGGCCACCAGCAAGGAGACCGTCGCGGCTATCAAGGGCCAGCGTCTCGTGCACGGCAAGCCGACCGGGACGCCCGCGGGCACCCCGCTGGTGACGGACAAGAGCGGCTCGTGACGGACGAGGGCCGCTGAGCGTCGACGTCGCGGCCGTCCTGGACGACGGCCCGTGGACGCACCGGTTCGTCTCGGCGAACGGTGCGCGCTTCCACGTCGCCGAGGCCACTCCCGGCGGGAAGGCAGGGTCGGCGGCCAGCGGCGCGCCGCTGGTGCTGCTCCTGCACGGCTTCCCGCAGTTCTGGTGGACCTGGCGGCACCAGATGGCCGACCTGGCGTCGGCGGGCTACCGGGTCGCCGCGATGGACCTTCGTGGGTACGGCGCCAGCGACAAGCCCCCTCGGGGGTACGACACACCGACGCTGTGCGCCGACGTCGCCGGCGTGATCCGGTCCCTGGGTGACACGGCGGCGGTCGTGGTCGGCCACGACTGGGGAGCCTGGATCGCCTGGTCGATGCCCTCGCTCCAGCCCCGGACGACGAGGGCGGTGGCGGCGCTCTCGCTCGCGCACCCCCTGCGGATGCAGTCGCCCGGCCTGGACCCCCGGCAGCTGTGGGCGATACGGCATGCCTTGGCCTTCCAGACACCGATCCGGCCCGAGCGGCAGCTGAGCGACGGCGGTGTCGTGGACGAGCTGCTGCACCGGTGGGCGGCGCCGGGATGGCCCGGCCCCGAGGAGAGCCGCCGCTACACCGAGGCCATGCGCCTGCCGTTCGTGGCCCACAGCGCTTTGGAGTACTACCGCTGGGCGGTGCGGTCCCTGCCGCGCCAGGACGGGCGCCGGTTCGCCGCCGCGGTGCGGCACACCATCACCGTCCCCGTGCTGCAGCTCCACGGGGCGCTGGACACCTGCGTGCAGCCCGCCTGGGCCCGCGGGTCGTCGCGCTTCGTGCGGGGCCAGTACCGGTGGGAGCTCGTCGACGGTGCCGGGCACTTCCTGCCCGAGGAGGCGCCGGAGCAGACGTCCGCGCTGCTGCTGGACTGGCTCGGAGCCCTGCCCGACCGCTAGCGCTAGCCGCACCGCACCCCGCGGTGATCAAGGACTTCGATAGGGTTGCGGGCGGTGCGCCGGGAAGTCTGGTCGGCA
>JBBSNO010000177.1:0-5726 GCA_038232615.1 Actinomycetales bacterium
CCATCCGTGACGAGGAGGTACGCCGAGCTGGCGACGTCCGGCTCCTGCTGCGGGCCCGTGACCAGGGGCGACCAGGAGACCGAGGTCTTCGGTGGCGCCCTGTACGACGCGGAGTCGGCCGAAGGTGCCCCGTCGGCCGCGGTCCAGGCGTCGCTCGGGTGCGGCGTCCCCACCGCCGTCGCCGACATGCGCCCGGGCGAGGTCGTCCTGGACCTCGGGTCGGGAGCCGGCGCCGACGTCCTGATCTCGGCGCGCCGCGTCGCCCCGGGCGGCCGCGCGGTCGGGCTGGACATGACCCCGGAGATGCTGGACGCCGCCCGGCGCAACGCCGCCGAGGCCGGCGTCGACAACGTCGAGTTCGTCGAGGGCTATCTCGAGGACATCCCGCTGACCGACGCAAGCGTCGACGTCGTTATCAGCAACTGCGTCATCAACCTCGCGGCGGACAAGCGCGTGGTGCTCGCCGAGGCAGCCCGCGTGCTTCGCTCCGGTGGTCGCTTCGCCGTGTCCGACGTGGTCGCGGACAGCGACATGTCCAGCGAGACGCGTGCCGATATGGAGGCGTGGACGGGGTGCGTCGCCGGAGCGCTGACCACCGAGGAGTTCACCAATGCGTTACGCGACACTGGTTTCGTCGACATCGAGATCTCGCCGACGCACCGCGTGCACACCCACGCGTCCTCAGCGATCGTGCGGGCTCGCCGAGCCTGACGAAGCCCTGAGTCGCCAGGGAACACGCGTGAGTTCCCTTGATCGCGGGCCGGGAGTTCCTTGATCGGCGCGGGTCAGGCGTCGGGCAGGAGCTCGGCCAGCAGTGCCCGCACTCGGCGATCGATCTCGTCACGGATCGGCCGGACGGCATCCGCACCCTGTCCTGCTGGATCGTCCAGCTCCCAGTCGAGGTAGCGCTTGCCAGGGTAGAACGGGCAGGCATCGCCGCACCCCATCGTGATGACCACGTCGCTCGCCCGCACTGCGTCGTCCGCCAGCGGTTTGGGGAGCTCGCGGGATACGTCGATGCCGAGCTCGGCCATCACCTCCACGACCGCGGGGTTGACCGTGTCTGCCGGTGCCGAACCGGCCGAACGGACGACGACGCGTCCGCCCGCGTGGTGGTGCAGCAGCGCGGCGGCCATCTGGGACCGGCCGGCGTTGTGGACGCACACGAACAGAACCTCGGGGACGTCGGTCACGACAGCTCCTCCAGCAGCCGGCGGACCCGCCGGTCGGTCTCGTCACGGATCGGGGCCACCTCGGCAGCCGAGAGCCCGTCGGGGTCGGGAAGGTCCCAGTCCTCGTAGCGGATGCCTGGGTAGATCGGGCAGGCGTCGCCGCAGCCCATGGTGATGACGACGTCGGCGTCGCGCACGACCTCGTCCGTCAGCGGTTTCGGGAAGGCGTGGGCCAGCTCGATGCCGATCTCGGCCAGGGACTCGACGACAGCCGGGTTGAGGTCGGCGACCGGCTTGGACCCCGCCGACCGGACGTCGACCCGACCGAAGGCGTGGTGGTCGAGCAGCGCAGCCGCCATCTGCGAGCGGCCGGCGTTGTGGACGCAGACGAAGAGCACCTGCGGTACGGCCTTGCTGGTGCCGGTGCGCAGCCGTGAGAGCGCGGCCAGGCGCTCGCGAGCAAGGTGGCTGCTCAGCACCAGGAGGTATGTGCGCACGCGGGCGGCGGCGGCAAGCCGGTCGTAGGAGTAGTGCATCACCTCCCGAACCTCCGCCTCGGACAGCACGCCGCGGTGGCGGGCCGACAGATCGGAGACGAGGCGGTCGAGCCCGCCTCGTGCGTCGGCGTCCTCGCCGTCGGGGCTCAGCGGCGGCGGGTCGGCGTTCACGGCCTGCTCCGCGGGTGCAGGTACGCGACGGCCGCCACCGCGATCGCCCCACCGACGAGCTGGGCCAGGACGTATGGCGGCACCGACTCCCAGGCGATGCCTGCGAAGGTGTCCGAGAAGGTCCGGCCGAGGGTGACGGCCGGGTTGGCGAACGACGTCGATGCCGTCCAGAAGTACGCGCCGCCGATGTAGGCACCGACGAGCGGCGCCGCGAGCGCCTGCCGCCCGCCGCGGACGAGGGCGCCGATCAGCACGACGAGACCGAAGGTTGCGACGACCTCGCTCAGCACGAGGTTCGGGCCGTCACGCACGGTCCTCGAGAGCTGCAGCAGCGGCTCGCCGAACATCGCGTGGGCGAGCACGGAACCGAGCACCCCACCCGCACACTGCACCACCACGTACGCGAGCAGATCCCGACCGCCCAGCCCCCGGCCGTCCCCACGCCCCCACCACCACGACGCCATGCTGACGACGGGGTTGAGGTGGGCGCCGGAGACCGGCCCGAGCCACGCGATCAGCACCGTCAGTCCCAGCGCGGTGACCAGGGCGTTCTCCAGCAGCTGGAGGCCGACGTCGTCCGGGGACAGCCGCTGCGCTGCGACGCCGGACCCGACGACGACGGTGACGAGCAGCCCCGTGCCCAGCGCCTCAGCGACCAGGCGGCGCCCCAGGTCCGGCTGCCGGGCGACCTGCGGAGACCCCTCGACGACGACCTGTTGGTGCGCCATCAGCAAGGCCTCTTCGGCGCCGCGCCCGCCGCGGCCAGGGCGCCGAGCTCCGCGGCGACGGCGTCCAGGGCGCCGGCCGCGAGGCGGTAGTACGTGAAGCGCCCGCACGGCTCGGTCTCGACAAGGCCGGCGTCGCGAAGCGCCCGCAGGTGGTGGGAGACGAGCGTCTGCTTCGCGCCCAGCTCCTCCTGCAGGTGGCAGGTGCACAGCTGCTCACCGGCGAGCAGCTGCACGATCCGCCAGCGCAGGGGATCGGCGAGCAGCCGCAGGCTCTCCACAGTCGTATCAGCGATGGCAGGTATCAACATGTGCTGATTAGAACATACGCAACCGCCCGACCGGGATGTCAGCGGGGGACCGCCGGGCGATTGACGATGAGGTAAGGCTTGCCTCATCATGGCTCGGTGAGCCCTCGCCCAGAACCGTCGTCAAGGACAGGTGTGTAGCCGTTGTTCGTCTGTCACTGCGCCGTCATCACCGACCGCGACGTGGTCGCCTCCATCGCGGCAGGATCCTCGACCGTGGCCCAGGTCTGCCGCAGCACCTCCGCCGGACGCGACTGCGGTCGCTGCGTCCCGACCCTGAGGCGGCTGCTGTGCCAGCATTTCCCCCTGGAGTCCTCGACCGTGCCGGAGGTGGCAGGTGCAACCCGTTAGCGGACGCGTCCTCGAGTTGTTGAACGACGCACTCACGTTCGAGCTCACAGTGACGAACGGCTACTTCCTGCATGCCCGGATGCTCGACGGCTGGGGCCTGGACCGGCTCGGCAAGGCGTTCTACGACCTCTCGATCGAGGAGATGCGGGACGCCGACGAGCTGATCAAGCGCATCCTGCTGTTCGACGGCCACCCCAACGTGCAACGCCTCGGCGCCATCACCGTCGGGGAGACGGCCGAAGAGATGCTGGCGCTCGCGCTGGACAGCGAGAAGCAGGCCGTCGCGCAGTTCAACGCCTCGGCGCAGGAGTGCCACGCGCTCGGCGACCACGGCACGGCGGCGGTGTTCGAGGGCATGGTCCGCGACGAGGAGAAGCACGTGGACTGGTTCGAGGCCCAGCTCGGCGCCATCGAGAGGGTGGGCGCCCAGCAGTACCTGGCGCAGCACCTCACGCCGGGCGACGCGCCCGCTTGACCCGCTCCACGACCGAGGCGGCTTGACCGCTGCTACTTAGGTATAGCTAACCTAAACCGCATGGTCACGGACGACGCAACAGCGCTGCGCGGCAGCGAGCTGCACCTGGGTTACCGCGGGCGCGACGTCGTCCACGGCGCCACCATCGAGCTCCGGCCGGGACGGGTGACGGCGCTGGTCGCCCCCAACGGCAGCGGCAAGTCCACCGTTCTCCGCGCGCTGGCCAGGCTGCACACCCCCCAGCGCGGACGGATCACGCTCGCCGGCGACAGCGACAGCGACGGCGACGCTGCCGCCACCGACGCCCTGGCCCTGAGCAGCAAGAACATCGCCCGCCGCGTGACCCTGCTGTCGCAGAGCCGTCCGACCCCCACCGGGGTCAGCGTCGCCGACGTGGTCGCTTCGGCCGTCACCCCTACCGCGGCCGCTGGCGCACCGCGCGGTCGACGAGCTCTCCGGCGGTCAGGTGCAACGGGTCTGGCTCGCCAGCTGCCTCGCCCAGCAGACCCCGGTCCTGCTGCTGGACGAGCCGACCACGTACCTCGACCTGCGCTACCAGGTCGAGATCCTCGACCTGGTCCGTGACCTGGCCGACCTGCACGGGGTCGCGGGCGCGGGCTTCCTGGTCGCGCTCGCGCACCGGTCCCGAGGCAGCGGGCCGACGCGCAGCGCGCCCGCCGCCGGGGCACAGCGGCTGCGCGGGGCCCGGACGGCCAGCGTTATCGCCGCACGCGTCCCTCGCGTCCTGGCGGCCCTGCTCGCCGGCGCGGCACTGGCCGCTGCGGGGACGACCATCCAGGCCGTGTGCCGCAACCCGCTGGCGGAGCCGGGGATCCTCGGCGTCAGCGGCGGCGCCGGCATCGGCGCCGTGCCCGCCCTGGCCGTCTCACCCCTGGCCGGCGTCGGGGTGGTCACCGGCCCCGCCGCCGGGGGGCCCTGGTCGCGTGCGTGCTCGTGTTCGGCCTCGCCGGCACGGGCGGTCTGGGGTCGGACCGGTTGGTGCTGATCAGCGTCGGCGTCTCCGCCGGGGCCACGGCGGTCATCACGTTCCTGATCATCTGACCGACCCGTTCAACGGCATCAAGGCGCTGACGTGGCTGTCCGGCACGACCTACGGTCGGACGCTGGCCCAGCTCGTCCCCGTCGCCGTCACGCTCGCCGTCATCTTGCCGCTGCTGGCCAGCGCCCGGCACGACCTCGACCTGATGGCACTGGACGACGACACCCCGCGGGTCCTCGGCGTCCGCCTCGGCGCGGGGCGCCTCTGGCTGCTGACCACGAGCGCGCTGCTGACCGCGACGGCCGTCACCGCCATCGGCTTCGTCGGCTTCGTCGGGCTGGTCGCGCCCCACGCGGCACGGGCCCTGGTCGGCAGCCGGCACAGCCGCGTGCTGGGCGTCGCCGTGCTGCTCGGCGCCCTGCTGGTCAGCATCGCCGACACCCTCGGCCGCACGCTGATCGCCCCGGCCCAGCTGCCCGCCGGTCTGCTCACCGCGGTCATCGGGACCCCGTACTTCGTCTGGCTCCTCTGGCGGTCGCGCACGACCTGACGAGGATGCTCAGGGGGGCGGGGGCAGCTCGAAGCCGAGGTGCACGTGGTCCTGGTGCACCTGGTCGCTGAAGTACGGCCGCTGCCCGCGGACGCCGTCGACGTCCGCCGGGCCGCCGATCTCGTCGGACCCCAGCGCCGCCGCGGCCTCCATGAACGCCCGCCAGGGGCACCGCTCGTGGTCGATCACCGGGATGTCGTCCAGGGCCCAGACGTCCACCGCCCGCCCGCGGGTGTGGTTGGACTGCCGGTCGGTCGCGAAGACCGTGAAGGGGTGCCCGGTACTGAGCACCTGGACGTGGATGCGCCAGGTCGCGGCGAGCTGGACGAGCAGGGTCGCGACCAGGTCGTCGACCAGCCCGGCCAGCAGGTCCGCGCGGGCGGCCTCGGCCAGACGCTGACGATCCGCCACGACTCGATCTCGCGCGAGTCGTTCATGCCCGGCGTGCTGCTGGCGATCCGCCGGGTCGCATCGCTC
>JBBSNO010000178.1:0-5689 GCA_038232615.1 Actinomycetales bacterium
TCGCCCTCGACGATCCAGCGCGTCGTGGTGAGCTCGGTCAGGCCCATCGGCCCGCGCGCGTGCAGCTTCTGGGTCGAGATGCCGATCTCCGCGCCGAGTCCGAGCTCGCTGCCGTCGGTGAAGCGGGTCGAGGCGTTGACCATCACGGCGGCGGAGTCGACCTCGGTGGTGAAGCGGTGGGCGGCGTGCAGGTCGTCGGTGACGATGGCCTCGGTGTGGCCGCTGGACCAGCGGGCGATGTGCGCCAGCGCCGCGTCGAGGTCGTCGACCACGCCGACGGCGACCTCCAGGGCGAGGTACTCCGCCGCCCAGTCGTCGTCGGTCACGGGCTCGACGACGACCCCGTCTGGCGCGGCGGCCGCGACGCGCTCGTCGCCGTGGACGACGGTCCCCGCCTCGTGCAGGGCACGCAGCAGCGTCGGCAGGACGCGCGGCGCGGCCTCGGCGTGCACCAGCAACGTCTCCGCCGCGTTGCAGACGCTGGGCCGGTGGGTCTTGGAGTTCATGGCGATGGCGACCGCACGCGCGACGTCGGCCCCGGCGTCCACGTAGACGTGGCAGTTGCCGACGCCGGTCTCGATGACCGGCACCGTGGACCCCTCGACGACCGAGGCGATCAGCCCGGCCCCTCCGCGCGGGATGAGCACGTCCACGAGTCCGCGCGCCTGCATCAGGTGCCCGACGCCGGGCCGCCCGTGCTCGTCGATGCTCGCCACGGTGTCGGCGGGCAGGCCGCTGGCAGCCAGCGCGTCGCGGACGACCTCGACCAGGACCGCGTTGGTCCCTCGCGCGGCCGCCCCGCCGCGCAGCACCACCGCGTTGCCGCTCTTGAGCGCCAGGACGGCGGCGTCGACGGTGACGTTGGGGCGGGCCTCGTAGACCATCCCGACGACGCCCATGGGCACCCGCACCTGCCGCAGCCGCAGACCGTTCGGCAGCGTGCGACCGCGCACGACCTCCCCGACCGGGTCCTCCAGCCGCGCCACGTCGCGCACGGCGCCGGCGATGGCGGCCACCCGGTCGGCGTCCAGGCGGAGCCGGTCCAGCAGCTGCCCGTCGAGGCCCACGGCGGCGGCGCGGGCGAGATCGCCGCCGTTGGCCGCGACGATGCGGCCGGTCGCCGCCTCGAGCGCGTCGGCGACGGCGAGCAGGCCCGCGTCCTTCGTCGACCGGCTGGCCCCCGCGAGAGCGCGCGACGCCTCCCTGCCGCGACGGCAGGTCTGCCGGACGGCGTCGCGGACAGCGTCGGAGTCGGTGGCAGGCTCGGTCGCCGTGGTCTCCATGTCGGCGAGCCTACGGCGCGGGCGGCGCCGCCGGTCCGTCGTCGTCGGCGGCGGTAGCGCCCGCGTCCTTCGTGGTCGAGACGCCACCGGCACCGGCCGCCGACCCACCAGCGGGACGGTCACCGCCAGGACTGTCGCCACCGCTGACCCGCGCCGCACCCTCTGCCTCGCGGGTCGCGCCCGCGGCCTCGGCGCGCGCCTGCTGAAGGGCCTCGTCCGGGTCCTGCAGCGTGGGCTCGTCGAGGAAGGCGGGCTCCTCCAGCATCGTCGGCTCGTCCGTCCCGCTGCTCGGCTCGAGGTCGGCGGTGGACGCGGTCCCCCGCGACGGCGACGGCGCGCCGGTCGCCGTGGAGTCGCCTGCGCCGCCGAGCATCCCGCCGATGCCCTTGAGCGCCTCGCCGAGCTCGCTGGGCACGATCCACAGCTTGTTGGCGGTGCCGTCCGCGATCTTCGGGAGCGTCTGCAGGTACTGGTACGCCAGCAGCTTGGGGTCCGGGTCGCCGCGGTGGATCGCGTCGAACACCTGCAGGATCGCCCGCGACTCGCCCTGCGCGCGCAGGATTGCGGCCTGGGCCTGGCCCTCGGCGCGCAGGATGGAGGACTGCTTCTCGCCCTCGGCCGTGAGGATCGCGGACTGCTTGACCCCCTCGGCGTTCAGGATCGTGGCGCGGCGGTCGCGCTCGGCGCGCATCTGCTTCTCCATCGAGTCCTGCACGCTCGACGGCGGGTCGATCGCCTTGAGCTCGACCCGGTTCACGCGGATGCCCCAGCGGCCGGTCGCGTCGTCGAGCACCGCACGCAGCTGCGCGTTGATCTGGTCGCGGCTCGTGAGCGTCTGCTCCAGGTCGAGGGAGCCGATGACGTTACGCAATGTCGTGACGGTGAGCTGCTCGATGCCCTGGATGTAGTTGGCGATCTCGTACGTGGCCGACTTCGGGTCGGTCGGCTGGAAGTAGATGACGGTGTCGATGCTGACGACGAGGTTGTCCGAGGTGATCACCGGCTGCGGCGGGAACGAGACGACCTGCTCGCGCAGGTCGACGACGGCGCGCACCTTGTCGATGAACGGGATGAGGAAGTGCAGTCCCGCCTCCAGCGTCCGGGAGTAGCGACCGAGCCGCTCGATTATCACGGACGTCGCCTGCGACACGATCCGGACGGCGCGGGCGATCGCCAGCACCGTGAACGCGACGAGCAGCAGCAGGACGACGTACAGGGCGATGGTTCCGGCTTCCACGGTGGTCCCTCCTAGGGATCGTTCGTC
Source organism: Actinomycetales bacterium (assembly GCA_038232615.1). GTDB lineage: Bacteria > Actinomycetota > Actinomycetes > Actinomycetales > DASROP01 > DASROP01. The sequence goes on from JBBSNO010000178.1 coordinate 2,548, forward strand.
TCGGTCGGGCTGAGGTCAGGCGGTGGTACCGGGTTGCTCTCGGTCCCGGGGTCGGACGACGGCGGTCGCGCCCTCGATGACGACGACCTCGACGAGCTCACCGACGTCCGCGGTCGTCCCGCTCTCGGCAGAGCGCGCCGACCAGACCTCGCCGGCGAGCTTGACCTGCCCGGCGCGGTCGGTCACGGCGGCCAGCACCTCCGCCGTCCGCCCGACGTGGGCGGCGGCGTTCGTCCGCTGAGCCGGCCCGGCGGGCTTGAGCTTCTTCAGAGCCAGGGGGCGGACGACGACCAGCAGCAGCGCCGCCGTCCCGGAGAACACGAGGACCTGGAGCGTGAACGAGCCGCCGGCGAGGGCGACACCGGCCGCGACGAGCGCAGCCGCCGTGAGCATCCCGAAGACCAGGTCGAGCGAGGCGACCTCGACAAGGCCGAGCACGAGGGCACCGCCCACCCACACGAGCCACTGCGTCTCCCGCAGGAAGTCCATCGCGCCCCTCACCTCGGTCGACGATCATCCTAGGCGAGCAGGCACCAGCAGTCGCCGGCCGGCTGGTTGCGCCCTCTACAGCGGGCGTATCTCGCCGAGGACGAGGGTCTTGGGGATGAGGCTGTCCCGGCGACCACCGCGTTCGTGCACGGTGCTGCGGTCGAGGACCTCCAGTCCGACGGCGCGCCAGTCCGGCAGCCCGGCCGAGGCGCGGTGGTCGGCCCACAGCCGCAGCGCCAGGGCGGCGGCGTCGTCGACGTCCTCGGCCTCGTCCCAGTACCGGATCTCCACGCGGGCGGCGGCGAACCGGGCGGAGACGAGGAAGGGGCGTTCGTGCGTGAGCCGCTCCAGCCCGGCTCGCAGGTCACCGGGCTCCACCGGCTCGCCCGCGAACGTGACCGTCACGTGCCACAGGGCCAGCTCCGGGCCGGTCTCGTCCGAGCCGACGTCCTGCGACGGACCCACACGGTTCCCGAGCGCTGTCGGCCCCGACTCGTCCACTGTCCCTCCCCGGTTCAGTTGCGCAGGAGCACCAGGTCGTCCCGGTGGACGAGCTCGCGGTCGTACCCGGCGCCCAACGTGCTGGCGAGCTCCCGGGTGGACCTCCCGAGCAGGTCCGGCACCTCCGTCGAGGAGTAGTTGACCAGCCCGCGCGCCACGGTGTGACCCTTTTCGTCGCAGAGGTCCACCGGATCGCCCGCCTCGAAGCCGCCCTCGACACCGGTGGTGCCCGCCGGGAGCAACGACGCCCCGCGGTGCACCACAGCCTCGACGGCGCCGGGGTCCAGCACCAGCCGACCCTGGGCGTGCGCGGCGTGCGCGAGCCACAGCAACCGTGTCGCCGTCCGCTTCGCCGCGGGCGCGAACCAGGTCCCGACGTCCTGGCCGTCCAGTGCCGGGCCGAGACGGTCGGCAGCGGTCAGCAGGGTGGGGATCCCGGACGACGAGGCAAGGCGCGCGGCCTCGAGCTTGGTGACCATCCCACCGGTCCCGAGGCCGGACGCGCCGGCGGCGCCGATCCGGACGCCCTCCAGGTCCGCGGGGCCGTCGACCCGCTCGACCCGGCGCGAGCCGGGCTGGCTCGGTGGCCCGTCGTACAGGGCGTCGACGTCCGAGAGCAGCACGAGGGCGTCAGCGTGCACCAGGTGGGCCACCAGCGCCGCGAGCCGGTCGTTGTCACCGAAGCGGATCTCGTCGGTGGCCACCGTGTCGTTCTCGTTCACCACGGGTACCACCCCGAGCCCCAGCAGCCGGTACAGCGTGCGCTGGGCGTTGCGGTAGTGGGTTCGCCGGATGACGTCGTCGGCGGTCAGCAGCACCTGGCCCACCGTGATCCCGTGGGCTGCGAACGACGACGCGTAGCGGGCGACGAGCTGGCCCTGGCCGACGCTCGCGGCCGCCTGCTGCGTGGCCAGGTCGCGTGGGCGGCGCGCCAGTCCGAGGGGCGCCAGCCCCGCCGCGATGGCGCCGGAGGAGACCAGCAGCACCTCGCCCCCGTGCCCGCGACGACGGGCCAGTGCGTCGACGAGCGCCCCGCGCCGCTCGGGGTCGATCCCGCCCGAGGTCGTCGTCAGGGACGACGAGCCGACCTTGACGACGACCCGCGCCGCTGCCGGCATGCCGGACCGGTCCGCGGACCCGGCGACCATCAGCCGTCGCTGTTCTCGTCCGTGGGGTCGATCCAGCGCCCGGCGGCCCGCTCGCCGGCGAGCTGCCCGCGTGCCTGCGCCTTGGCGTCCATCCGTGCGGAGTGCTGCTCCCGCTTGGCGTCCCGGGTGGGCCGGCGGCTCTCGTCCAGCCGCAGGTCCCCGCCACGGGGGCCGGCGAGCAGCTCGGCGCCGCCCACCATGGTGGGCTCCCAGTCGAAGACCACAGCACTGTCCGCGGCGCCGATGAGCACCTCGGAACCGGCGACGGCGCCGGCCCTGAACAGCTGCTCCTCGACGCCGAGCCGGGCCAGCCTGTCGCCGAGGTAGCCCACCGCCTCGTCGTTGGAGAAGTCGGTCTGGCGCACCCACCGCTCGGGCTTGACACCCCTGATCCGGTACAGCTCGCCGTCGGGGTCGGTGGGCGAGGCCTCGCGGGCGACGGTGAAGCCGGCGTCGTCGACCGCGGTGGGCCGGATGACGACGCGTTGGACCTCCAGGACCGGCGTCGCGTCGCGTGCGTCCTGGACGAGCTTGGCCATCGCGAACGACAGCTCCCGCAGGCCCTCCCTGCTGGCGGCGGACACCTCAAGAACCGTGTAGCCGCGACCCTCGAGGTCGGGGCGGACCAGCTCAGCCAGGTCACGGCCGTCGGGCACGTCGATCTTGTTCAGCACGACCAGCCGCGGACGACGGGTGAGCGGGACGGCCTCGCCGTCGTTGCCGGCGTCGACGGGGTACGCGTCGAGCTCGGTCTCGATCGCCTCCAGGTCGCTGACCGGGTCGCGCCCCGGGTCCAGCGTCGCGGTGTCGAGCACGTGCACCAGCGCGGCGCAGCGTTCTACGTGGCGCAGGAACTCCAGCCCCAGGCCCTTGCCCTGGCTCGCACCGGGGATGAGGCCCGGGACGTCAGCCACGGTGAAGCGCACGTCGCCGGCCTGCACCACACCCAGGTTCGGCACGAGCGTGGTGAACGGGTAGTCGGCGATCTTGGGACGAGCCGCCGA
>JBBSNO010000179.1:0-5689 GCA_038232615.1 Actinomycetales bacterium
GAGGTCGCCGACCCTGGTCTGGGCACCCCACCAGTCGGAGGAGTTCCACGACGAGATCAGGTCGTGCCCCCACTGGCGGCGGACGACGTCCGCGACGACGTCCGGCACGTGCCGCGGGAGCGCGCCCAGGGAGTTGCCGTCCAGGTACACCAGGGCCTCGGGCAGGTGGAACCGGTCCCGGACGCCGGCCAAGGGGCTCTCGCGGTCGAGCTCGGCCGCCCTGGTCGTCAGGGTCGCCGTGCGGTCGTCGGGTCCGGGCATGGGAGCACCCTGGCAGACGCTCGACCGGCCGTTCTCAGTCGGCTGGTACCGGGATGTGGTCGGGGGATCCGGGGAGGGGTGGTGGTCTGGTGGCGTAGCGGTGTCCGGTGGGGCTGGTCCAGGTGGTGGTGGTCGTGGCGGGCGTGTAGGTGGTGGCCCATCGGCGTCTGGTCTTGTGTTCGTGGTGTCGGCGGCAGCGGGGGAGCAGGTTGTCGACGTCGGTGGGGCCTTGGGGGTGGGGGACGCCGTGGTCGAGGTCGCACCGGCGGGAGGCCCGCGGGCAGTCGTGGAAGTCGCAGTGCGGGTGCCTGGTTCGCACGTGCGCGCGGATGGCCGCGGTGGGCACGTAGGTGTGCGTGCGGAGGGCCCCGGCGCGTTCGAGCCCGCGGCGAACGGCGGCACGGATGCCCGCCAGGGTCCAGCCCTCGCAGGGCACCTCGCGCTGCGGGACGGTGAGCACGCGCACCAGGACCCCGGCAGGGTCTGTCACGAGCAGTCGATGCGTCCCTCCGCAGCGGATCGACTCCTTGACGAGGTCGCGGGCGACGGCGGCGGTGAGCGGTGTGCGGGTGCCGAGGCCGTCGAGCTCGCCGGGTTCGTCGCTGGTGCCGAGCGCGGTCCCCAGGGGGACCACGATGGCGACGTGGGGGCCCTGCCCGCCGCCCCTGGGTCGCGGCAGGGCCTTGCCGTCCAGGGCGGCGCGGAACACGGCGACGAACGCGTCGGCGCGGCGCTGTTCCATGGTCCGCCGCGACCCGTCCTTCGCGGGGGCGTCGTCGGCGGCGGCCAGGGCCTGGACCGCTTCCTCGATGAGGGCGACGTCCTCGACGGCGGCGCGGCCCCAGAACTCGCCCATCCCGTTCTCGGTGGCCCAGGTGCGGACCTGGCGTCCGGCGGCGGCGGTGTCGCGGCGGCGCTGGGCGGCGGCGGGGTCGACGGCGATGGCGGCGCGGGCCAGCGCGGAGCGCCAGGCGCGGGGGGACCGGGACAGGTGCCAGGGGCGGGCGTGGTCGTCGGTGGGGACCAGGGTCCGCTCCACGGTGGCCGCGTCGGGCCTGGACAGGTCCGCGGTGGCGCCGATGACGTCGCGGGCCCGGTCCAGGTCCAGGCGCCCGCCCGCGAGGGCGTCGAACGTCAGCGGCAGCCGGGTCAGGCCCTCGGCGGTCTCGACCAGCTGTGCTGCCCGTCCGCGGGAGACTCCCAGGGCGCAGGCCACCTCGTCGTCGATCGCGGCGTCGGCCTGCGGGCGGATGGCCCCGTCGGCCAGCAGTTGCGGGCGGCGCCGGGCCACCAGCTCGGCGACCAGGCCCAGCTGCGCCGCCTGCTGCTGGGCGATCACCAGCGCCGCGGCGCGCACGCCCTCGACCAGGTCGGGGTCTACCAGGTCGCCGGGGACCACCGCCGCGACCTCGTCGGCGAGCGCACCACACGGCCGTCGTTCGAACATGTGTCCAGGATAGGGGCCGGGTCCGACACCCCGCTCCCGTCGTCCACAGGCATGATCGCCATCGGTCGCACCGCGCGACCAACCTCCGTTGCCGCTGCGCTTGCCGCCGCGTTGCCGCCGAGTTACCGCCGGCCGAGGCCGTCCCTGACGGCGCGGCACGGGCGGTGTGCGCGACGTTCTCGGACGCGGCGAGGATGGGCACGTGCCTCGCATCGCCTCACTGCTGCCGTCCGCCACCGAGTGGGTCTACGCGCTCGGGCTGGACGACGACCTCGTCGCCGTCACCTTCGAGTGCGACCACCCGGTCATGGCGCGCCGCGACAAGCAGGTCGTGGTCGGCGGCCTCGACACCACCGCCCTGACGCCCGGCGAGATCGACGACGCGGTGCGGGCGAAGGTCGCGGCGAGGGAGGACCTGTACGCGCTCGACGACGTGGCGCTGGCGGCGCTGGTGCCGGACGTCGTCCTCACCCAGGACCTCTGCCACGTGTGCGCCCTCCCGGCGGGCGCCGTCACGCAGGCCCTGGACCGTGTCGGCTGCCCGGGTGCCGTCGTCACGCTCGACCCGCACCGGCTGGCGCACGTGCTGGACGGCGCGGTGGACGTGGCGACGGCGTGTGGCGTCCCGGAGCGGGGGCACGAGCTGCGAGCAAGCCTCCAGGCCAAGCTGGACGCCGTGGCCCGCGCCGTCGACGGAGCGCCCAGGCCGCGCGTGCTCGTGCTGGAGTGGACCGACCCTCCGTTCCTCGCCGGCCACTGGGTACCCGACCTCGTGGTGGCCGCGGGCGGCGAGCCGGTACTGGGCGCTGCGGGCGGGCGGTCGACGGCGTGCACGTGGGACGACGTCACGGCCGTCGACGTCGAGGTCGTCCTCGTCGCGCCCTGCGGCTACGGGCTCGAGGACGCCGTCCGGCAGGCCGAGGCCGTCTCGGTGCGCCTGAGGGCGGGCGTGGCAGTGCTGTCCGTGGACGCCGGCGCCGTCGTCACCCGCCCCGGACCGCGGGTCGTGGACGGCGTCGAGGCGCTCGCCGCCGCCCTGCACCCGGGGATCGGCCTCGAGCCACGACCCGAGCTGGTCCAGGCGCTCACCCTGGCGGGCCCGGCACGCGTCGCCGCCTCCTACGATCGGGCGCCGTGACCACGCCCACCGTCGGAGTCCTCGCCCTGCAGGGCGACGTGCGCGAGCACCTGGCCGCCCTGCACGCCGCCGGGCTCGACGCCGCGCCGGTCCGTCGTCCGGCCGAGCTCGCCGCGGTCGACGGGCTGGTGCTCCCGGGTGGCGAGTCGACAACGATCGACAAGCTGGCCCGCGTCTTCGGCCTGCGGGACCCGTTGCGGGCTCGCATCGCCGAGGGGCTGCCCGTCTATGGCTCGTGCGCCGGGATGATCCTGCTCGCCGACCGCCTGCTCGACGGCACCAGCGATCAGGAGACGTTCGGTGGTCTCGACGCGACAGTGCGGCGCAACGCCTTCGGGCGCCAGGTCGACTCCTACGAGGACGACATCGAGTTCGAGCGCGTCGGCCGGGTCCGGGCCGTCTTCATCCGCGCACCCTGGGTGGAGGAGGCCGGCGCCGACGTCGAGGTGCTCGCCCGTGTGGGCTCCGGGCCGGCCGCCGGTAAGATCGTCGCCGTCCAGCAGGGGAACCTTCTGGCGACGTCGTTCCACCCGGAGATGACCGGGGACCACCGGGTGCACCGGCTTTTCGCTGATGTCGTGCGCTGCGCTGGTTGAACGACACGACGCAGGCTGAACGAGAGGGAGAGCATGTCCGGCCACTCCAAGTGGGCGACCACGAAGCACAAGAAGGCTGTCGTGGACGCCAAGCGGAGCAAGCTCTTCGCGAAGCTGATCAAGAACATCGAGGTCGCAGCCCGCACCGGTGGAGGCGACATGGGCGGCAACCCGACGCTGTTCGACGCCGTCCAGAAGGCGAAGAAGTCGTCCGTGCCCAACGACAACATCGACCGCGCGGTCAAGCGCGGCTCGGGGGCCGAGGGTGGCGGGGCCGACTACCAGTCGATCATGTACGAGGGCTACGGCCCCGGTGGTGTCGCGCTGCTCGTCGAGTGCCTCACGGACAACCGCAACCGCGCGGCGTCCGACGTCCGACTCGCCTTCACACGCAACGGAGGCGCGCTGGCCGACCCCGGCAGCGTCGCCTACCTGTTCACCCGCAAGGGCGTCGTGCTGGTGCCGGCCGAGGGGCTCGGGGAGGACGACGTGCTGGCAGCGGTGCTGGACGCCGGCGCCGAGGAGGTCAACGAGGTCGGCGAGGCCTTCGAGGTGGTCAGCGAGGCCACGGACCTGGTCGCCGTCCGCACCGCCCTGCAGGACGCCGGGATCGACTACGACTCGGCCGAGGCGCAGATGGTGCCCGCGACCCAGATCGAGCTGGACGCCGAGGGCGCGGAGCGCATCTTCCGCCTCATCGACACGCTCGAGGACAGCGACGACGTGCAGAACGTGTACGGCAACTTCGACGTCTCCGACGAGGTCATGGCCACGCTCGACGCCTGACGCGGACGTCCCCCGTGGTGTTCAGGGACTCCATGTCCCCCGTGGTGGGGTGTCGCTGCGGCCGGGTCGGTCGTCGGGGTGCGAGGCTGAGCCGGTGCGCGTCCTCGGAGTCGACCCCGGCCTGACCCGCTGCGGCATCGGCGTCGTCGACGGCAATGCCGGACGCCGGGCGGCGCTCGTGGCGTTCGACGTCGTCCGCACCGCGCCCGGCACCGAGCTCGCACTGCGGCTGCTGGCGGTGGCCGAGGCGCTGGACACGTGGATCCTCACCCACCGCCCGGACGTCGTCGCCGTCGAGCGCGTGTTCAGCCAGCACAACGTCAGCACCGTCATGGGCACCGCGCAGGTGTCCGGGGTCGCGCTGCTCGCGGCGGCGCGCCACGGGCTTCCCGTCGCGCTGCACACGCCGAGCGAGGTCAAGGCCGCGGTGACGGGGTCGGGTCGCGCCGGCAAGGAGCAGGTCACGTCGATGATCACGCGCATCCTCGGCCTGGAGGTGGCACCCAGGCCAGCGGACGCCGCCGACGCACTCGCGCTGGCGGTGTGCCACCTGTGGCGCGTGGGAGCGCCGACCGAGGTGGCGTCCAGCGGCGGCGCGCCGACGCGTGCACAGACGCAGTGGGCGCGGGCGGAGCGTGCGGCGCGTCGCTGACGCCGGTGTCGTCCGGTCCGGATACGGTGGCCCGGGTCGAACAGATGTTCGCGAGAAGCGGAGGTTGGGGTGATCGCGTCGCTGCGGGGGCGGGTGGCCGGGGTCCGGCTCGACTCGGCCGTGCTGGAGGTCGGTGGCGTGGGGATGCTCGTGCACGCCACGCCGGCGACCTTGGCCGGGCTGCGCACCGGGGAGGCGGCCGAGCTCGCCACGAGCCTCGTCGTGCGCGAGGACTCCCTCACCCTCTACGGCTTCGCGGACGCCGGCGAGCGCGAGGTCTTCGAGGTCGTCCAGACCGTGAGCGGCGTCGGACCGCGACTGGCGCTGGCCATGCTGGCGGTGCACACTCCGGACGGCCTGCGCCGCGCCGTGGCCACCGAGGACCTGACGGCGTTGATGCGCGTGCCCGGCATCGGTCGCAAGGGCGCCCAGCGGATCGTGCTCGAGCTGACCGACCGGCTCGGTGACACCAGCAGCGGCGCTGTGGCGTCGACGACGCCGACTGCGTCGTCGTCGCAGTCGTCGCAGGTGGTGGACGCGCTCGTCGGCCTGGGCTGGAGCGCCAAGCAGGCGACCGATGCGGTGACGGTCGTCAGCGGGGACGACGGCACGGCGGCCGACGCCGACGTCGCCGGTGTGTTGCGGGCCGCCCTGCAGCACCTGGGCAGAGCCTGAGATGCCCGGCCGCGAGCAGGACGGCTCGGTGGAGGTCGAGGCGCCGGACGCCGAGGCGCCGGACGTCGACCTGCGCAAGAGCGAGGTGGATCTCGGCACGCGGGTCGTCTCCGGCGCCGCCGACGCGCTCGAGC
>JBBSNO010000180.1:0-5641 GCA_038232615.1 Actinomycetales bacterium
GGCTGCACCCTCGGGCGCCGGGGATCTGGTCCCAGCCTCGGGGCATGTCGATGCCCGGGTCCCCCGTCAAGGGGTAGAGGAACAGCACCCACCGGCCGGTGCTGACCTCGTCGAGCTGGTGGTGGCTGCCGTCGGTGGCCTGAAACGGCAACGACGGCAGAGTGCGCCCGGGCAGGTGCCGGGCCGCGCCGTCGTCCAGCGGCACGGGAAGGTCCTCGGGCAGAGCGTCTGCGGCGGGCAGCATCTGGGGCAGCTCCTGGTTGGGGTGGCACCGGAACCCGCGGCGGGCGGCTGCCCTGACGCGCTGGGCCGGTCCAGTTCCTCGGACTCGCGGCACTGCAAGGGGTGGCCAGACGGCATGGGAGGAACACCGGTGGGCCGAAGGGTTCCCCGACTACCCCGCCTACGCTGCCCGTGTGCCCAGGTTCATCCCACAGCCCCGGTTCGTCCCACGCCGCCAAGGCCATCATTCGAAACCGCACTGCGCATCGGAAGGCGTAGCCAGTGAAGGATCCGCTACCGGCGATCGCTGTTCTGTCCGGCGGACGCCGCCTCAGCGGAGCCAGCGGGTGCTGTAGCGGCTACTGCGTACCGTCCAGTGTCGCCGGCGTAGTCGAACCGGGCGAACATGACCATCGCGACCGATCTGTTCACGCGGCTCGAGGCGCACAGCAGCCTGCTGGCCCGCGAGCGCGGGGTGCGTGCCTCGGCCGGGCTCCTGCTGCCGCGGCAGGTCAGCGCCCCCAGCCCGGCCATGCCCCGGCGACGTCGCGCGGCGCCTGGCGCCGTCAGGGGCGTGCCCGGACGGTCCTGCGGTGGTGCGCGGCGCGCTGCTTCCACACCTTGGCGCGCTCGGCACGCAGCCGGGCGTCGGTGCGGGAGGCCTGCCACTCGATCTCGCGACGCAGCTTGCGGTAGCTCGCCAGGCGGCGCTCGGGCAGCTCGCCGGACTCGATCGCGGCCAGCACGGCGCAGCCGGGCTCGCGGTCGTGCCCGCAGTCGGCGAAGCGGCAACGTCCGGCCAGCTCCTCGATGTCGGTGAACACCTCCTCCACCGCCTCGCGGCCGACGAGCCCGATGGTCCGCAGGCCGGGGGTGTCGAGCACTGCCCCTGTCCCCACGGCGAGGTGCAGCTCGCGGGTGACCGTCGTGTGGCGTCCCTTGCCGTCGGTGCGCAGGGCATTGACACGCATGGCATCCGTGCCGACCAACGCGTTCAGCAGGGTCGACTTGCCGACCCCGGATGCGCCCAGCAGGGCGACGGTCGCCCCGTCGGCGAGCAGCTTGCGCAGTCGCACCAGGCCCGGGCCGTCGTCGTCCGCCGTGGCCGCCGTCGCGACCACGTCGCACCCGGGAGCGAGATCACGCACCTCGGCGACCAGCGCCGTCGGGTCGGCGACGAGATCGGCCTTGGTCAGGACGACGAGGGGCTGGGCGCCGCTGGACCAGGCCAGCGCGAGGAGGCGCTCGAGCCGGCCCGGGTCGGGGTCGGGGGCCATGCCCTCGACCACCGCGACGACGTCCGCGTTGGCCGCCAGCACCTGGCCGTGGGTGGACCCCGACGCGACCTGGGCCCTGACGACGGCCGTGCGGCGCGGCAGCACCGCCTCGGTCGTGGCGCGCCGGTCGGGCCAGTCGGCGACCACGACCCAGTCACCAGCGGCGGGGACGGCCGTCGGGTCGCGCGCGGTCGCGACGACGACGTCGGCCCCCCACGTCGTGCGCGTGGTCGCGAGGTCGTCGAGGACGTCGCACCCCCCGCGGTCGGCCCGCACGACCCGGCCGGGTCGCAGGTGGACCTCGGGGGGCAGGCGCAGGGCGGACGCCGCCACGTGGGTGGCGTCGGCCCAGTCGCTGTCCCAGCCGAGCCGGGACAGCGTGGTCGGGGGTATCGGGGCGTCGAGGCGTGCAGAGGTCACGGGGGGGTCCTTCGAGGGAGCCGTCCCCGGCCTGGCCGAGCCGTGCCGGCGGGTCAGGCGGGGAAGCGGACGAGCGGGCTGGCGGACGACGCGGGTGCTGCCGTCGTGGTGACGGTGCGCTGGTCGGACCTGGGCATCGTCGTCACCTCCCTCGTGCCTGCGCCATCTCGGTCGGTGGCGTTGCGCGGACGCTAACGCTGAACGTAGCCCGGTGTCACGAGGTTTTCCGGCCCGCTGACCGGACCGGACCGTCGAGGCGCCCGGTGGCGGACGGGTCGTCGAGGGCAGCCGGGTCGGCGAGGCCGGCCGCGTCGGCGAGGGAGGCCGCGTCGGCGAGGGAGGCCGGGTCGGCGAGCGCAGGGATCTCCTCGGTCACCTGCCCCGACTCCCGGGCGGCCAGGCGTCGCGCGCTGGCCGGACCCTCCTGGAGCTGGCTCGCCGGCTCGCTCGCCTGGACGCTCGCCCTCCGCCGGGCCGCCGTCCGGTCGGGGTCCGGCCACAGCCGGTCGGTCGCGGCGTTCAACCCGGCCCCGATCAGGACGGCGATCGCCACCAGGTACAGCCAGAGCAGGACCACGATCGGGGTCGCCAGCGGCCCGTAGATCGAGGTGCCGCCGACGGAGGCGCCGATGACCGCCCGCAGCACGTAGCTGGCCAGGACCCAGAGCACCAGGGCGAGGGCGGCTCCGGGCAGGTCACGCTTCCACGGCGTCCGGACCGGGGTGCTCACGTGATACAGGGTCGCCAGCAGCGCGACGCCGCCCAGGGTGACGACCGGCCAGTACAGGTCCACGAGCGGGTTGGGGGCCCCGGGCAGTACCCTGCCCAGCAGGGTCGGGCCCACCAGCACGAGCGGGATGGTCACGGCGCCGAGGGCCAGCGTCAGCAGGTACAGCGAGAACGAGAGGGCCCGCGTGCGCACGATCCCCCGGTGCCCGCCGAGCCCGTACATGATCGCGATCGTGTCCACGTACACGTTGAGGGCACGCGAACCCGACCAGAGCGAGAGCAGGAAGCCGATCGAGATGAGGTCGTAGCGGGGCCCGTCAATGGCATCCGTGAGCGTCGGGATCAGCACCGAGTCGACGACCTCGTTCGTCAGGAACGGGGCGACGAAGTCACGCAGGCCCCGCTCGAGCTGCCCGGTCGCGCCCGTCCCGAGCTCGGACCCCACCCAAGCGGCGGTACCGGCGAGGCCGAGCACCAGCGGGGGCAACGACAGCAGGGCGAAGAAGCCCGCTTCGGCGGCCAGACCCGTGACGCGGTACCGCATGCAGATGCCGACGGTCACCTTCACCAGCTGCCACAGGATCGCGACGAGACGGTGGCCCACCAGCTGCTTCACGCCACCGGGCGTACGCCGGAGGCCGCGCACGGTCCTCGTGCGCGGCGTCGTGCTGTCCGCGGCCACAGGTCCCACGGTACCTACGCGGCGCCGGTCCGGCCGTCCGGCCGCGCCGCGACTGGCGTGCGGCCACGCCCGACGCCGATTCCCACGCCCGACGGTCCCTCCCCACGGCGCGGCGTCTGGCTACGGTGGCACCGTGCCGCCGACCACCGAACCGACCACGGGAACGAGCACCACGGGCCCGGCCACCGCAACGCACATCACGGGGTCGCCCACCCACGAGGTCACCAACCAGGTCCCGGCGCACGTCGACTGGGACGTGCTGGCTGCCGACACCGTGCTCGGCGAGGCCCTCCTGCGGCACGTCGGCCCGCCCGCCGGCGCCGCTCGACTGGGCGACCTGGGCCTCACCGCAGGAGTCGGGGCCCACGCCACGCGAGCCGCCGGCTTCCTGGTCTGGACGCAGGTGGACGCCGGACACGGGTGCCACCTGTCGATGACCTACGCCGCGCCGGCCCTGTGCACCGACCCGAGCTGGCGGCGGTCTGGGAGCCCCGCCTGACCGGGACCGACTACGACGTGGGTCTGCGCGACCCCGCCGGCAAGCGCAGGGTCCTGGCCGGGATGGGGATGACCGAGAAGCAGGGCGGCTCCGACGTCCGGGACGCGACGCTGATGCTGAACGTCCTGGCGGACCTGGCTGCTGAGTCCGAGGCCGCGACGACGCTCGCCATGCGCCTCGCGGCAGCCGTGGACGACGGTGAGACCGAGCTCAGCCGGCTGGCGGTCGCCGTCGGCAAGGTACTGGGTGTGCAAGCGGGCCGCGCCGATGGTCGCCGAGGCCCTGGAGTGCCTCGGCGGCAAGGGTTACATCGGGGAGGAACGGCGTGGCCCGCCTGTACCGCGAGGCGCCGCTGAACTCGGTGTGGGAGGGCTCCGGCAACGTCAACGCGCTCGACGTCGTGCGCGTGCTGACCCGCTCGCCCGGCGCCGTCGAGGCGCTGCTGGAGGAGCTGGAGCGGGCCCGTGGCGCGCACCGCCGTTGGACGCGGCCATCGACGACGTGCACGCTGCCGGTGGGGGCACCGACGGCCCGCGAGATCGTCCAGCGAGCCATGCCCGCCTGAGTGCCGTCACCCCGACCGCCCCGGCGGCGCCGCCCGTGACCGGCGTCTCACGCAGGGGACCCGGCGCGCCGACCGGTCGCCGATCCGGGACACTGAGCGGCGCACATGCCCGACCCGACGAGAGAAGTCCATGCAGATCTGGCCAGGACGCCCCTACCCCCTGGGCGCGACGTACGACGGTTCCGGCACCAACTTCGCCCTCTTCAGCGAGGTCGCCGAGAAGATCGAGCTCTGCCTCGTCGAGGACGACGGCACCGAGCATCGGCTCGAGCTCACCGAGGTCGACGGGTTCGTGTGGCACGCCTTCCTGCCCGGCGTGCAGCCAGGTCAGCGCTACGGCTACCGCGTGCACGGCCCGTACGAACCGGAGGCCGGGCACCGCTGCAACCCCGCGAAGCTGCTGCTCGACCCGTACGCTAAGGCCGTCGACGGCCAGGTGGACGGCGACGAGTCGCTGTTCTCGTACACGTTCGACGAGCCCGACGCCTTCAACGAGGCGAACAGCCTGGGCCACACGATGCTCTCCGTCGTCATCAACCCGTTCTTCGACTGGGACAACGACCGGCCGCCGCGCCACGAGTACCACGAGACGGTGCTGTACGAGGCGCACGTCAAGGGACTGACCCGCACCCATCCCGGTCTGCCCGAGGAGATCCGCGGCACCTACGCCGGCATCGGCCACCCGGCGATGATCGAGCACCTGACCTCTCTCGGCGTCACGGCGATCGAGCTGATGCCCGTGCACCAGTTCGTCCAGGACACGCACCTGGTCGACAAGGGTCTGTCGAACTACTGGGGCTACAACACGATCGGGTTCTTCGCCCCCCACAACGCCTACTCGTCCACCGGTTCCCGGGGCCAGCAGGTGCAGGAGTTCAAGAGCATGGTCAAGGCGCTGCACGAGGCGCACATCGAGGTGATCCTCGACGTCGTCTACAACCACCCCGCCGAGGGCAACCAGCTCGGTCCGACGCTCTGCTTCCGCGGCATCGACAACGAGGCCTACTACCGGCTCGTGGACGACGACAACGCGCACTACTTCGACACCACCGGCACCGGCAACAGCCTGCTGATGCGCCACCCGCACGTGCTGCAGCTGATCATGGACTCGTTGCGCTACTGGGTGACCGAAATGCACGTCGATGGCTTCCGCTTCGACCTTGCCGCCACCTTGGCCCGCCAGTTCCACGAAGTCGACAAGCTGTCTGCGTTCTTCGACATCATCCAGCAGGACCCGATCATCTCCC
>JBBSNO010000181.1:0-5603 GCA_038232615.1 Actinomycetales bacterium
ATGAGCCCGCAGAACGTGGCCCGTGCCGCGGTGGAGGGCATGCTCTGCGGGCTGGCGGACGGCGTGGACGCGCTGCGGGCCCAGGGGGTCGACGTCCGCCGGGCCCTGCTCGTCGGTGGTGCCGGTGCCTCTCGCGCGGTCCAGGCGGTGGCGCCCGCCGTGCTCGCCGTCCCCGTCGTCGTCCCGCCCCCCGGGGAGTATGTCGCGCTCGGCGCTGCCCGTCAGTCCGCCTGGGCCCTGCGCGGCACGACGTCGCCGCCGCCCTGGGGAAGTGCTGGCGGCGCCTGCTGGGAACCGGACGGCGGCAGCGGCCCGCTCGTGCGTGACCGGTACGCCCAGATGCGTAACCTTCTCTACTAACTTTCGAAAGCCTGGGCACCTGATGGCGATAGCGAGCGTTCAGGTCGTTTCGGGATCGCGTCCTCTACTCCTGTTACGGGGTGGATTCCCGGCAAACTACGGGGGCGCGCACCGTTGGTCAAGGCTTCCGGACGACTATCGCCGTGGCCAGGCGAAAGTCGCGCTCAGCTTGGTGGGGCGTCCCGCCCAGTGAGCGGTCCCTGCGGGGTTTACCGGGCTGTCTTTGGTCGCTCCGCCGAACGAAGGCGGACGCGATAGCCTCAGCACGAGGGGGCGGTAGCTCAGCCGGTCAGAGCAGCCGACTCATAATCGGTCAGGTCGTGGGTTCGAGCCCCACCCGCCCCACCGTGAGCCGCGCGAGGCGGCTGTCGGCTGCCCCCGGTCGTCCGTACCGGGGTCGGGCTGCCCGAGGCGTCGCGCGGCCGCAGTTGACCCGCATCTCAATATTGCGGACGGCGGGAGAGTCACCCAGACTCGTCGGACGAGGTGGCCGAGCGCCGCTGACCGGGACGTTCCGAGCCCTGGTACCGACCATCCGGGCGTCGGGGTGCCGTCGCTGGTCCGGGTGCTCGGCCATCTCGGCCAGCGCTGCCAGCCCCGCCCGGTCGGCCGTTGCTCAGCGGCCGAGCGCATCCGCGAGGTCATCGAAGCCGCCGACCACCAGGTCCGGCGCCGGGAAGGACGAGGGCCACGGGCCGTCGTCCCGGCTGACCCAGACACCACGCATCCCCGCTCGCCGTCGACGTCCCACGGGTGGACCGCGACCAGGGCGGCGCGCTCGCGGCAACGCCGCAGCGGGACAGCCCGTACTCGTACGCCGACCTGCTCGGCTTCTAGGCATCCGCATCCCCGACGGACAGGACCAGGTCCACGTGGTCGCGCAGACCCGCGCGCGTGAGCAGGCGCTCGGCGACGTCGGCCGAACCGTTCGACAGGGTGACGGCGCGAAGGGGGCCGGAGGCCAGGCGACCAAGTGACGACGCCACGTCGGGTTGGACGTCGAGCCCCGTGAAGGGCTCCATCACCGCCGACACGCTGCGCTCGTCGCCGTGAACCCCTCGGCGGCCATCAAGGTCCGCAGGACGTCACCCCCACCCAGCGTGGCACCGTCCTGGCGCGGGGCCAGACGGACCTGCGGATGTCCTCGGGCCGTCGATGTGCCGAGACGTCGGGCACGGCGGTCGGCGGACGCCGGTCACCAGCCTGTCCGGGGTGTGCGCCGGGCCGGGAGCGCCTCTCGGCGCGGGGCCGCTCGGAGCGGCTTCAAGTGGAGCCCGGGGCTACCGCGGCCCGGCGCACGATCGAGGTTAACCCGTGCGGTGCCGATCGTGTTCCCGAACACCCGGCCGGCCCTGTCTCCCAGCCGGACCACGGGCCTCAGGTGAGGGTGCCCTCGCGCCACCGGACGGCGGACGCCTCGAGCTGCTCGGCGGTGCGGACCAGGCGGCCGGCCGAGTGCGTCAGGGCGGACGCCGAGTCGGCGGCGTGCCCGACGTCGGAGTCCGCGGCGATGTCCGCGCGGCCCACGGCGACGATGCGGGCGAACGCGGCGGCGCGGTCCAGGGTCGTGGCGAGGTCACCGCGGGAGACGCCCAGCAGGAGCGTGTCCAGCAGCGTGCGCACCTGCTCAGGGCCGGGAGGGTCGGCGACACCAGCGACGACTTCCAGCACCGGGGTTCGTCGTCGCCCCTCCGTGAACTGGCGCGCAGCCGCGACCGGGTCGGAGCGCACCCACGCCTGCAGGGCGTAGAGCCGCCACAGGGCGCCGGGCAGGGACTCGGCCGGGCTGTCGGACCACAGGTCGGCCAGCAGGTCCAGACCGTGCTCGCTCGCCAGCTCGACGAGCCGCTCGGCGATCTCTGCGTCCCCGCTCGAGCGTGCGCCGTCCACCAGCAGGCGGGCAGTGGTGTGCGCCGCCTCCTCTCGTGCCGCGGGATCCTGGCCGCCCGGCACCGTGCCGAGGGCGGCCGGGCCGAGCAGCGCGGGGCGCCGGGGCTTGTGCTGGTCCACGCTCGATGGTCGCATCCGCAGGCTGCCGCGGTCACCCGGGCGGGCTCGGCCACGTCAGCAGCCGGCGGCGCTCAGAACCTGAACGGCTTGGGTGGGGCGGCGAGGGTGGCCCTCGGGCAGGCCTCGAGGGTGAGCTCGCCGAAGCCGAGCGCCTCGTCGGTCAGGGAGGCCACGGTCCACCCGTTCTCGGTGCCGAACCTCGTGACGGTGACCCGGTAGATGGTGATCTCGTACTTGGTCGGCGTGCCGTAGGCCACCTGGATCGTGCCGATGAGCTCGGCCCCGGTCAGGTTCGTCGACCCGTGCCACGGTCGGTCGTACCGGCTCCAAAGGCTCGGCTCCGACTGCCACACGCCGCCGTTCTGCACGTCCCGCAGCGCCAGCTCGACCAGGATGGCCCTGGCAGCCTCCTCCGGGACGACCGCCGCAGGCCTGATCACCTCCGACACGACACCCTCGTCGTACGCCTCGTTCATCAGCAGCTCGGAGCTGTCCACGTCACTTCCCGTTCTTCGCCTGCGACGTCGGTGCGGGACGCCGTCAGCAGTTCATCGGCAGACCGCGTGCGTCCCTTCAGCCCTGGGACGACCCGACGTGGCGGCGGCTGAACGGCGGACGAGCCGTGGTCATCCGGGCGAAGGACTGGTGCTGACGTGGCCGGTGGGGCAGAATGTGCCAGGGTCGGACGTCGTCCGGCCACTCGGACTACGCAGTCCTGCCGGGCTCCGCTCGCGGTCGTTGGGGAAGACGCACCACGAGTCGGTCCAGGAGGTCGGTCATGTCCGGTGTCATCACGCGCGGCGTCCTGTTCGTGCACTCCGCACCGCGAGCGCTCACCCCACACGTCGAGTGGGCAGCCGGCGGTGCGCTCGGCGTGCGCGTCTGCCTCGACTGGACGCCGCAGCCCGCCGCGCCGGGGATGTCCAGGGCCGAGCTCTCCTGGCAGGCGGGGCAGGGGACGGGGGCGCAGCTGACGTCGGCCCTGCGCGGCTGGGCGCACCTGCGCTACGAGGTCACGGAGGAGCCCAGCGCCGGGGTCGACGGCGGTCGCTGGAGCCACACCCCCGAACTCGGCATCTTCCACGCCGTCACGGACGTGCACGGCAACGTCGTCGTCCCCGAGGACCGCATCCGCGCCGCGGTCCAGGCCGGGGCGACCGCCGCCGCCCTGCTGCGCGACGAGCTCGACCTCGCGCTCGGCAGCGCCTGGGACGACGAGCTGGAGCCGTTCCGCTACGCCGGCGACGGTGCCCCCGTCCGCTGGCTGCACCGCGTCGGCTGACGTGCCCTCGTCCCCGCGGCGGCGCGAGTTCCTCTGTCGCGGGCGGGGAATTCCTTGATCGCCGACGGGGGGACGTGGCGATTGAGGACTTCGTGCCCCGCGATCAAGGACTTCGTGCCCCGCGATCAAGGACTTCGCGTCGTCAGAGCGGGATGTTGCCGTGCTGGCCGCGGCGCTGGGGGGCGTCGGCGATCGCACGGGCCAGGGCGCTGCGCGTGCGATCGGTCTCGACGATCTCGTCGATGACGCCGATGTCCACCGCCCGGTCCAGGCCGCCGGCCATCGCCTGGTGCTCCACGGCCAGCTCGGCCTCGACCTGGGCCCGGGACTCGTCGGCCACGCCGGCAAGCTTGCGGCGGTGCAGGATCCGCACGGCCGCGACGGCTCCCATCACGGCGACCTCGGCGCCGGGCCACGCGAACACCCTCGTGGCCCCCCGGGAGCGCGCGGTCATCGCGATGTAGGCGCCGCCGTACGTCTTGCGGGTCACGAGCGGCACCCTGGGAACCACGGCCTCGGCGAACGCGTGCAGCAGCTTGGCGCCGCGTCGCACGACGCCGTCCCACTCCTGCCCGACGCCGGGCAGGTACCCCGGAACGTCGACGACAACGACGAGCGGCACGCCGAACGCGTCGCACATCCGCACGAACCTGGCGGCCTTCTCGGCGGAGGAGGAGTCGAGGCAGCCGCCGAGGCGCAGCGGGTTGTTGGCCACCACGCCGACCGTGCGGCCGCCGAAGCGCCCGAGCGTCGTGACGATGTTCGGCGCCCACTTCGGGTGCAGCTCGATGGTGCCGGAGTCGCTGGTGGCGTCGACCGGCTCGTCGAGCAGGTCGTCGACGAGCGGGTGCACGTCGTATGCCCGCTTCATCGACTCGGGCAACGTCGACGCGAGGTCGCGGTCGACGACGGCGCCGGTGTCGATCGAACCCTGGGCGCCGAGCAGGACGGCGAGCTTGCGCGCCTGCCCGTAGGCCGCCTCCGTCGTCTCGGTCACGACGTGGACGACGCCGGACCGGCGTCCGTGGGGCTCGGGTCCGCCGAGCCGCAGGGCGTCGACCGTCTCGCCCGTCACCGACCGGACGACGTCCGGCCCGGTGACGAAGACGCGGCCGTCGGGCCCGAGGATGACGATGTCGGTCAGGGCCGGCCCGTACGCGGCCCCGCCGGCTGCGGGGCCGATGACGACGGAGATCTGCGGGATCTTCCCCGAGGCGCGCGTCATGATCGCGAAGACCTCGCCGACCGCGTGCAGCGACACGACGCCCTCGCGCAGGCGCGCCCCGCCGGAGTGCCAGAGGCCCAGCACCGGCACCTCGTCGGCCAGTGCCTGCTCGTAGGCGGCCAGGACGACACGGCACCCGTCGACGCCCATCGCGCCGCCCTGGATGGTCGCGTCGCTGACGAAGGCCACCGCGGGGACGCCGTGGACGGTCCCGGTCGCGGCGAGCATCCCGGAGTCGTCGCGCTCGGTGAGCAGCGCGACCGAGCCGGCGTCGAACAGGGCCTCCAGCCGGAGCAGGGGGTCGCGCAGGTCGGGCTCCGCCGTCCGCGTGTCGGCTGTCGTGCTCACGACATCGTCCGGAAGGCGACCGCGACGTTGTGGCCGCCGAACCCGAAGGAGTTGTTCAGGGCCACGCCCTCACCGATCTCGCGGGGGCCGCCGGTGACGACGTCGAGCTCGACGGCCGGGTCCTGCTCGGTGAGGTTGATCGTCGGCGGTGCGGTGCGGTGGTGCAGCGCCAGGATGCAGAAGATGCCCTCGACGGCTCCCGCCGCGCCCAGCAGGTGCCCCGTCATCGACTTGGTGGCCGACACCCCGATGCGGTCGGGCGCGCGGCCCCCGGCCGCGCGGCTCGCCGCCGGGCCGGCGGGGGGGCCGGCGGGGGGGGGGGGGGCGTGGGGGGTGGGGTGGGGGGCGGGGGCCGGGGGCCGGCCGCCCGGGGGCAGC
>JBBSNO010000182.1:0-5593 GCA_038232615.1 Actinomycetales bacterium
AGGCCATCGACGGTGATGGGTGGCTGCGGCCCGGCGGGAGCCAGGTGGTGACCGGGGCGCCGCGGTCGGACCACCGAGATCCCGGCGGCCAGCGCCCCCGCGACGTCTCGGGCGGACGTGGCGACGTGCACCAGCGAACCCGCAGCCTCTACCGCGGGCTCGTAGATCCGGGAGTGCGGTTTGTAGTCCTGCAGCCGCTCCGAGGTCATCACGAGCTCCGGGTCCACCAACGCGCCGCGCGGGTCCGGCCGAACAGGTCGTCGTCGACGTTGGACAGCACCCCGATGCGGTACCGGCGACCGAGAGCAAGCAGGTGCTCCTCCACGTCCGGCCACAAGAGCCAGTCCCCCAGCGAGGCGAGCAGCTCGTCGACGTCCGTCCCGGCGTCGCCGCGCACCCCCAGCGGCTCGTAGGCGGTGGCCAGCGCCGTCCACGCCAGCGTCGCGTACGACGTCCACTCCCGGTAGTCCTTCTGCGCCCGCTTGTTCAACGCGTCCCAGCGGTCGTAGAGCTCGTCGCCCGGCCGGCCGCTCGCCGGCGCGATGCGCGCCGACACGGCCGAACCGCCCGTGCGAGAGCCGATCAGCGCGCTGAAGAGGTCGAACGTGACGACGCTCGGTGCAGACGACGTGCCTCCCGGTCGAGAGCGCCTACCGCGCCGACGCCAGCACCAGCTCCACCGGGTGCCAGGCGGTGCGCTGCGTGCCGTGGTGGATCTGCTGACGGCAGGAGACCCCGGTCGCGGCGATCACCGCGCCGTCCGAAGCAGCCCGGACGGCGGGGAAGAGCCTGTCCTCCCCCACCTGCAACGACACGTCGTAGTGCTCGGACTCGAACCCGAACGACCCCGCCATCCCGCAGCAGCCGGCGTCCAGTTCCTCGACGACCACGCCCGGGATCCGCTTCAGCAGCGCCACGGTCGCAGCCGTGCCGACCTCGGCCTTCTGGTGGCAGTGGCCGTGGAACACCACCGTGCGCCCAGCCAGCCACGAGTCGTCGCGCAGCAACAGCCGTCCGGCGTCGATCGCCTCCACGAGAAGCTCTTCGGGGAGCCTCACCCGCGAGGCGACGTCGCGCACGTTGGCGTCGTCCGGCAGCAGGTCGACGTGCTCCGAGCGCAGCGTGAGGATGCACGACGGCTCGCACCCGATGATCGGCGAGCCGGGTTCGCTGCCGGCGCACAGCGAGGCCGCGAGGTGCGCAGCCTTGCCCCGGGCGTCGTCCAGCAGGCCCTTGGAGATGCTCGGACGCCCGCAGCACCCCTTGCTCTCCAGACGCACCGCGTAGCCCGCGCGCTCGAGCAGCTGGACGACGGCGCGGCCGATGCCGGGCTCGGTGTAGCTGGTGAACGAATCGGCCAGCATCGTCACCGTGCCCTGCGTCGCCACGCCGGCGGGAGCGGCGCGACGCCGGAACCAGCGGACCAGGTTGTCGCGCTGGAACACCGGCAGCCGGCGCTGCCGTGCGATCCCGAGCCGGGCGTCGAGCACGGCCCGCAACGGAGGCAGCCGCCCGGGCAGGTTCGACAGCGGCGCCGTGGCCGAGCCCAGCCGGTTCAGGGTCCTGATCGCCGAGAACGCCCGTGACCGCAAGGGGATCCCGTGGACGTCGTGCCGCGCGGCCAGCGCCTCGCTCTTGAGCGACGCCATGTCGACCCCGAGCGGGCACTCGCTCTTGCACGCCTTGCACATCAGGCAGAGGTCGAGCACCTCGTGCAGCCGCTCGTCGCCCAGCGCCGTGTGGGGGTCCCCCTCGGACAGCGCCTTCACCAAGGCCCCGGCACGACCCCGGGTGGAGTCCTCCTCCTTGCGCGTCGCGATGTACGACGGGCACATCGCACCCGTCGTCGACTTGCGGCACAGGCCGATGTTCATGCACCGGTCCGCGGCGCCGTGCATCCCGCCCACCACGTCGAACTGCAACCGCGTGCGCAGCGGCGGAGGCGGCGTGGCGAGCGCGTCGCGCAGGTGCTCGGTCATCGCGGGCGAGTCGACGATCTTACCGGGGTTCATCAGCGCGGCCGGGTCGAACAGCGCCTTGACCTCGCGCATCGCCTCGTACAGGTCGTCCCCGAACAGCTCGCGGTTGAACTCGCTGCGCGCCAGCCCGTCCCCGTGCTCGCTGGAGTTCACGCCCCCGTACTCGCGCACCAGGTCCTTGATCTCCTCGGCGACCGCCCGCATGACCTCCACCTGGCCGGGCTGCGTGAGGTCGACGAACGGTCGGATGTGCAGGCACCCCACGGAGCAGTGGCCGTAGAAGCCCGCCTCGAGCCCGTGCCGGTCCAGGACGCGCGCGAAGCGGCCGGTGTACTCGGCCAGGTGCTCGGGGTCGACCGCGGTGTCCTCCACGAAGGCCAGGGGTCGCTTGGCTCCGACGCTCGCGGCCATCAGCAGGCCGAGCGAGGCCTTGCGCACCTTCAGCAGCGCGCCCTGCTGGGCCGGTGTCACGGCGCGGAGCACGTGGTAGCCGTGACCGTTGCTCTTCCACAACGCGATGAGCCGCTCCATCGACGCGATCAGCTCCGCCTCGTCGTCCCCGGTGAAGGACACGAACAGCAGGGCGGCCGGGTCGCCCTCGAGGATGTCGGCCAGACCTCGGTACTCGATCTTGCTCCGCGACAGGTCGAGGATCGTCTTGTCGATCATCTCGACGCCGGCCGGGTCGCACGAGAGCGCGTCCGCGGTGGCCTCGATCGCGGCCTGCGTCGTGGTGAAGTGCCCGACGGCGAACACCTGCTTCGACGGCTTGGCCACCAGGCCCACCAGCGCGGACGTCGCCACGGCCAGCGTCCCCTCCGAGCCGACGACGAAGCGCGCGAGGTCGAAGGGTGTGCCGTCGGCGAGCCGGTCCAGCCGGTACCCACCGGCGCGACGCCAGTACGAGGGGAAGCCGGTGGCGACCGCGTCGGCGTGCGCCTCGACGATGCGCGGCAGCTCGCGGTAGAGGGACGCCTCCAGGCCGGCGCCCTGCGCCCGGCGGGAACGCTCGGCCTCGTCGACCGGTGCGAAGTGGGCTGTCGACGCGTCGGCGAGGACGACGTCGAGGCCCTGCACGTGGTCGATGGTCATGCCGTACCGGACCGACCCGCTGCCGGCGGAGTTGTTGCCGACCATCCCTCCGATAGTGGCGCGGTTGCTGGTGGAGGTGTCCGGGCCGAACATCAGCCCGTGCGGGGCGGCGGCACGGTTCAGGTCGTCCTGCACCACGCCCGGCTCCACGAGCGCGGTCCGCGTGCCGGGGTCGAGCTCGAGGATCGCTGCCATGTGGCGCGAGAAGTCGATGACCACCCCGGTGCCGACCGTCTGCCCCGCGAGGCTGGTGCCCGCTCCACGCGGCAGCACCGGGACGCCGGCCTCGACGGCCAGCCGGACGGTCTCCACCACGTCGCCCGCGTGCCGCGGGTAGACCACGCCCAGCGGCGACATCGTGTACATGCTGGCGTCGCGCGAGAACAGGTGGCGCGTGTAGTCGTCGAACGCGACCTCGCCGTCGAGCCGGCGCGTCAGCTCGTGCTGCAGATCCTGCGACGGCGCGAGCCGCTCCGGTGCCGTGGTCACGGCGCCTGCAGCCGGTCGAGGCCGGCCTGGAGGCCCGAGGTGTCGACCGGGACGCCGGTGAGGACCAGTCCCATCTGCACACCGGCCAGTGTGCCCGCGAGGGTGAGGTCGTTGAAGTGGCCCAGGTGGCCGATGCGGAAGACCTGGCCGGCCAGCTTGCCCAGCCCTGACCCCAGCGACATGTCGTACCGCTCCAGGATGGTGGTCCGGACGGCGTCCGCGTCGTGGCCCTCGGGCAGCAGGATCGCCGTCAGGGCGCCGGAGTACTCCCGCTCGTCGGCGGCCAGCACTTCCAGGCCCCAGCCGCGGACGGCGGCCCGCGTCGCCTCGGCGTGCCGGGTGTGCCGGGCGAACACGCTCGCGAGACCCTCCTCCTCGAGCATGGTCAGGGCCTCGCGCAGCCCGTAGAGCAGGTTGGTCGCCGGCGTGTAGGGGAAGAAGCCGCGCTCGTTCGCTGCCAGGATCGGCGCCCAGTCCCAGAAGGAACGCGCCGACCCGGCGGTCCTCGAGGCTTCGAGCGCCCTGTCGCTGACGGCGTTGAAGCTCAGGCCCGGAGGCAGCATGAGCCCCTTCTGCGAGCAGGCCACGGTGACGTCGACGCCCCACTCGTCGTGCCGGTAGTCGATGCTGCCCAGCGAGGAGATCGTGTCGACGAGCAGCAGGGCGGGGTGGTCGGCCGCGTCGATCGCCCGGCGCACCTCCGCCACCCGGCTGGTCACACCGGTCGAGGTCTCGTTGTGCACGACCATGACGGCCTTGATCTCGTGGCCGGCGTCCGCGGTGAGCTTCTCCTCGACGATCTCGGGGTTGACGCCGTGGCGCCAGTCACCGGGTACGAGCTCGACCTCGAGTCCGAGCTTGCCGGCCATCTCGTTCCACAGGGTCGCGAAGTGGCCGGTCTCGAAGCAGAGCACCCGGTCGCCGGGGCTGAGCGTGTTGACCAGCGCGGCCTCCCACGCCCCGGTGCCGGACGCCGGGTAGATCACGACGGGGTTCGTCGTGCCGAAGACGGGCTTGACCGTTGCCAGCACCTCGAGGCCGAGCGCGGCGAAATCCGGCCCCCGGTGGTCGATGGTCGGCGCGGCGATGGCGCGCAGCACGCGGTCGGGCACGTTGGTCGGTCCCGGGATCTGCAGGAAGTGGCGCCCGCCGGTCCCCGTGGTCGTCGTGGTCGTCATCGTCTGGTCCTCCCGGTCGAGGATCCGGGCGGGACGCCCGACTATCCACAGTGCGGAACGGTACTACCGGCAGACGGATGTTTCGATGGGTGCTTCGACGGGTGCTTCGACACGCGTGTGACGCTTGACACACCTTCCCGGGGGCCTTGAATGCCGTCAAGCGAAATCGGCTACAAGATCAGCCCGTTGCTGATGGGCCTGTTCATCATTAGCGGGGCAAGCTGCTCGGGGACTCGACCCGCGTCTCGATGGACGACGAGGACGGCGAGACAGCGTCCCGGGCGTCCGGCAAGGACGTCGGCACCGGAGCGGGCAGCCGTTCCGTCCCGGCCGCGACCACCGCCGGCCAGCCGGGCCAGGGAGGGCCTGGTCACGGCGAGCCCGGTCACCGCCACCCGGACGCCGGCGAGCGCGCCGACACCAAGTCGGTGCAGACGACGGCGTTGGCCGCCCAGGAGCGGACGGGGCCGGTGACGACGCTGGACCGCGACCGCAAGCTGACCCTGGTCGGCCTCGTGGTCCTGGTCGTCGGGGCGCTCGCGTCCGGTCTCGAGATCGGCCTGACGGCCGTGGCGATCGCCGTGATCCTCTCCATCGTCGCCCCCGGCGCGCGCCAAGGGGGCTGTCGGGCAGGTCGCCTGGCCCACCGTGCTGCTGATCTGCGGCGTTGTCACCTACGTCGGGCTCCTGCAGGAGCTGGACACGCCCGGGTACCTCGGTGACGCGGTGTCCAACCTGGGCCTGCCGCTGGTCGCCGCCCTGCTGATCTGCTACATCGGCGCTGTCGTCCCGGCCTTCGCCTCCACGACGGGGATCCTGGGCACGCTGATCCCGGTCTTCACCTGGCTCGTGTTC
>JBBSNO010000183.1:0-5581 GCA_038232615.1 Actinomycetales bacterium
AGCTCTGAGCGCCGCGCTGCGCTACGTAGTCCGGTGCGAGCGCGACCTCCTCGAAGCGGTGCAGGTCGCACTCGTGCACGTCGGTGCGCGGCTGGCCCTCGATCAGCCACTCTGCCATCGCCCGGGCGACGCCCGCGGAGTGGGTCACCCACACCGCCTCGGCGACCCAGAACCCGGCGAGGTCGGGGTGCTCGCCCAGCAGCGGCGCCCCGTCGGCGGTAAAGGAGAAGACGCCGTTGAAGCCCTCCTCGACCTTGGTGTCCGCCAGCTCCGGCAGTAGCACGAGACTCTGCTCCCACGCTTCGGCGAAGTCGTCCTCGGTGAAGGGCAGCATCGAGGGCATCACCGGCGCGTCGTCGGGGGCGAGGACGTCATCGACGTCCACCGGCATCGGGCGGTGGCCGTAGTAGCCGATGCCGATCCGGTCGCCGTGCTCGCGGTAGTAGAGGTCCTGGTCCTGGTGGCGCAGGATCGGCCTGCTGGCCTCCAGCCCCTCGTCGTTGACCCCGACGAGCGAGGCGACCTGACCGGTCTTGGCGTACTGGTGCGCCATCGGGAGCAGCGGCACCTCCAGGCCCACCATCCGCCCGATCCTCGGCCCCCAGAAGCCGGCGGCCGACACGACCACGTCGACGGGGATGAGTCCGTGCGTGGTCTCGACCCCGGTGACCCGCCCGCCGTCTTGGGCGATGCCGACCACCGCGTGCTCGCCGAGGAAGCGCGCGCCGCGGGCGGTCGCCCGCCGCGCCTGGGCCTCGCCGGCGTGCAGCGCCCTGGCCAGCCCGTCGCTCGGGACGTGCAGCCCGCCGAGGACGGAGCCGGCGTCGAGAAGCGGGTGCAGACGTACGCATTCCTGGGGGTCGACCAGCGCGGCCTCGACGCCCCAGGAGGTGGCCAGGCCGTGCCTGCGCTGCAGGTCGGTCCACCGCGCCGGCGTGGTGGCGACCTCCAGCCCGCCCACCTGCCGGAAGCACCACTGGCCGTCCAGCGTGAGCCTGCTGAACTTGCGCACGGTGTAGGACGCGATCTCGGCCATGGTCTTCGACGGGTTGGTCTGGAAGACCAGCCCCGGGGCGTGCGAGCTGGACCCGCCGGTGGCGAACAGCGGGCCCTGGTCGACCACGGTGACGTCGGTCCAGCCGCGCTCGGTGAGCTCGTCCGCGAGCGAGCAGCCCACGATGCCGGCACCGATGATCACTACCCGAGGCTGCATCGCCATTCGGTCCTTCCGGGCGGCGGGGTACGTCGTACGCGCGTCTCGCTGTGTCTCGCGAGGTTGTCTCTCAATACGCAACTGGGTGTGTCATACGCAACAGTGCGGACCAAGGGGGCCGCTGTCAAGGGGTCGTCCGACATTCGTCGGCAGCGGCCCGCCGGGACGGCCCGATGGGGACGGCCCCGGCCTGGCGTCACAGGCGTGGCGTCACAGGTCCGGATAGAGCGGGTGACGTTCGGCGAGGGCGGCGACCCGGGCGCGGAGCCGGTCGCCGGCCCCGTCGTCGTACGTCGGGTGCAGCGCCGCGGCGATGACATCCGCCACCTCGCCGAAGTCCTCCGGGCCGAAACCCCGGGTCGCCAGCGCAGGCGTCCCGATCCGCAGCCCGGAGGTCACCATCGGCGGGCGCGGGTCGAAGGGCACCGCGTTGCGGTTGACCGTGATGCCGACCCGGTGCAGCCGGTCCTCGGCCTGCTTGCCGTCGAGCTCGCTGTGGCGCAGGTCGACCAGCACCAGGTGGACGTCGGTGCCGCCGGTCACGACCGTGACACCGGCGTCCCGTACGTCCGGCTCCTGCAACCGCTCGGCCAGCAGCCGGGCGCCGTCGAGCGTGCGCTGCTGGCGCTCCGCGAAGTCGGCGCCCGCGGCGAGCTTGAAGGTGACCGCCTTCGCGGCGACCACGTGCTCGAGCGGCCCGCCCTGCTGACCGGGGAACACCGCAGAGTTGATCCTCTTGCGCAGATCCTCGGTGGCGAGGATCACCCCGCCCCGCGGGCCGCCCAGCGTCTTGTGCGTCGTGGTCGTCACGACGTGCGCGTGCGGCACCGGGTTGGGGTGCAGCCCGGTGGCCACCAACCCGGCGAAGTGCGCCATGTCCACCAGGAGATAGGCACCGACCTCGTCGGCGACCCGGCGGAAGTGGGCGAAGTCGAGCTGCCGCGGATACGCCGACCAGCCGGCGATGATCATCTTCGGCCGATGCTCCTTGGCCAGCCGCTCCACCTCGTCCATGTCGACGCGGTGGTCGGACTCCCGCACGTGGTAGGCCACGACGTCGTAGAGCTTGCCGGAGAAGTTCAGGCGCATGCCGTGGGTCAGGTGCCCACCGTGGGCCAGGTCCAGCCCGAGGATGGTGTCGCCCGGGGACAGCAGCGCCATCATGGCCGCCGCGTTGGCCTGTGCCCCCGAATGCGGCTGCACGTTGGCGAACTGCGCGCCGAAGAGGGCCTGCACCCGGTCGATCGCGAGCTGTTCGACCACGTCGACGAACTCACATCCGCCGTAGTAGCGGCGGCCGGGGTAGCCCTCGGCGTACTTGTTGGTCAGGACCGAACCCTGCGCCTCCATCACCGCGCGAGGGGCGAAGGTCTCCGACGCGATCATCTCCAGCGTCGACTGCTGCCGGTGCAGCTCCTGCCCGATGGCGGCGGCCACCTCGGGATCGAGGTCGGACAGGGGCAGGTCCAGCACGGAGCCATGCCTGACGTGAACCATGCGGAGGCCTCCTTCAGCCGTAGAAACCGATCCGCCGGCTCATGTCGGCCGCGGCTGCGGTCACTGTCTCGACCGCGCCGGCGACGCACTCGGGCGTCATGCGGTACGACGGCCCCGACACGCTCACCGCGGCGACGACCCTGCCGTCGTGGTCGCGGATCGGCGCCGCGACCGCGTTGAGACCGAGCTCGTACTCCTCCACAGTCTGCGCCCAGCCCTGGCGGCGGACGTCGGCGAGCGTGGCGCGCAGGACGTCGGCGTCGGAGATGCTCGCCGGCGTGTGGCGCTCGAGCGGTCCTGTGACGATGGACTCCTGTAGCGCCTCCGGCGCGAAGGCCAGCAGGACCTTGCCGCTGGACGTGACGTGCAGCGGCGTCCGCTGCCCCACCCAGTTGTGGCTGCTGATCGCCGCGCCCCCGCGGACCTGGCTGATGTTGGTCGCGACGTTTCCGTCCAGGATCGCGATGTTGACCGTCTCGCCGAGGTCGGCGGCGAGCTCTTCGCACGTGCGCCGGCTCTCCCGGTTGAGGTCGAGGCGGGCCGTGGTCGCACCGGCAAGCCGGATGATTCCGAAGCCGAGGCGATAGCTACCGCGATCGGCGACCTGCTCGACGAAACCCCGGCTCTCCAGCACGGCAATCAGGCGGAACGCCGTGGACTTGTGCACGCCGAGCTCCGCGGCGATCTCGGTGACGCCGGCCTCACCCGCTTGGGCCAGGATCTCGAGCACGTTCAGGGCTCGGTCGACGGACTGGACCGGCGCGGCCGGGCGTCCCCCAGCGGTCGTGCGCGCGGCAGTGTTGGTCACCGCCCAAGGATAGGCACCGGGCGCGAACGAGCCGCTCGCCCGATGGGCACGCTGTCCCCGGCCACGGCCCGCCAGCGCGGGTTGCCAGTTCATGATCATGTAAGTTCTTTCGACGCTACGCCGGGAAAGTCTTCGTGATCATGGCCGCGCTGAGGTGCGCAGCGCGATATCTGCGCGAAACCCTTGACGTCGGCGCGATGTCCCGCGACTCTGTTGCGTAGCGCACATCGGTTGTGCCATACGCAACGGAGTCGCCTTGATCCCTGTCTGCCGCCTCGACGAGCTTCCTCCCGGCGAGGCCATCCGCATCGAGGCGGATGTGCCCGTCGCGGTGTTCAACGCCGACGGGCAGCTGTACGCGATCGATGACACCTGCACCCACCAGGACGCCTCGCTCGCCGACGGCTGGCTGGAGGGCTGCGTCATCGAGTGCCCGCTGCATGCCTCGTGCTTCGACCTGCGCACCGGAGTCCCCACCGGTCCGCCGGCCAAGCGGCCGGTCCGGGTCCACCCGGTCGTGGTCGAGGGCGACATGGTCTACGTGCAGGTGGGTGCGCTGGCGCAGGGCGTGGCCTGATGCGCACCGTCGCGGTCGTCGGCGCCTCGCTCGCGGGCTTGTCCGCCGCGCGGGCGCTGCGCGAGCAGTCCTACCCGGGCCGGGTCGTCATCGTCGGTGCCGAGCGCCACCGGCCCTACGACCGGCCCCCGTTGTCGAAGGGGTTCCTGACCGGGACCTGCGCCGAGACCGAGCTCGCCCTGACGACCTCCGATGACGACGCGTTGGAGCTCGACTGGCGCCTCGGCAGTCCCGCCGTGCGCCTGGACCGCGCCAGCCGCACCCTCACTCTCGACACCGGCGAGGAGATCCGTGCCGACGGCGTGGTCATCGCGACCGGTGCCAGAGCGCGGCTCCTCCCGGGGATGGACGACGCGCGAGGCACGCCCGCGGGAGGCGCGCCGGGCACGGAAGGCCTGGGTGGCGCCCACGGCGCGGGAGGCATGGCCGGCGTGCACGTCCTGCGCACGCTCGAGGACGCGCTCGCGCTGCCCGCGTCTCTCCTTCGTGCCGAGCGCCTCGTGGTCATCGGCGCCGGCTTCATCGGGGCAGAGGTGGCCTCCAGCGCCCGGTCGCTCGGTCTCGACGTCACCGTGGTCGAGGCCATGCCCACACCGCTGGCCGGCCCGCTCGGCACCGAGATGGGTGCCGTCTGCGCCGGCCTGCACGCTGATCACGGCGTACGTCTGCTGACCGGTGTCGGGGTCGCCGGGCTCACCGGCTCCGACCGGGTGGAGTCGGTCGAGCTCGCCGACGGCACCCGGCTGCCGGCAGACGTGGTCGTCGTCGGGGTCGGCGCGGCGCCGAACGTGGAGTGGCTCTCGGGTTCCGGCCTGGAGGTACTCGGTGGGGTGCTCACCGACCTCGCCGGCGCGACCAACGTCGCGGGCGTCGTGGCCGTCGGGGACTGCGCGGCGACGTCCGACGACGGTGCCGGTGGCGTCGTACGCACCGAGCACTGGACCTCGGCGCTCGAGCAGCCGGCGGTGGCGGTCGCGAGGCTGCTCGGCGGGGTCGCCTCCGTGCCGCCGAGGCGGACGGTCCCGTACTTCTGGTCCGACCAGTACGGCACGCGCCTGCAGTTCGCGGGGCACCGTCGGGAGGGCGACGTGGTGCGCATCGTGGACGGCGATCCCGACGACCGCAGCTTTCTCGCCGTCTACGAGCGCGCGGGGCATCCCGTTGCCGTGCTCGGGATGAACCAGCCGAAGCTGTTCACCCGGTGGCGCCGCCAGCTGGGTTCAGCGCACGTCCTGCGGACGCCGGCCCCAGCATGAACGTCGGCCCCGATCGATTCCTCGTCCCCGATCCCCATGTCCCCGATCCCCATCGCCCCCACACCCCTCTACGCGGTCGTCGGACTCGCCCTGGGCTACGCGACCTTCCGCAAGGGGCGGGCGAACCTCGTGAGCTCCATCGTGCTGCCGAGCAAGCCGGTGCGGCACCCCGCTCGGCGCGCGATCGACATCTTCGCGATCTTCATCACCGTCTTCGGCGCGGCGACCTC
>JBBSNO010000184.1:0-5571 GCA_038232615.1 Actinomycetales bacterium
CCCCGCGGGGCGGGGCGGGGCCGGGGGGGGGGGTCGGGGGCCCCCCCCCCCCCCCCCCCCCCCGAGGATCACGGTGGTCGGTGACGATGAGCACGGGGGACCGGCGCCGGCGAGCATCCCGGGCAGCGGCGGGGAAGGGTGCTCGCCACGCCGCGCGGCAATAGGCTTGCCCCGTGTGGACCACCCCGCCGGCCGCGTGCGGCCACCGCGGCTGCTGGGACGGGTGGACCGAGCCGTGGCGGACGTGGGCGAACCTCGTCACCGTCGCCCGCACCCTGGTCGCGCTGGGGCTCGCGGCGGCGGCCATCGGCACGGGCCGCCAGGAGCTGCTGCTGGCGTCCCTGGCGGTGTACTGGGCAGGCGACGTCCTGGACGGTCTCGTGGCGCGGCGGCTTCGGCAGGAGACCCGTGGCGGCGCCCTCCTCGACATCCTGAGCGACCGGGCGTGCAGCCTCGCGTTCTGGGTGCCGTGGGCCGTGTGGCACCCCGAGTCGGCGTGGCCGGTCGCGTTGTACGTGCTGGAGTTCGTCGTCGTCGACGGCCTGCTGTCCGTCGCCTGGCTGGCGTGGCCGCTGCTGTCGTGCAACTACGTCGACCGGATCGACACGCACGTGCATCGCTGGAACTGGTGGCCGCCGGCGAAGGCCGTCAACACCGCCGGGCTGCTGGTGTTCGTCGTGCTGTGGCCGGCGCCGTGGGTGGCGTCCGCGTTCGTCGTCGCGGTGCTCGTCGTCAAGGTGCTCAGCCTTCGCCGGCTGACGGGTCTGCTGCCCGCGCCCGGGCCCGGCTGCTCCGCCCTCGACCCGGTATGGTGCTCCCGTCGCACGTCTTACGATGCAGAACGCGGCGTCTCGCGATCCGAGACGACAAGCACGGGCAGGACATGAGAGCCGGACCGGCACTCGTGTAACCTCGTAGCAACGAACTGCGGGGCCAGCGCCGTCCTCGTGAACGCCAGCAACACAAGGACGGTGCCGATTGCCGACGCCTCATCTGCGGTTCTCCGCGCAGCCGGCCGCACAGGGCCTCTACGACGGTGCCCACGAGCACGACGCCTGCGGCGTCGCCTTCGTGGCCACACTCCGTGGTGAGCCCGGGCACGACATCGTCGAGCAGGCGCTCACCGCGCTGCGGAACCTCGACCACCGTGGGGCCGTGGGCGCGGAGGTCGACACCGGCGACGGTGCGGGCATCCTCACGCAGGTGCCGCACGAGTTCCTGTCGGCCGTCACCGACTTCGCACTGCCCGCCAAGGGCTCCTACGCCGTCGGTACCGTCTTCCTCCCGGACGACGACGCGCAGGAAGCCGGCGCCCGCGCCCGGATCGAGGAGCTCGCCGGCGAGGAGGGTCTGGCGGTCCTGGGATGGCGCGACGTCCCGACGTCCGCGGGCTTCGTCGGGGTGACCGCCCGCTCCTGCATGCCGCGCTTCCGGCAGCTGTTCGTCACCGGGGCCCGCACCCGGGTGCTGGGTCTGGCGCTCGACCGGATGGCCTTCTGCCTGCGCAGGCGGATGGAGCTGGAGGCCGGCGCCTACGCCGCGTCCCTGTCGTCGAGGACCCTGCTCTACAAGGGGATGCTCACCACCGGCCAGCTGGAACCGTTCTTCCCGGACCTGTCCGACCGCCGCTTCGCCAGCGAGCTGGCGCTCGTGCACTCGCGCTTCTCCACCAACACGTTTCCCTCGTGGCCGCTCGCGCACCCGTTCCGCTACATCGCCCACAACGGCGAGATCAACACGGTCAAGGGCAACCGCAACTGGATGAGCGCCCGCGAGAGCCAGCTCGTCAGCGATCTCATCCCCGGCGACCTGGAGCGGCTCTTCCCCATCTGCACGCCCGGCGCCAGCGACTCGGCCTCGTTCGACGAGGTCCTCGAGCTGCTGCACCTCGGCGGGCGCTCCCTGCCGCACGCGATCCTGATGATGATCCCGGAGGCGTGGGAGAACCACACCGAGATGGACCCCTCCCGCCGCGCGTTCTACGAGTACCACTCGATGTTCATGGAGCCGTGGGACGGCCCGGCCGACATGGTCTTCACCGACGGCACCCTCATCGGCGCCGTGCTGGACCGCAACGGCCTTCGTCCCTCCCGCTACTGGCTCACCGACGACGGGCTCGTCGTCCTGGCCAGCGAGGTCGGGGTCCTGGACATCGACCCGGCCCGCGTCGTCCGCAAGGGTCGGCTCGCGCCCGGCAAGATGTTCCTCGTCGACACCGGGCACGGGCGCATCGTGGACGACGAGGAGGTCAAGGCGGACCTTGCGGCGCAGCACCCCTACGACGAGTGGCTGCACGCGGGGCTGATCCACCTCGACGACCTGCCCGAGCGCGAGCACATCCTGCACACCCACGCCTCGGTGACCCGCCGTCAGCAGACCTTCGGCTACACCGAGGAGGAGCTGCGCGTGCTCGTCGCACCGATGGCCCGTGCCGGTGCCGAGCCGCTCGGATCGATGGGCACCGACACGCCCATCGCGGTCCTGTCATCACGCCCGCGGCTGCTGTTCGACTACTTCACCCAGCTGTTCGCGCAGGTGACCAACCCCCCGCTGGACGCCATCCGGGAAGAGCTCGTGACGTCGCTCGCATCGACGATCGGCCCGGAGGGCAATGCCCTGGCGGCGAGCCCGGCGCACTGCCGGCAGCTCGTGCTGCCGTTCCCCGTCATCGACAACGACGACCTGGCCAAGATCGCCCACATCAACCGTGACGGTGACCTGCCGGGCTTCGCGACGATGCGGGTCAGCGGGCTGTACCGGGTGGACGGCGGAGGGGACGCTCTCGCCCGCCGCCTCGAGGAGATCTGCACCGAGGTGAGCGCCGCCATCGCCGGGGGAGCGCGGTTCGTCGTCCTCTCCGACCGCGACTCGGACTCCGACTACGCGCCGATCCCGTCCCTGCTCCTCACCAGCGCGGTGCACCACCACCTGATCCGGGAGAAGACGCGTACCCAGGTCGGGCTGCTGGTCGAGGCCGGCGACGTCCGCGAGGTGCACCACGTGGCCCTGCTCGTCGGCTACGGCGCAGCGGCGGTCAACCCCTACCTGGCGATGGAGTCGGTGGAGGACCTCTGCCACGGCGGCGTCCTGGCCGGGACGGACCCCGAGAAGGCGGTCACGCAGCTCATCTACGCGCTCGGCAAGGGCGTGCTGAAGGTGATGAGCAAGATGGGGATCTCCACGGTCGCGTCCTACCGCGGTGCGCAGGTGTTCGAGGCGATCGGCCTGTCGCAGGAGGTCGTGGGCGCGTACTTCACGGGGACCACGAGCCAGCTCGGCGGGGTGGGTCTCGACGTCATCGCCGAGGAGGTCGCCCGGCGCCACGCGCTGGCCTACCCGCGCGGTGGCCTGCGCCAGCCGCACACCCGCCTCGACATCGGCGGCGAGTACCAGTGGCGGCGCGACGGCGAGCCGCACCTGTTCGACCCCGAGACGGTGTTCCGGTTGCAGCACGCGACACGGGCCGGCCGCTACGACGTCTTCAAGCAGTACACGAGTCGCGTCGACGAGCAGTCGACCCGGCTGATGACCCTGCGCGGGCTGTTCGGGTTCGCCGACGGCGTCCGCGAACCCGTGCCGCTGGAGGAGGTCGAACCGGTCAGCGAGATCGTCAAGCGGTTCTCCACCGGTGCGATGAGCTACGGGTCGATCAGCATGGAGGCCCACCAGACGCTCGCGATCGCGATGAACCGCCTCGGCGGCAAGTCCAACACCGGCGAGGGCGGTGAGGACGCCGAGCGGCTCCTCGACCCCGAGCGCCGCAGCGCCGTCAAGCAGGTCGCCTCCGGCCGGTTCGGCGTCACCAGCCTGTACCTGACCCACGCCGACGACATCCAGATCAAGATGGCGCAGGGTGCCAAGCCCGGCGAGGGCGGTCAGCTGCCGGGGCACAAGGTGTACCCGAGCATCGCCCGGACGCGGCACTCCACCCCGGGGGTCGGGCTGATCTCGCCGCCGCCGCACCACGACATCTACTCGATCGAGGACCTGGCCCAGCTGATCCACGACCTCAAGAACGCCAACCCCTCGGCCCGGGTGCACGTGAAGCTGGTGAGCGAGGTCGGGGTCGGCACGGTCGCCGCAGGGGTCAGCAAGGCGCACGCGGACGTCGTCCTGGTCTCCGGCCACGACGGGGGGACGGGTGCGAGCCCGCTGACGTCGCTCAAGCACGCCGGCGCGCCCTGGGAACTCGGCCTCGCAGAGACCCAGCAGACGTTGCTGCTCAACGGGTTGCGCGACCGCATCGTCGTCCAGGTCGACGGTCAGCTGAAGACGGGGCGCGACGTCGTCGTCGCGGCGCTCCTCGGCGCCGAGGAGTTCGGGTTCGCCACCGCGCCGCTGGTGGTGTGGGGCTGTGTGAGGATGCGGGTCTGCCACCTCGACACGTGCCCGGTCGGCATCGCCACCCAGAACCCGGAGCTGCGCAAGCGGTTCACGGGGTCGCCCGAGTTCGTCGTCACGTTCTTCGAGTACGTCGCCGAGGAGGTCCGAGAGCACCTGGCGGCGCTGGGGTTCCGCAGTCTCGACGAGGCCGTCGGGCACTCGCAGTCCCTCGACGTCCGCCCCGCCGTGGAGCACTGGAAGGCGTCGGGTCTCGACCTGACGCCGATCCTGGCTTCGCCGGAGCTGCCGGCCGGGACCGTGCGACGCCACACGGTCGGGCAGGACCACGGGCTGGAGAAGGCGCTCGACCACCAGCTCGTCGAGATGTCGCGCGACGCCCTCGAGCACCGTCAGCCGGTCCGCATCTCCATGGCGATCCGCAACGTGAACCGCACCGTCGGCACGATCCTCGGGCACGAGGTGACCAAGCGGTTCGGCCAGGACGTGCTCCCCGACGACACGATCGACGTCACGCTCACCGGGGCGGCCGGCCAGTCCCTGGGAGCCTTCCTCCCGGCGGGAATCACGTTGCGGCTGCTCGGCGACGCGAACGACTACGTCGGCAAGGGGCTCTCCGGGGGGCGAATCGTCGTCCGGCCGGACCGGGCCTCGGCGTTCGCGGCGGAGTCGAACGTGGTGGCGGGCAACGTGTTGGCCTACGGCGCCACGTCGGGCGAGATGTTCGTCCGGGGCCAGGTGGGAGAACGCTTCTGCGTGCGCAACTCCGGGGCGACGGCCGTCGCCGAGGGCGTGGGCGACCACGGGTGCGAGTACATGACCGGCGGCATCGCCCTGGTGCTCGGGCGAACCGGGCGCAACTTCGGGGCGGGCATGTCCGGCGGGGTGGCCTACGTGCTCGACCTGCGGGAGAGGCGGCTCAACCCGGCGGCTGCCGCGTCGGGGGAGCTGACCGTGTCGCCGCTGGACGACGACGATGCCGAGGTCGTGCTGGACCTGCTGCGCCGGCACCGAGAGGAGACCGATTCGAGCGTGGCCTGGCGTCTCCTGCAGGACTGGGACGCCTCGCGCCAGCGATTCTCCCGCCTCGTGCCGCGCGAGTACGCGCGGGTGATGCAGGTCAGGGCGCAGGGCGAGACCGAGGGCCACGACCCGGACGGCGACGTCGTCTGGTCACGGATCATGGAGGGCACCGGTGGCTGACCCCAGAGGGTTCCTCACCCACTCCGA
>JBBSNO010000185.1:0-5530 GCA_038232615.1 Actinomycetales bacterium
CAGTTGTGGTCGTTGGAACTGGTCAGGCGCTGAACCGCGGGAAAGCGCCGCGGCCCGCATATCGCGCCGCGTCGTCGAGCTCCTCCTCGATCCGCAGCAGCTGGTTGTACTTGGCGACGCGTTCGGACCGCGCTGGTGCTCCTGCCTTGATCTGACCGCAGTCGGTGGCCACGGCGAGATCGGCGATCGTGGTGTCCTCGGTCTCGCCCGAGCGGTGGCTCATCATGCACGTGAAGCCGCCTCGGTGGGCCAGCGCCACGGCGTCCAGGGTCTCGGTCAGGGTGCCGATCTGGTTGACCTTGACCAGCAACGAGTTCGCGGACCTCTCGCTGATGCCGCGCTGCAACCGCTGCGGGTTGGTCACGAACAGGTCGTCGCCGACGATCTGCACGCGGTCACCGAGCGCCGCGGTGATGGCTGCCCAGCCCTCCCAGTCGTCCTCGGACAGCGGGTCCTCGATGCTCACCAGCGGGTACGCGCCGACGAGCTCGGTGTAGTACTCGATCATCTGCGCGGCGCTGCGCGCCTCGTTCTCAAAACGGTACGAGCCGTCAGTGTGGAACTCCGTCGCTGCGACATCCAACGCGAGTGCGACGTCGTCGCCGAGCGCGAAGCCGGCCTTCTCGACGGCCACGGCGATGAGGTCGAGCGCCTCCCGGTTGCTCGGCAGGCTGGGCGCAAACCCGCCCTCGTCACCCAGGCCGGTCGCGAGACCCTTGCTCTTCAGCACCGACTTCAGTGCGTGGTAGACCTCCGCACCCCATCGCAGGGCCTCGGAGAAGGTGGCTGCACCGATCGGGGCGACCATGAACTCCTGGACGTCGACACTGGAGTCTGCGTGCGCGCCGCCGTTGAGGATGTTGAGCATCGGCACCGGCAGCACGTGCGCGTTGGGTCCGCCCAGGTAGCGGAACAGCGGCAGGCGCGCCGACTCCGCCGCAGCCTTGGCCACGGCGAGGGAGACCCCGAGGATCGCGTTGGCGCCGAGCGAGCCCTTCTTGTCCGTGCCGTCCAGGTCGATCATCGCGGAGTCGACGAGGCGCTGCTCGTGCGCGTCGAAGCCGAGCAGCTCCGGACCGATCTGGTCGAGCACCGCGGCGACCGCCTGTCGCACGCCCTTGCCCAGGTAGCGATCGTCGTCACCGTCGCGGCGCTCGACAGCCTCGAAGGCACCGGTCGAGGCACCCGACGGGACCGCGGCGCGAGCCAGCGTGCCGTCGTCCAGGGCGACCTCGACCTCGACGGTGGGGTTGCCGCGCGAGTCGAGGATCTCGCGCGCTCCGACGGCCTCGATGCTGGCCACGTGTGCTCCTTGCGCTGGGGGCTGACCGGTCCGAGGGTAGCCGCGTGCGGTGCCGCGTTCCGGGACCGACCCGCGCGCGAGGCTGGTGCGTCAGTAGCGGCTGCCGCTGGCGATCGGGACGGCGTCCAGCTCGGCCAGGTTGGCGTCGGTGAGCGCGAACACGGCGGCGCCGGCGTTCTCCACGACCCGCTCGGGCCGCGTCGTACCCGGGATCGGTACGACGTGCTCCCCCTGGGCCAGGACCCACGCGAGCGCGACCTGGGCCGGGGTGGCACCCACGCGCCGCGCCACCTCCACCACGACGGCGGCGAGCGTCTGGTTGGCGTCCACAGCCTCGGCGGTGAAGCGCGGGTTGTGGCTGCGGAAGTCGGTGGGGTCGAACGAGGCGCTGCTGATCGCGCCGGTGAGGAAGCCGCGGCCCAGCGGGCTGAACGGGATGAAGGCGGCGCCGTTCTCGCGGCACCACGCCGCGACCGGGAGGTTGTCGCGGGTCCACAGCGACAGCTCGGACTGGACGCTGGCCACAGGGTGGATGGCGTGCGCGGCCTGAGCCTGCTCGATGGTCACCTCGGAGAGCCCGATCGCCCGCACCTTGCCGGCCTGCACGGCGTCCGCCAGCGCGCCCCAGGTCTCCACGAGCGGTACGTCTGCATCGACGCGGTGCAGCTGGTACAGGTCGACGTGATCGACACCGAGGCGCCGCAGCGACGCGTCCACCGCCTCGCGCACGTGCTCGGGGCGACCGTCCGGGCCCATCGTGAAGCCCCGCTCGCTGCTGTCGGGCGTGAGCACCAGGCCGCACTTCGTCGCCAGGACGGCCTCGTCCCGGCGTCCGGCCAGAGCCCGCCCGACGAGCTCCTCGTTCGTGAACGGGCCGTAGACGTCTGCGGTGTCGATCAGCGTGACACCGGCGTCGAGCGCCGCGTGGACCGTGGCGACCGAGCGGTCGTCGTCCCGGTCGGCGGGGTTGTAGGCGAAGGTCATGCCCATGCATCCGAGGCCGACGGCGCCGACCTGCGGGCCGCTCGGTCCGAGCCGGCGGGTGGGGACACGGGTGCGGTCGCTGGAGTCCGTCATCGCCCCATCATGACGTGCCGTCAGCTCTCGCAGCCGACCCCGTCGCCCTCGCGGTCGAAGCCGTGGGGGTCCGGGGCGACGACGGCGAAGCGGCGAGGTTCGACGTCCCCGCAGTCGAGGTCCCCGACCTCGGAGAACGGCGGGATGCACACGCCGGGGTAGGCCGGGTCGCAGGACGACGGGGCGGCCGCTGGTGGAGGGGGCGGTGCCGGTGGCGCGGGTACCGGTGCCTCGCTGGTGGGCACCTGCTCGTCCGGGCAGTCGGTCAGGACGTGCTCGATCGCTGCGCGCTCGGCCTCGGTCACCCACGCGCCGTACTTCGCCTTCACCGACACCTGACGTGCCACGTAGGCGCAACGGTAGGGGCGGTTCGGCGGCAGCCACGTCGCGGCGTCGCCGTCGCCCTTCTGGCCGTTCAGGGCGCCGTCGACGGCCAGCAGGTTCAGCGGGTCGTTGCCGAACGCCAGTCGCTGTTCCGCCGTCCACTGCTGAGCGCCCTTCTGCCACGCGTCCGACAGCGCCACGACGTGGTCGATCTGCACGTCCGAGCTGGTGACCTGTCCGCGTTCGAAGGGGATCGTCGTGCCGGAGAACGGGTCGGCCAGGGTGCCGCTCAGGACGACGCACCCGCGGGTCGCGGGGTCGAGCGCGGTGTCGACCAGATCGCGGCGCAGCACGTCGTTGCGGGTGTCGCACCCGTTGCGGTCGGTGTCTGCCCACGTCTGGCCGAACAGGTCCCGGTCGTACCCGGTCTTCGGCGCGCGGCCCTTGACCTCCAGGCCGGCGAGCAGGACCAGCGCGGTCCCCGGGGCCGCGTCCGGAGTCGAGGACGACTCGGTCGTCGACGCGCTCGCCGTGCCGGCTTCTTCGCTGCTGGGCGCTGGTGCAGCGGCGACAGGCGTGCTGGTCGTGGCGGTGTTGGTCGTGGCGGTGTTGGCGACCGGCGCTGCCGCTGCACCCCCGCAGGCAGCCAGCAGCACGACGAGTCCGGCCGCCGACAGGACGCGTCCTGCCCGCGCAGCACGGACGGTGGCGCGTCTCGGCACGACGGTCTTCCCCCTGGCCCCCCGGTGCCGTGGGGCACCGGTACCAGGGTGCACTCCTCGGAGCGGCCCTGTCAGCCGGACGCGCGGGTCAGTCGGTGCCGGTGCGCAGCGGGAACCGCTCGGCCACGCTCGCGTCCCCGTCGACGACCAGGGCGGACGCCGGCACCCGCCGGTAGAGGTACAGAAGGAGGTTCGACGCCGTCCCCGAGACCGTCGTCACTCCGTCAGGTCCCGTTGCCGGGACATCGTCGAGGCGGACGGCGGTCGCGTCGCCGCCCGCGGCCTCGACCACCCGCCAGGCGTGCGCGGTGTCGGTCGAGGCCAGCACGAGGGCACCGCCGAGCGGTGGAGCGTCGTCGGCGCGGCCCGGGAGGCTGTGCGTGAGGAACTCGTCCACGCTGTCCGCCGCCGCGGTGGGGTCGAGCTCCTGTGGTCGCCCGGTGGCGTTCTCGGCGTCCCAACGGTGGACGGCGGCCTCTTGCACCTGGTGGCGGACGACGAAGCCGGCGTCGTGCCGCTGACCCCACGTCCACACCGGTGCGAACGGGTCGGCGGCGGCCAGATTGCGAGCGAGCTCCCGGACGCCGTCACGGTAGTCCGCCAGCAGCTGCCGTTCATCGTCCGGCCTCGACACCGGGACCACCCGCTGTGGGTCGTCGAGGCTCTCGCGGACGATCGCCCCCCAGAAGTAGTGCACCTCTCGTACGTGCCACACCAGGTCGGCGACAGACCAGTCCGGGCAGTGCTCGACCCGCGCGGCGAGGTCGCGCTCGGCCGCGTCGGCGAGCGCCATCCCGTCTGCCTCGATGCGGGCGACGGGGTCGAAGTCGGTCACGAGGCCGAGGTCTGTGGCGTTCATCTGCGAGACGTTACGACCCACCCCCCGCGTGATCAAGCACGTCGTCCCGCTGCGGCACCGACCGCGGGGAGGTAGGAAGGGCCCATGACCGAGAACCCGCTCCCGCCCGCTGACGACCCGGACCTCGCCGCGGAGACCGCCGGCAAGCGCACCTCCCTGCCGGAGGAACGGGCCGTCGGCGTGGACGACCCACCTGGCCAGGCCGAGGCCGTGCTGGAGGAGTCCGTCGAGCGCACCGAGGACGTCGACCCCGACGCGGGCCACCAGACGCGACGCCGCTCCTCCGACCAGACCGTCGATCCTGCGCACTGAGGTTCGCGCCACGCGTGCAGGGATGACGACGTGCTTGATCACGGGGTGGTGAGGCAGCGCTTGCTGCCAAGCGGATTCAGGCGCTGCCCGCAGTTCTTCCGGTCACTACAGCGGGCAGAAGGCGATACCCCAACGAGTCTCGCGGTTGAACAGCTTGCCGTCGCTCGCCACCCACAGGCCGGCCGCGGTCACCAGGAAGTCCTGCCCCCCGAACTCGCGTGACTTCGTCGGGTTCCACGCGAGCGCCTTGCCGGTCACGGGGTTGATGGCACCGATGCCGGGCCGTGACACCGCGCCGGGGCCCGCGAAGTCGCGTCCGTTGGGGTTGTCCAGCCAGCGCTGGTGTCCCTGGACGTAGACCGCGGCACCGGTGGCGGCGACCGCGAGCAGGGTGTCACCGCCGGTGTAGTTGATCCACGTCGGCTTCGCCGGGTTCGGCACGGCGGTCTCGAAACGCGCTGCCGCGTCGCACACAGCGGTCCCGATCTCGGCCGTGGTCCGCGGGACGTAGCCGGTGGACACCATCACGAAGTAGCTGCCGTCGGGGGAGAAGTCGACGTCCCGCAGGTAGGCGGGAATGCTGCTGGCAGCACACATGTTGTCCAGCGGCCGGTAGTACCACGCGTTGAGCGAGCTCGACGTGGCGTCGAGGTTCACCATGAAGGCCCGCTTGCGCCCCTGACCCGCCACCGAGGTGAAGTTCCCGATCGCGACCAGGCGCGTCCCGGCCGGGTTCACGGTGAAGCGGTACACGTCGGTGGGGCCGGCGTTCGTGGCCACGCTGCCGCTGATCTGCCGGTTGATGTAGCCGGTGTCCCTGCCGGTCGCCGGGTCGAGGGCCGCCAGCCGCTTGGGGAAGTTCCCGCCGATGATCAGACGCCCGCCGACCAGCCGCACCTCGGTCACGCCGCCGGACGGCAGGGACGCGTTGAA
>JBBSNO010000186.1:0-5439 GCA_038232615.1 Actinomycetales bacterium
GAGCGAGCGTAGGGCAGCCCTGCGCTCACAGGGGGCGGGGTGTCAGCCGCGAGCGAGCAGCCAGTCGGTGATGATCCCGTGCGCGTCGGGCGAGATCTCGTGGCCGACGCCGGGCAGCACGCGGATGTCGAGCGTGGCGTTCGGCGCGGCGGCCGGCAGGTCGACCAGCGGCCGGAACCCGGTGAACAGGTACGGCACCACCGCGGCGCCCTGCACCGGCACCGCGGTGTCCGAGGCGCCGGCCAGGTGCAGGGCGTCGAACGCGCCCTCGCACGAGGCCACCGTGATGGTGGCGTTGAGGACGGCCACGTCGTCGACCAGGTCCGGGCGCTGGCAGGCGAACCGGTAGGCCAGCATCCCGCCGTTGGAGTACCCGACCAGCACCATGCGCTCCGCCCCCCGCGCCCGCAGCTGGGTGATCTGGCGTGCGAGGTAGGCGACGTCACCGACGTCCGACCGGGCGGCGGAGCCGCAGCAGACTCCTGCCTTCCAGGAGGGGCGGGCTCCCAGCCCCGTCGGGTAGACCGGGGTGGCGTCGAGCTCGTCCGCCCAGGCTTCGGCGCCGAGCCGCTCGCGCAGCTGGTCGGGGTTGCTCGTGTAGCCGTGCAGGGCGACGACCACGGTGTCGCGCACCGGTCCTTCCGGCGCGAGCACAAGGGGCCGCAGGGAGTCGGGCACGTCCGGAACGAGCGGGTCCGGTGTCAGCACGACCGGCGTGTCGGCAGCGGCTGACGACGCAGGGCCGTCGTCGAGCACGCCCACACCGAGCAGGGCGACGCCCAGGATCCCGACCGCCGCGCCCACCCTGACCCACGCCCGAGACGGGCGCCCGCGGAGGACCACGGGACAAGGATGCCCGACATCGACCCGTGCACGGTCGCGTTCGGCCGGATCGTGGGT
The DNA here is from genome assembly GCA_038232615.1 of Actinomycetales bacterium. GTDB lineage: Bacteria > Actinomycetota > Actinomycetes > Actinomycetales > DASROP01 > DASROP01. The sequence goes on from JBBSNO010000186.1 coordinate 901, forward strand.
GATCATGCGTCATGACGACTATCGCCTCCGTCGCACCCGTCGTCCCACCCCACCGCCACGCACAGCAGGAGATCACCGACGAGCTCGCAGGCCTGGTGGCCGGCGGTGGCGAGCGCGCCGCCCTGATGCGCAAGCTCCACGCGTCGGCGGGCGTCCGCCAACGGCACCTCGCCGTCCCGCTGGAGCAGTACGCGACCCTCGACTCGTTCCGCCAGGCCAACGACATCTTCATCGACGTGGGTCTCGACCTCGGCGAGCGAGCGATCCAGACCGCGCTGGACGCTGCCGGGCTGGTGCCCGAGGACGTCGATGTGGTGCTCGCGACCTCCGTCACCGGCGTCGCGGCCCCGTCGCTGGACGCTCGGCTGGTCGGGCGGCTCGGCCTGCGCACCGACGTCAAGCGGATCCCGGTGTTCGGGCTGGGCTGCGTGGCCGGGGCCGCCGGGATCGCCCGGCTGCACGACCACCTCGTCGGGCACCCGGACGACGTCGCGGTGCTGCTGAGCGTCGAGCTCTGCTCCTTGACGATCCAGCGGGACGACGACTCGACGGCCAACCTGGTCGCCAGCGGGCTGTTCGGCGATGGCGCCGCCGCGGTCGTGCTGGTCGGCGGACGCCGCGCCGCGGCGATGGGACTGGGCGGGCCGCAGGTGGTCACCACGCGCAGCCGCTTCTACCCCGACACCGAGCGGGTGATGGGCTGGGACGTCGGCGGGACGGGCTTCAAGATCGTGCTGGCCGCCAGCGTCGCCGACGTCGTCTCCGAGCACCTGGCCGACGACATGAAGGGCTTCCTGGCCGACGCAGACCTGTCGATCGCCGACATCGAGCGCTGGGTCGCGCACCCCGGCGGGCCCAAGGTCCTGCAGGCGGTGCAGGCCAGCCTCGGCCTGGACGACGACGCGCTCGCTCGCGCCTGGCAGTCCCTCGCCGACGTCGGCAACCTCTCGTCGTCGTCCGTGCTGCACGTGCTGGCCGCGACCCTCGACGCGCCGCCGCCCCCGCCCGGATCGGCCGGCGTCCTGATGGCCATGGGACCCGGCTTCTGCGCGGAGCTGGTGCTGCTGCGCTGGCCGGACGACGAGGGCTAAGTCGTGAGCGAGCGGAGCGAGCGAACCAGAGGGCACAGGGCGGCGGTCACGGCGACGAGGAACGAGGAGTCGTGAGCGAGATCTGGTTCACGGTGCTCGTCGCGGCCGTGGGCGTCGAGCGACTGGTCGAGCTCGTCGTCGCGCAGCGCAACGCACGCTGGGCGCTCGGGCAGGGCGGTGTGGAGACCGGGGCGCGGCACTACCCGCCGATGGTCGCGCTGCACTCCGGGCTGCTGCTGGCGTGCCTGGTCGAGGTGTGGCTGGCCGACCGGCCCTTCGTCCCGGCGCTCGGGTGGGTGATGCTCGCGCTGGTGCTCGCCTCGCAGGTGCTGCGGTGGTGGTGCGTCACGACGCTGGGCCCGCAGTGGAACACGCGCGTCATCGTCGTCCCGGGGCTGTCCCTCGTGCGCCGTGGCCCGTACCGGTGGCTGCCGCATCCCAACTACGTGGCGGTGGCGTTGGAGGGCCTGGCCCTGCCCCTGGTGCACTCGGCGTGGCTGACGGCGCTGGGCTTCACGGTGCTGAACATGGTGCTGCTGCTCGGTTTTCGCATCCCCACCGAGAACCGGGCGTTGGCGGAGGCAGGTCCGTGACCGACCTGCTCGTCGTCGGTGGCGGCCCGGTGGGGCTGGTGGCCGGCATCGTGGCCGCCCGTCGCGGCATGGACGTGGTCGTCGTCGAGCCGCGCGCCACACCGGTCGACAAGGCCTGCGGCGAGGGGCTGATGCCCGGCACGTTGACGCTGCTGAACGGTCTCGGTGTCGACCCTGCGGGTCGCGACATGCGGGGGATCCGGTACCTGACCGCGGACGGTTCGTGCAGCGCGCACCACGCGTTCGCGCACGGCCCGGGGCGCGGCGTCCGGCGCACGGACCTGCAGCAGGGGCTCGCGTCCGGGGCCGCCGGGGCCGGCGTCCGCACGGTGCGCGACCGCGTCGTCCGGCTGACGCAGGACGGAGCGAGAGTGCGGGTGGAGCTGGCCGGCGGCGGCGTCGTCGACGCACCCTGGGCCCTGGGCTGCGACGGACTCCACTCCGCCGTGCGCGAGCACGTCGGTCTCCCGGCGACGACGGACGGCCGGCGCTACGGGTTGCGCAGGCACGCGAGGCTCGCGCCCTGGACCGACCACGTCGAGGTGTACTGGACCAGCGGCGCCGAGGCCTACGTGACGTCGGTGGCCGACGACGAGGTGGGTGTCGCCGTCCTGGGTCCCCGGGGGCTGGGGTTCGCCGAGGCCCTCGACCGCCTGCCGGCCTTGCGCCGTCGACTGGGCGACTCCGCGTGGACCACGGACGTCAGGGGCGCCGGGCCGCTGCGGCAGCGGGTCCCCGGCCGCGTGCGCGACCGGGTGCTCCTGGTGGGCGATGCGTCGGGCTACGTGGACGCGCTCACCGGGGAGGGGCTGCGGGTTGGGCTCGCCGGGGCCGTCGCGGCGGTCGGCGCCGTCGTGCGCGAGCGGCCGGAGGAGTACGAGGCCGCCTGGTGGCGCCTGACCCGCGAGTACCGGTGGCTGACGTCGTCGCTGGTCGGCTCCACGCGCGTCCCGCCCGTGCGGCGCGCCCTGGTGCCGGCGGCAGCGGCGCTGCCGGGGGTCTTTGGGTTCCTCGTCGAGCAGCTCGCGGGATGAGCGAGCGCGCTGTGACATCCTCGCGGGCGTGACACGCAGCCAGGGCGCGCCGCGGCCCGGCAGCGTCCTGCACCGCGCCGCCCGCATCGAGGACGCCGCGAACCGGACGATCCGCCGCCGCCTCTCGGGCCGCGGCTGGGTGCCGATGATCACCGGTTACACCGGCTACGGGGCACCGGGCTGGGTGCGGGTGGTCGGTCGCGTCCTGCTGACGCAACCGGACCTGCGCACCGACCGGCGGCCCGAGCTCGTCCGTGGCTGGCGCAGCTTCACGACCGTGCCGGTGGCCGACACCGAGGTCGTGGTCAGCGCCGGCAGCCACCGGCACGTGCTGCGCACCGACCGGGGTGGGTACATCGACGGGGACCTGGAGGCCGACCTGCCGGTCGGGTGGGGCCAGGTGCAGCTGGAGACCGAGGGCGGCGCTCCGGCGTCCGCACCGGTCCGGGTCGTCGACCCGGACGTCGAGCTCGGGATCGTCAGCGACATCGACGACACGGTCATGGTGACCTCCCTGCCGCGGCCGATGCTTGCGGCGTGGAACACGTTCGTGCTGAACGAGCACGCTCGCCGCCCGGTCCCGGGCATGGCGGTGCTGTACGAACGCCTGGTCAACGCCCATCCCGGCGCACCGGTCATCTACCTCTCGACCGGGGCGTGGAACGTGGCCCCGACGCTGACGCGCTTCCTGGGCCGGCACCTGTACCCGGCCGGCCCGATCCTGCTCACCGACTGGGGTCCGACGAAGAACGGGTGGTTCCGCAGCGGCCGGGCGCACAAGCAGAAGAGCCTGGCCCGGCTGGCGCGGGAGTTCCCCCACATGAGTTGGCTGCTGGTCGGGGACGACGGCCAGCACGACCCCGAGCTGTACTCGGGCTTCGCCCGCACGCACCCGGACAACGTCGCCGGCGTCGCCATCCGGCACCTGTCGCCCACCGAGCAGGTCCTGGCCAGCGGCCTGCCGGTCCCGATGGAGCAGGCCGACGCCGTCCCCGACCTCCCCTGGGTCTCGGGCATCGACGGCGCGGCGCTGTCCGCGCGGCTGCACGACACCGGCCTGTTGTGACGTGGGATAAGAGAGCTCTCACGCCAGGCTCAGCACCACCTCAGTCGTCCTCGGTGGACTGCACCGCATGAACACGACCAGCACCTCCACCCGCCCCTTCCTCCTCGCCGGCGTCGCCGCCCTCGCTCTCCTCCTGTCCGCCTGTGGCGACGACGCCTCGGGCGCCGGCCAGCTCGGCTCGGGCCCGGTCTCCGTGGGTTCGACCGGCGGGCCGACCCCGAGCGGGAGCGGAGCACCCGACTCCCCGTCCGAGACTCCGTCCGGCTCTTCCTCGGACTCGGCGTCCGGCTCGACGTCCGCCGCACCCCGCAACGACGTCGAGCCCGTGATCGACGCGGACGCCGAGCTCGACGTCCCGGACCAGTCCGGCGACGGCTCGGGCGTCCAGATCACCGAGGTGAACCTCAGCCGCGGCTCGGGTCACGTCGCCATCTTCACGACGGCCGGCGAGCTGCTGGGCTCCGCGCCGGTGAGCGCAGCCGCCCGGCCGGTGACCGTCTCGCTCTCGACACCTGTCCCGGCGTCGTCCGAGCTGCTCGCCGTGCTCTACGTCGACGATGGCGACGGCGAGCTCGACATCGAACGCGACGCGCTGGTGCTGGACGACGACTCGGACGTCGAGGACGAGGACTTCGACTACCGCCTCTCGTGACTCCTTCCCCACACGGGTCCCCCACCGCGGGCCCCGTGACCCCACCATGGGTCCCGTGACCACGCCGGACCCGGACGCGCACCCCCGCCCGTGGGTGCGCGGC
>JBBSNO010000187.1:0-5436 GCA_038232615.1 Actinomycetales bacterium
GGCGATGGTGTCCTTGCCGAGCCCGAACCGCTTGGCCAGCAACCGGGTCGTCCAGTGCGTCCCGCCGTCGTCAGGCTTGTCCTGACATGTCACCCGGAAGATCTCGGCGACCGTGCCCTCGGTCAGCGGGGACTTACGGCCACGCCCCTTGGCGATCTTCCCGACGCCTTCGACGCCCTACTCGGCGAACCGAGCGCGCCCGCCGTCGGACCGCTTCAGCCTTGACCTGGCAGCGCCGGGCAATCTCCTGATTCGCCACGCCGTCACCCGCCCACAGCAACGCCTTACCTGCACCACCCGCCGGTGCGGAACGACGAGGACGCCGCCATCCGCGTCAACTCAGCACGCTGCGTCGACGTCGACGACAAGGCCGGAGTGGTCATACAGGAATGACCCTTATGATTGTCCGCTATATCGCAGACGCACTGAGGATTGCCGACCTCCGGCCGCCTAAATTTAATGACGGACTACTAGCCCGCCTGGTCGTTGGTCGGCGGCTCGAGCAGCTCGAGCTCGTCCCACGGGAAGTCGACCAGGACCGAGTCGGGTCCGGAGAACTGCTCCTGCAGCTCGCGGTCCCAGGGACTCGTCTTCACCGGCGAGTACGGCGTGCCCACCGACCGGTCGTCCTCGGCGAAGAAGCTGACGCTGCCGCCGGTGCGGTCGTTCACGACCATCCCGAAGTCGCGCACCGCCGTGCACATCATCGACAGCAGGCGGGTCCAGCCCTCGCGGTCGCAGTCGGCGTCGGCGGGGAGCCGGAAGCGCATCCCCTGCGACAGGGCGTCGTCGTCCCGCTCGTCTCTCACCGCCGCCACCGGTCCGTCTGTGCGCGTGGCCGGGGGCACGACCCGGTCGTCCAGGACCGGCAGCGCGACTCCCAGGGCGTAAGGGAACACGCCGTCGACGTAGTCCTGCATACGCATCACGCCCCCGAGCAGCGCCAGGGACGCCGCCCGCGCCCCCCACCGATTGGGCAGCACGCCGGTCGAGGTCGACCAGCCGTCGACGCGCGCCCCGTACGCGGCCTGGTACCCGCCGTCCGTCCTGCGCTGGAAGCGCCAGAACTCCCACAACGTGTCGGTCGCGGGCTGGTGTAGGACCAGGTGGCCGTCGGTGCCATCAGCCTGCAGTTGCTCGACATCGGTCGGCACGGGCACGTCGAGCCAGGTGTCCTGCAGCCCGAAGTTCTCACCCGGGGGGCGCGGGGCGCCCTCGTCGTCGACCAGTTCGACCCGCGTCCGGGGCTGGTCCTCAGGCACCTCGTAAACGGGCACGGAGAACTTGTCGTGCTGCACGATCGCCTGGTAGCCGGTGTTGGCGAAGCCGGCCACCGGCTCGCTGTCCGGCGAGTACCGAGCCTGCCGCGCGAGCCGCGCGGCCATCTCGTCGCTGTCGTCGGCCAGCCGGGCGTCGTCGGGCAGCGGCGTCATCCACACCGGCGAGCCGGCCGGGACGGCGACCGGGCCCGGCCCCAGGCGCGGCGGTCCGGTCGAAAGGAGCACCCCGACGACCGCGACCAAGGCGAGCGGCACCGCCCACCGTGCCGATGCGCCCATGCCCGACAGGGTAGTTGCCGGGTCAGGTCTGCTCGAGGTACCAGCGGTAGGTCGACCTGATGCCGTCCTCCAACGGCGTCTCGGCCTTCCATCCGAGGGCGCCCAGGCGCGAGACGTCGAGCAGCTTGCGGGGGGTGCCGTCCGGCCGCGTGGTGTCCCACCGGATCTGGCCCTGGTAGCCGATGACGCGGGCGACGAGTTCGGCGAGCTCGCGAATCGGCAGGTCCTGTCCGACGCCGATGTTGATGGTCTGCGGGTCGTCGTAGTGCTCGAGCAAGAACAGGCAGGCCCGGGCAAGGTCGTCGACGTGCAGGAACTCCCGGCGCGGGGTGCCGGACCCCCACAGCTTCACGTGCGGCGCCCCCGCCTCGCGCGCCTCGTGGAACCGCCGCAGCACGGCCGGGAGCACGTGGCTGCGCTCGAGGTCGAAGTTGTCGCCCGGCCCGTAGAGGTTGGTCGGCATGGCCGAGATGTAGTGCAGGCCGTGCTGGCGGCGCAGCGCCTGCACCTGCATGATCCCGGCGATCTTGGCGATGGCGTAGGCGTCGTTGGTGGGCTCAAGGTGCCCGGTGAGCAGCGCGTCCTCGCGGATCGGCTGCTCGGCCAGGCGGGGGTAGATGCAGCTCGAGCCCAGGAACAGCAGCCGCTCGACGCCGTGCTCGGCCGCGGCGTCCAGGACGTTCACCTGGATGCGCAGGTTGTCCGACAGGAAGTCGGCCGGCTCGTTGGCGTTGGCGATGATGCCGCCGACACGCGCGGCCGCCAGGACGACGACCTCGGGCCGGTGCACGGCGTAGAACGCCCGGACCGCGTCGCGGTCGCGCAGGTCGAGCTCGCCGGACGACCGGCCGAGCAGCCGGGTGAAACCCTTCTGCTCGAGGTGCCGCCAGACGGCCGAGCCGACCAGGCCGCGGTGCCCAGCGACGTGGACGCGCGCGTCCCGGTCGAGCGGTCCTGCTGCCAACACGCCGAACCTCCGTCGCTGTCCCGTTAGGCTGGAGCCTAGGCGCCGACGCTGGGAGACCCATGAGCAGGACCGCGCTCATCACGGGCATCACCGGGCAGGACGGCTCGTACCTGGCCGAGCTCCTGCTCTCGAAGGGCTACGAGGTGCACGGGCTCGTGCGCCGCTCGTCGAGCTTCAACACCGAGCGCATCGACGCCATCTACCAGGATCCGCACGAGTCGCACCGCCGCCTGTTCCTGCACTACGGCGACCTCACCGACGGCGTCAACCTGGTCAACCTGCTCCGGGAGGTGTGCCCCGACGAGGTCTACAACCTCGGCGCGATGAGCCACGTCAAGGTGTCGTTCGAGATGCCGGAGTACACCGCCTCCACCGACGCCGTCGGCACAGTGCGGCTGCTCGAGGCGATCCGGGCGTCCGGACTGGACTGCCGCTTCTACCAGGCGTCGACCTCAGAGATGTTCGGCGCGACCCCGCCGCCGCAGAGCGAGACGTCAGCGTTCTACCCCCGGTCGCCCTACGGCGCCGCGAAGCTGTACTCCCACTGGGTCACCGTCAACTACCGCGAGGCCTACGGGCTCTACGCGGTCAGCGGCATCCTGTTCAACCACGAGTCGCCCCGACGAGGCGAGACGTTCGTGACGCGCAAGATCAGCCGTGCGGTGGCGCGCATTCGGGCCGGTCAGGAGAGCGAGCTGTTCCTCGGCAACCTCGACGCCGTGCGCGACTGGGGCTACGCGCCCGAGTACGTCGAGGGCATGTGGCGGATGCTGCAGCAGGACACCCCGTGCGACGTCGTGCTCGCCACAGGCGTCGGCTACACCGTGCGCGACTTCGTGCAGTTCGCCTTCGAGCACGCCGGTCTCAACTGGCAGGAGCACGTCCGCCACGACGGGCGCTACGAGCGCCCGACCGAGGTCGACGCGCTGATCGGCGACGCCTCCAAGGCGCTCGAGATGCTGGGCTGGAAGGCCCAGACCCATACCCCCGAGCTCGCCCGGCTCATGGTCGACGCCGACAGCGCAGCGCTCGCGACGACCGTCTGACCCGGGCCGTCGACTACGCTGCGCCCGGTGCTGCGACCTGACGAACCGGCGCGCGTCGACGTCCTCGGGGTGCACGTGTCCGCTGTCGACCTGCCGCTGGCGGTCGACCACGTCGGTGCCTGGGTGCGCGAGGGCCGCCGCGAGTATGTCTGCATCACCGACGTCCACGCCGTCATGGAGACGCAGCACGACGACGAGCTGCGCCGCATCCACAACGTGTCGGGGCTGACCGTCCCCGACGGCATGCCCCTGGTCTGGGCCGGTCGATACGCCGGGATGACGCTGTCCCGCGTACGCGGCAGCGACCTGCTCTCGGCGGTGTGCGAGCGGGGCGCCACGGCGGGCTGGCCAATGTACTTCTACGGCGGCTCCGAGCGGGTGCTCGGCCTGCTCGTCGACGCCCTGCGCCGCCGCTACCCGGGCCTGGTGGTGGTCGGCACCGAGTCACCGCCCTACCGCCCGCTCACCGCGCAGGAGCAGCTGGAGACGATCGAGCGGATCAACGCGGCAAGACCCACCATCGTGTGGGTCGGCCTGGGCGCCCCGAAGCAGGAGCGCTGGATGAGCGACATGCGCCCGCACCTAGACGCCGCGGTGCTGCTGGGCTGTGGAGCCGCCTTCGACATGAACGCGGGCGTCGTCGCCCAGGCCCCGGTCCTGCTCCGGCGGACGGGCTTCGAGTGGGTGTACCGCGTCTACCAGGAGCCGCGTCGGCTGTGGCGCCGCTACGCCGAGTCGATCCCGGCGTTCCTCTACGGGGTCGCACGCCGGCGTCCGCGGGCCGTCGCCGCACCGCAGTGAGCACCCACCGGCGACGGGCGGCGCGAGTGCTCGCCGTCGTCGACGCGGCGCTCGCCGTGCAGGCCGGCTACCTCCTGACGCTGCTGGTCGCGGGGTCGCGGTCGGTGGTCTTGCGCAACGCGAGCACCGGTCCCGAGCAGCGCCTGCTGGTGGTCGTACCGGCGCACGACGAGGAGTCCGGCCTGGCCCTCACGGTCGCGGCCCTGCTGGCGCAGGACTACCCGCGGTCGCTGTTCGAGGTGGTCGTCGTCGCCGACAACTGCACCGACCGCACCGCTGAGGTCGCGCGCGACGCCGGGGCTCAGGTCTGGGAGCGCACCGCGCACGACGACCCCGGCAAAGGCTCGGCCCTGGCCTGGGCGGTCGAGCGCGCCCTGGCCGAGGGCGGGTGGCACGGCGTCGTCGTCGTCGACGCCGATTGCTTCGCCACCCCCGGCCTGCTGCGCGCCTTCGCGCTGCACCTGGCGGCCGGTGCCGACGGCGTGCAGGCGCGGTACGACGTGAGCAACCCCGAGGCGTCGTGGAGCGCCGCCCTCCGGTACGCCGGCATGGCGCTGTTCAACACCGTGCACCTGCAGGGGAAGGCGGCCCTCGGCGCGTCGGCCGGGCTGTCCGGCTCGGGCATGTGCCTCGGCACCGACCTGCTCACCGCGGTGCCGTGGTCGGCCAGGTCGATCACCGAGGACCTCGAGCAGCACGCCCTTGTCGTCGCGGCAGGACGCCGGATCGCCTTCGTCGCCGACGAGCGCGTGCTGTCCCCCATGCCGGTCACCCGGGCCCAGGCGCGCGGACAGGAGGCGCGCTGGGAGGCCGGGCGCGCGCAGGTCGCCCGGCGCCACGGCCTGCCGCTGCTGTTGGCAGGTGTCCGGACGCGCCGGCGCGCCGCGGTCGTCGAGGGGCTCGACCTGCGGACGCTCCCCCACGCGGCGTGGGCGGCCGCCTTCGCCGGGGCGGCCGCTGCGACCCTGGTGACGCGCGACCGCCGCGGCGCGGGGCTGCTCGCCGCGGCCGCGGCGGGCGAGACGGCGTACGTGCTCGGCGGGCTGCGTCACGTGGGCGCGCC
>JBBSNO010000188.1:0-5397 GCA_038232615.1 Actinomycetales bacterium
CGGTCCTGGTCTTCGTGGCCGGCCTGCTGTGGTCGGTCGGCTCCTTCGCCGCCACCCGGTGGGAGCTGCCGGCCGACAGGCTGTGGACCGCTGTCGTCCAGATGCTCGGCGGCTGCCTGTCGCTCGCGATCGCCGGGCTGCTGCGCGGCGAGAGCGTCACGGCGGCGGAGGCGAGCGGTGTGTCGCTGTTCGCGCTGGCCTACCTCACAGTGTTCGGGTCGATCGTGGCCTTCACCGCGTACAGCTGGCTGCTGGGTGTCGCTCCGGTGTCCCAGGTGTCGACCTACGCCTACGTCAACCCGGTCGTGGCGGTCCTGCTCGGCGCGGTCGTCGCCGGCGAGGTGGTGCAGGGGGTGACCCTGGTCGGGGGCGCGGTCACCCTGCTCGCCGTCGCCGTGGTGGTCTCGACGGAGGGCCGCCGGCGGGCCCTGCCGCCGGTGCCACCGGAGGCCCCTACGGCGCAGCCGACCGGCAGGGGCGGGTCCGCAGCGCCATGACGTAGTCGTCCGGTGCGCCCGCCGCCTCGGCCGCGTCGGCCAGCAGGCCGACGTAGCGCGCCGACGGCAGACCCCCCTCGTAGCCGTCGAGCACGTAGACCCAGCAGAGCTTGTCGCCGTCCAGGGTGTGCACGCGCACCCGCAGCTTGCGGTAGAGCCCTCGGTCCGCGCCTTCCCACGCGTCGAGCTCGGCGGCGTCGGCGTCGGTCATGTCATAGATCCCGACGAACACGTGCTCGCCCGGCGCCTGGACGAGCGTGGTGAGAGAGCCCTCCCAGCCGAGGTCCTCGCCGCCGAACGTCAGCCGCCACCCCTCCAGCCAGCCGGTGCCGGCGACGGGGGAGTGCGGGCAGCGCATGTGCATCTGGGCGGGGTCCAGGTTGCTGCCGTACGCCGCGTAGAGCGTCATGGCCGGGAGCCTAGGACAGCGGAGATCATTTCCGCGGCAGGGACCGGGCGCAGCTTGACATCGGTCTGTGTACGACGCAGCGTATACGCATGAGCGTCGCAACTGGATCGTCGGAGATCTGGCAAGCCCGGATCGCGCCCGACCTGGCGGCGCAACTGCGTCAGGACGCCGAGGTTCTCGGCCTCGAGGGACGCACCGAGATCGTCAAGGCGGCACTCGAGCTGCTGCATCGCCGTGCGGCCGAGGAGCGGATGGCCCGAAGCGTCGACGACTTCTACGGAGGGTCCCCCCCGAAGTTGCCGCTCGGCGTCCGGCCGGCGAGACCGCGCGCCCGCCGGCGGAACGTCCCGGCCTGATGCCGCTGCCTGAGCCGTTTCGTGGCGAGGTCTGGGATGTGGACTTTCCCGACTTCGGAGAGCATCCGGCGCTCGTGCTCAGCATCACCCCGCTCAACACCCGGCTCGACCACGTCGACGTCATCCCCGTGACGGGCACGCGGGGACCGGAACAGACCCATATCCCGCTCACCCCGGACGCCGGGCTGACCCGATACGACGAGTCCTACGCCGACGTGACAGCCCTGCAGCCCGTGGCGCGCAGCGCGCTGTTGGGACGGCGCGGCCTGCTGACCCGGGCGGAGCTCGACCGGGTGGGGAGCCAGCTCGGCACCTACCTCGGGCTGTGACCCGTGGCCGGTCGAGCGGCGACAACCGGTGCAGGACAATGGGCGCATGACGCGTATCGCCATCGTCGGGGGCGGGCCGGCCGGGTACGAAGCGGCGCTGGTCGCCGTGGAGCTCGGTGCGCAGGTGCTCCTCGTCGAGCGCGACGGCGCCGGTGGTCAGTGCGTGCTCTCGGACTGCGTCCCCTCCAAGGCGTTCATCGCGACCGGTGAGGCGCGGACCCAGCTCTCGCATGCCGACCGCCTGGGCGTGCACGCGGTCGGCGAGGTCACCACCGCGGTCGCGGAGGTGCACACCCGGGTGAAGTCGCTGGCCCTCGCCCAGTCCGCCGACATCGCGGTGCGCCTGGAGCGCGACGGGGTGAACCTGGTTCGCGGGTCGGCATTCCTGGCGAGCCCGCACGCCCTGCAGATCACCTCGCCGGACGGCGACACCGCGACCGTCGAGGCCGATGTCGTCCTGCTCGCGACGGGGGCGCGACCCCGCGTGCTGCCCGACGCCGAGACCGACGGCGAGCGCATCCTCGACTGGCGCCAGCTCTACGACCTGCCCTGCCTGCCGAGGCATCTGGTGGTCGTCGGCTCCGGCGTCACGGGCGCCGAGTTCGCCAACGCCTACCTCGCGGTCGGCTGCGAGGTGACGCTGGTGTCCAGCCGCGACCGGGTGCTTCCCGGGGAGGACGGCGACGCGGCCGAGCTGCTCCAGCAGGTCTTCGAACGGCGTGGCATGGACATCCGGCGGGGTCGGGCCGCACGGGTGGAGTGGACCGCCGAGGGGGTGCTTGTCCACCTCACCGACGGGACGACGGTGACCGGGTCGCACGCGCTGATGACCGTGGGCTCCGTACCCAACACCAAGGACATGGGCCTGCTGGAAGCCGGAATTGCACTGGACAAAGGTGGTTTCGTCCGGGTCGACCGGATCTCCCGGACCAGCCTTCCCGGCGTGTACGCGGCCGGCGACTGCACCGGGGTGCTGATGCTCGCCTCCGTCGCGGCCATGCAGGGCCGGATCGCCATGTGGCACGCCCTGGGCGCGGCGGTGGCGCCGCTGCGCCTCGGGACGGTCGCGGCCAACGTCTTCACCGACCCGCAGGTCGCCTCGGTCGGGGTGACCCAGGCCCAGGCGGAGTCCGGCGCCAGGGCGACGCAGAGCGTGACCCTGCCGCTCGCGACGAACGCGCGGGCCAAGATGCTGGGCATCACCGACGGCTTCGTCAAGGTCTTCAGCCGGCCCGACACGGGCACCGTCCTCGGCGGTGTAGTGGTCGCCCCCAACGCGAGCGAGCTCGTCACGGCGCTGTCGATGGCGGTGCAGCACGCCCTCACGGTGGACCAGGTCGCGCAGACCTTCACGATCTACCCGTCCCTGTCGGGCTCGGTCGCCGAGGCCGCCCGCCAGCTGATGCTGCACGAGTCATGAACCGCACCGCCCGGTGTGGTGGGGTAGCAGCCCGGCAGAGGAGGCGATCGTGAAGGTGCTCATGATCGCGCCCCCCGGGGCGGGCAAGGGGACGCAGGGCCTGGTCATCGCCGAGCACTTCGGCATCCCGCACATCGCCACGGGCGACCTGTTGCGCGATCACGTGGCCCGCGGCAGCGAGCTCGGCCAGGCGGTGCAGCACCATCTCGACCGGGGAGAGCTAGTCCCCGACGACGTCGTGCTCACCATGGTTCGCGGCGCGCTCGAGCAGGCCCGCGGCGGCGGATACGTCATCGACGGCATCCCCCGCACGATGGAGCAGGCCCGGGCCCTCTACGAGCTCGCGGCCGAGCTCGACATGACCGCCGACGTCGCGCTGCACCTGAAGGTCACCGACGACGAGCTCGTACGCCGCCTGCTCGCCCGGGCCGTCGAACAGGGGCGGTCGGACGACACCGAGGAGGTGATCCGCCGCCGGCTCGCGCTGTACTACGACGTGACGCACCCGATCCTCGACTGGTACGGCGAGCGCGGAATTCTCGTCTCCGTCGACGCGATGCGCCCGGCCGACCAGGTGGGCCGGCACATCCTGACCGCCCTCGAGGTCCTTCGGCAGATGATCGACGGCAACCCGGACGCGCCACGCAGGCCGGTCGACCTCACCGGTCTGGGCGCGGCTTTCGGCGCCGCAGGGAAGCCGCCGTCGGACCAGCCGCTGTCGGACCACCCGGACGGGTAGCCCGCCCCGAGGGATGCCGGTCAGCCCGCGATCTCGCAGAGGGCAGCCCCGCTCGACACGACCTCACCGACCACTGCGGTCAGCCCGCGGACCGTGCCGGCCTTGTGCGCCGTGATCGGCTGCTCCATCTTCATCGCCTCGAGCATGACGACGAGAGCCCCGGCCTCGACCGCCGCGCCGTCCTCGACGGCCACCTTGACGATGGTGCCCTGCATCGGGGAGTCCAGCCGGTCGCCGGACGCGGCGGCAGCGCCGGCCTTGCGGGCCGGGCGCCGCGGAGCCGGGTCGGCCCCGCCGCGCACCGCGCCGCCGCCGGACACACCGAGGCCGGCCGGCAGTCGGACCTCGAGCCTCCGGCCGCCGACCTCGACGACCACCGTCTCGCGCGGCTCCTGGGGCTCGCGGGCATCGACGCCGCCGGCGTACGGGGGGAGGTCGTTGTCGAACTCGGTCTCGATCCAGCGGTTGTGGACCGTGAACGGCTCGGCGGTGAACGCCGGGTCACGCACCACCCTGCGGTGGAAGGGGAGCAGGGTCGCCATGCCCTCGACCTGCATCTCGTCCAGCGCCCGGCGGGCCCGCTCGAGCGCTTCGCTGCGGGTGGCGCCGTGCACGATCAGCTTGGCCAGCAGCGAGTCGAAGGCGCCACCGACGACCGAGCCGGACTCCACACCGCTGTCGACGCGCACCCCCGGCCCGAGCGGCGGGACGAACGAGGTCACGGTGCCCGGGGCGGGCAGGAACCCGCGGCCCGGATCCTCGCCGTTGATGCGGAACTCGAAGCAGTGACCCCGCGGCTCCGGGTCGGAGAAGCTCAGCGGGTGCCCCTCGGCGATGCGGAACTGCTCGCGGACGAGGTCCACCCCGGTGACCTCCTCGGTGACCGGGTGCTCCACCTGCAGACGGGTGTTGACCTCGAGAAAGGAGAGCAGGCCGTCCTGTCCGACCAGGAACTCGCAGGTGCCCGCGCCGACGTATCCCGCGGCCCGGACGATCTTCTTCGAGGCGTCGTAGATCTGTGCGGTCTGTTCGGCGGTGAGGAACGGCGCGGGCGCCTCCTCGACGACCTTCTGGTAGCGGCGCTGCAGCGAGCAGTCGCGCGTGCCCACCACGACCACGTTGCCGTGCGTGTCGGCGAGCACCTGCGTCTCGACGTGGCGCGGCTTGTCCAGGTAGCGCTCCACGAAGCACTCGCCGCGCCCGAACGCGGCCACCGCCTCGCGGACCGTCGAGGCGTACAGCTCGGGGATCTCCCCGGTGTTGCGGGCGATCTTCAACCCGCGTCCGCCGCCACCGAAGGCGGCCTTGATGGCGACCGGGAGCCCGTGCTCCTCGACGAACGCGAGCACCTCCTCGACCCCCTTCACGGGGTCGGCGGTGCCCGGGGCGAGCGGAGCGCCGATCTGCAGCGCGATGTGCCGGGCGGTCGTCTTGTCGCCGAGCACGGCGATGGCCTCGGGGGAGGGCCCGATCCAGGTGGCTCCTGCGTCCAGCACGGCCCGGGCGAACGCGGCGTTCTCGGAGAGGAACCCGTAGCCGGGGTGGACGGCGTCCGCACCCGATGCGGCCAGCGCCGACAGCACTTTGTCGATCCGCAGGTAGGAGTCGCCCGGCGTCGCACCGCCCAGCGCAAAGGCCTCGTCGGCC
>JBBSNO010000189.1:0-5302 GCA_038232615.1 Actinomycetales bacterium
CGGAGCGATCGAGGTCGGCCGCCGCGGGCACCTGCGGGTGCTGCGCAACCCCACCGGCTGACAGGCGCAGGGACGCGCGTTGTCCGACACGCACGAGATGTCGCGACACGCCCATTGCTCAAGTCAATGCGTCAACCGGCCGATGAGACCTTCAGCAAGCCGCCGGACCCCCGCCGCAACGTCGTCATCGCGCTTCTCCTGCGCTGACGCCAGGCCGGGACCGACGGTTCCTGCTCACCCGGAGCACCCGGGCGAGCACTCACCGCCGAGCGAAGGAACACCTCCATGCGCAGCGCCGCCACGACCGCTCACCTCGCCGCCCGCAGCACCCCCGTCCAGCGCTCCCGCCGGGGTCGCCCGGCCGCGCCCGTGGTGCCGCTCGGCTCGCTGACGCAGCAGGGCGTGGTCGGCCCCACCTGCGGCAGCTGCGGCAGTGCGCAGGTCACGCGGCTCGCGATGACCCTCACCGACGGCACGCCGGTGGTCTTCGTCTCCTGCCACCGCTGCGAGGCGCGTCGCTGGGAGCACGAGGGTGCCGAGCTCAGCGTCGACCGTGTGCTGGACCGCACCCGCAAGCTGGCCTGACACCGCCGCCAAGTGTCCCTGCCCGCAGGGACACGCCGGCGGGTCGCGCCGGAGCGGGACACTCGAGGGTGGGCCGGCCGCCGTCGGTAGGCTCCCCCGCGTGGCCGACCTCTCGACGATCATCAAGGCGTACGACGTGCGCGGCGTCGTCCCCGACCAGTGGGACGCCGTCGTCGCCAGGGCCATCGGGGCCGCCGCCGCCGACGTCCTGGGCGTCGCCGCGGGACGGGGCCGGATCGCCGTCGGCCACGACATGCGTCCCTCCTCGCCCGAGCTGGTGGACGCGTTCGCGCAGGGTGCGACCGACCGCGGGGCCGACGTCCTGGTCATCGGCCTGGCCTCGACCGACGGCCTCTACTACGCGAGCGGGGCCCTCGACGCCCCCGGGGCGATGTTTACGGCCAGCCACAACCCCGCCCAGTACAACGGGATCAAGCTGTGCCGGGCCGGCGCCAAGCCCGTCGGCCAGGACACCGGGCTCGCGGACGTGCGGCAGACGGCCGAGCGCTACCTGGACGACGGGGTGCCCGTCGTCCAGCAGCGGGGGACCCGTCGCGAGCAGGACGTGCTGGGCGACTACGCCCGGTACCTGCGCGACCTCGTGGACCTGTCCGGCTCGCGTCGGCTGACGGTGGTCGTCGATGCCGGCAACGGGATGGGCGGGTTCACGGTCCCCGCGGTGCTCGGGACCAAGGCGGGTCTGCCCGCCCTGCCGCTGGACGTCGTCCCGCTCTACTTCGAGCTCGACGGCACCTTCCCGAACCACGAGGCCAACCCGCTGGAACCGGAGAACCTGCGCGACCTGCAGGCCGCGGTGGTCTCGCACGGCGCCGACCTCGGCATCGCCTTCGACGGGGACGCCGACCGCTGCTTTCTCATCGACGAGCGCGGAGAGGCCGTGACGCCCAGCGCCGTGACCGCCCTGGTCGCCCTGCGCGAGGTCGCCAAGGAGCACGCTGCAGGCCGCGAGGCGGTCGTCATCCACAACCTGATCACCTCCCGCGTCGTCCCCGAGCTGGTCGCGGCCGCGGGGGCCACGCCGGTGCGGACCCGCGTCGGGCACTCGTTCATCAAGTCGGAGATGGGGACGACGGGGGCGGTGTTCGGGGGCGAGCACTCGGCGCACTACTACTTCCGCGACTTCTGGGGCGCCGACACCGGCATGCTGGCCGCCATGCACGTGCTGGCCGCGCTCGGCGAGGTCACCGAGCCCCTGTCGTCGCTGGTCGCGGCCTACGAGAAGTACCCGGCCAGCGGGGAGATCAACTCCACCGTTCAGGACGCAGCAGCGGCCACCGCGCGTGTCCGGACCCTCTTCGGGCACCCTGGCACCACGGTGGACGAGCTCGACGGGCTGACGGTGTCGTCCACCGGCGACGGGCCGATGTGGTGGTTCAACCTGCGCGCCTCCAACACCGAGCCGCTGCTGAGGCTCAACGTTGAGGCCGTCACCACCGCGACGATGACCCGCGTGCGCGACGAGGTCCTGGCAACGATCAAGGAGGCACGATGACGGTGCTCGACCCCTGGCTGCGCGAGATCCTGCGCTGCCCCGCCTGCCGTTCCGAGCTCGTCGACGGCACCGGGCCGGCCGGCAGGCCCGAGCTGGTGTGCACCAACCACGACTGCGCGCTGGCCTACCGGGTCGACGACGGCGTCCCCGTGCTGCTCGTGGACGAGGCGCGCCCGACCCGGGACGACGTCGACGGGCAGGGCTGAACCATCAGCGCACTCGACGAGCGGTTGCTCGGCGACGGCGACGCGCTGGGTGCCGCGGACCCGTCGGGGGTGCTGCGGGCGCTGGCCGGGGGCGGTGCCCAGGTCCGCCGCGCGACCGAGCTCGCCCACGAGTCCGGGCTGTCCCGGTGGTCGGACGACGACCGGCCGCGCGCCGTGGTGGTCTCGGCCCGGGGCGGCTCCACCGTCGTCTCCGACGTGATCGCCACCCTGCTGGGCTCGGCGGCGCCGGTGCCCGTGGTGGCGTGTACCGGGTCGGTGCTGCCCGCGTGGGTCGGCGCGCTGGACATGGTGATCGCGGTGTCGCTCTCGGGGCGCGCCGAGCACGCGGTCGTCCTCGCGGCCGAGGCCGGCCGGCGGGGAGCCCGCCTGCTGACCGTCGGTGCCGCCGACTCCCCGCTGCAGCAGGCGTGCGAGCGGGCCCGCGGCGTCCACGTGCCCCTGCCTGAGCCGGGCCGTGAGGCGACCTCGGCGCCGACGTCGCGGACTGCGCTCTGGTCCCTGCTGGTGCCGCCGCTGGTCGCGTGCGAGGTGGTCGGCCTGCTGCCGGACACGTCGGTGGGCCTGGAGCAGGTCGCGGCGGTGCTGGAGCGGGAGGCGGACTCGTGCCGTCCCTCGTCCGAGGTGTTCGTGAACCCGGCCAAGACCCTGGCCATGGAGCTGTCCGGCAGCGTGCCCGTCGTCCTGGGTGACAGCGCGACGACCGCGGTCGCGGCACGCCGGGCCTCCTCGGTGCTGTCCCGGACGGCCCGGGTTCCCGCCGTCCACGGCGGCCTGCCGGACGACGCCGGCGACGTGGTCGCGACGTTCGGGGGCGACTTCGCCGCCGTGACCGAGGACGAGCTGTTCGCGGACCCGTTCGTCGACGGGCCGGCGTCCCCGCGGATGCGGCTGGTGCTGCTGTCGGTGGGGGAGGCCTCACCCGGGGCGGAGGTCGTGCGGACCATCGCGGAGCAGGCCGGCGTCCGCACCAGCGACGTCACGGCGGACGACGCCAGCCCGCTGGTCGCCCTCGCCCAGCTCGTCGCGCGCACGGACTTCGCCGCCACCTACCTGGCTCTGGGCTGCGGGTTCGACCCGGCACTGTCCCCGCACGTGGCAGACCTGCGGGACGCCCTGCGCTGAGCATCCCCCTAGGCTGACGGACTGTGGCTACAGAGGGCAGTACCAAGGCAGTCGTCGTGGCGATGTTCGCCAACCTGGGCATCGCGGTCACGAAGTTCGTGGCGTTCCTGCTCACGTCGTCGTCGTCGATGCTGGCCGAGTCGGTGCACTCGTTGGCCGACACCAGCAACCAGGCGTTGCTGCTGCTCGGTGGCAGGCGGGCCAAGCAGGCGGCGACTCCAGAGCATCCCTTCGGGTACGGGCGGGCGCGGTACGTCTACGCCTTCGTCGTATCGATCGTCCTGTTCAGCCTGGGCGGCCTGTTCGCGCTCTACGAGGCGTGGCACAAGTTCTCCGACCCCCACCCGATCGACGCGTGGCAGTGGGTCCCGATCGTCGTGCTGCTGGTGGCGATGGCGATGGAGTCGTTCGCGCTGCGGACCGCGGTCATCGAGTCCAACCACGTGCGCGGGGAGCGTTCGTGGAAGGACTTCGTGCGGACCTCCAAGGCCCCCGAGCTGCCCGTGATCCTGCTGGAGGACTGCGGTGCCTTGTTCGGCCTCGTATTCGCCCTTTTCGGCGTCTCGCTGACGCTGCTGACGGGCGACGGGCGCTGGGACGCTCTGGGCACGGCCATGATCGGCGTCCTGCTGGTGATCATCGCTGTCATCCTCGCGATCGAGACGAAGTCGCTGTTGATCGGTGAGGGCGCCACCCCGGAACACGTGCGGGCCATCGAGGCCGCGCTCCCGGGTGACGGCGTGGCGTCGATCATCCACATGAAGACTCTGCACCTCGGCCCCGAGGAGCTGCTGGTCGCCGCGAAGATCGCCATGGACGGCGACGACACGGCTGCCGACGTGGCTCGCGCGATCGACGACGCCGAGCGCCGGGTGCGGCAGGCCGTCCCGATCGCCCGCGTCATCTACCTCGAGCCCGACCTGCGGACCGCGGGAAAGCAGCGCTCGGAACCGACCGCCGCGCCTTGACGTCGCCGGCGCTCGCGCGGACGCCGTCACGCGTTACACTGGCAGCGCTCCGGCGTCGGTGATGCCGCAGGCCCAGAGGGGCCGCGCCGGGTCGATCCGGTGCCGACCGTCACATCACGACGTCCGTCGGCCCGGCGAGGTCGACCCACCGAGCCCTGTGAGATGCGCAGGACGCAGACACGGGGCCACGCCCTGACGAGAGGACATCCCCATGGACGACTTCAAGGTCGCAGACCTGCACCTGGCCGAGGCCGGGCGCCACCAGATCCGCTTGGCCGAGCACGAGATGCCGGGCCTGATGACGCTCCGCGAGGAGTACGGCGCGGCGCAGCCGCTCAAGGGCGCCCGCATCGCGGGCTCGCTGCACATGACCGTGCAGACCGCCGTGCTGATCGAGACCCTGACCGCGCTGGGCGCCACCGTGCGCTGGGCCTCCTGCAACATCTTCTCCACGCAGGACGAGGCGGCCGCGGCGGTCGCCGTCGGTCCCCACGGCACGCCCGAGGCGCCTGCGGGCGTCCCCGTCTTCGCCTGGAAGGGCGAGACGCTGCCGGAGTACTGGTGGTGCACCAAGCAGGCGCTGCTCTGGCCGGACGGGCAGGGCGGCCACACCGGCCCGAACATGATTCTCGATGACGGTGGCGACGCCACGATGCTGGTGCACCGGGGCGCGTCGTACGAGAAGGCAGGCGTCGTTCCGAACGCGGACACCGCCGAGACCGAGGAGTTCGAGGTCTTCCTCACCATGCTGGCGGAGTCACTCACGGAGGACCCGCAGCGCTGGACGAATGTCGCCGCCGGCATCAAGGGCGTCACCGAGGAGACGACGACCGGAGTGCTCCGGTTGTACGAGCTGGCCAAGACCGGCGACCTGCTCTTCCCGGCGA
>JBBSNO010000190.1:0-5294 GCA_038232615.1 Actinomycetales bacterium
AGATCCCGCACATCCGCCGCGTCGGTGTCGTCATCGGCAAGCCGCTGGACTTCTCGCGGTACGAGGGCATGGAGAACGACCGCTTCGTGCTGCGGTCCATCACCGACGAGATCATGTACGAGCTGATGCGGCTCTCGGGCCAGGAGTACGTCGACGTCTACGCGGCCGTCATGAAGGACCAGCTCGCGGCGGCCAAGCGGTCCAGGGCTGCTGCCGAGCCGGCGCCCTCGGCTCCGGGCGGGCGCGTCGTCCCCGAGCCCGTCGTCGCCGACCAGGACCCGGTGGCCGCGACCGGCGGTTCTGGGGACGACGCGAGCGGACTGACCGGGGACGTCGACCTTTCCGACAGGCCGGGCGACGGCCCGGGGGAGAGCGGTGGCGATCGCGCGGCGAGCTGACCGCGGCACCGCGGGGGTTGCTTCCCGCGGGGCGGACGGGCCGGCTATCCGCGGAACGGACGGGTTCGGCCTCGTCTCCTCCCTGTGGCGGGGCGTGGACGTCTTCCGGGTCGCCTCGCTCGTCTACGCGGTCGTCGTCTTCGCCACCCGCTACGAGGTTTACCGGGAGCCGGTCGGCGCCGCTGCCGTCCTGCTCGCCATGGCGGTGTGGACGGCGGTCGTGTGGTGGTGGCCCTCCCGTCCGACGTGGCTCGTCGTCGTCGACATGGGACTCTCCTTCGCCGCGGTGCTGGCCACGCGCTTCGTGGACGACCCGGTGCGCGTCGGCGAGGGGGCCTCGACGCTGCCGCTGACCTGGCCCGCGGCGGCGGTGCTCGCCTGGGCGATCTGGAGGGGCTGGGTCGCGGGCGTCGCCGGGGCGCTGGTGATCGGTGCGGCCGATGTCCTGGTGGTCGACCCCGTCAACCAGGGCACCGTGCACAACATCGTGCTGCTGCTCCTCGCCGGCGCGGTCGTCGGGTACTCCGCCGACCTGTACCGGCGCAGCCAGGCGAGCCTGGCCCAGGCGCTGCGGCTCGAGGCGGTCACCCGCGAGCGCGAGCGGCTGGCCCGTGACATCCACGACTCGGTCCTGCAGGTCCTGGCGTTCGTGCAGCGACGTGGTGCCGAGATCGGCGGCGAGTCGTCCGACCTCGGGCGGCTGGCGGGGGAGCAGGAGGAGCGGCTGCGGACCCTCGTGTCGTCCCGCGTGGTACCGACGGCCACCGGGGACGTCGACCTGCGCCGCCTCCTGTCCCGGCACGTGCGTGCGTCCACCTCTCCGCGCCCGCCGAGCCGGTGCCGCTGCCCCACGAGGGGGCCGGTGACCTGGCAGCGGCCGTGGGAGCCGCCCTCGACAACGTCCGGCGGCACGCCGGCCCCGGCGCCCAGGCGGGGGTGCTGGTCGAGGACACCGGCGACGCGGTCGCCGTCACGGTGCGGGACGACGGCGTGGGCATCCCGCCCGGCCGGCTCGAGCAGGCAGAGCGCGACGGCCGGCTCGGCGTGGCGTCGTCCGTGCGGGGCAGGGTGGGTGACCACGGCGGGACGGCGACCCTGGTGAGCTCGCCCGGCGCCGGTACCGAGGTCGAGCTGCGCGTCCCCCGCCCCGCGCCCTGACCCCGCGCGATCAAGGAACTCGTCCCCCGCGATCAAGGAACTCCCGCCCGGCGATCAAGGACTCCGCGGGCGCGTGGTGCGTAGGGTGACGGGCGTGAGTGACGAGGGGGACGCCGACCCGGCGCGCGTGCGGGTCCTCGTCGCCGACGACCACCCGATGTGGCGCGAGGCCGTCGCACGTGACCTCACCGAGGCCGGCTACGACGTGGTCGCGACGGCCTCCAACGGCGCCGAGGCCGTCCGCCGCGCAGCCGCCGTCCGGCCCCACGTCGTCGTCCTCGACCTGCAAATGCCCGGCACGGGCGGCGTCGAGGCGACCCGGCAGCTGGTCGCGGCCGACCCGACATCGCGCGTGCTGGTCCTGTCCGCGAGCGGGGAACAGGCCGACGTCCTGGAAGCCGTCAAGGCCGGGGCCACCGGCTACCTGGTGAAGTCGGCTTCCCGCGAGGAGCTGCTCGACGCCGTCACGCGCACCGCGGCCGGGGACGCCGTGTTCACTGCGGGCCTGGCCGGGCTCGTGCTCGGTGAGTTCCGACGGATGGCCACCACACCCACGAAGGCCGCCGACGACACCCCGACCCTGACCGAGCGGGAGACCGAGGTACTGCGCCTGGTGGCCAAGGGGCTGTCGTACAAGCAGATCGCGGAACGCCTGGTCATCTCCCACCGCACCGTGCAGAACCACGTGCAGAACACCTTGAACAAGCTGCAGCTGCACAACCGGGTGGAGCTCGTGCGCTACGCCATCGCGCGTGGGATCGAGGACCCCACCCAGGACTGACGGCGCCCCGCTGCCCGGCCCGCCGTGCGCGCCGCGCCTGGCGGCTCAGAACGCTCCCCGGACGGTACGCTGAGAGCCATGCCCGCCGCCCCGCTCCGGCCCTTCGGCGCCGTCCTCACCGCGATGGCCACGCCCTTCGACGCCGACGGCGCGCTCGACCTCGACGGGGTCGCAGCGCTGGCCACGCACCTCGTCGACACCGGGAACGACGGCCTCGTCGTCAACGGCACGACGGGGGAGTGCCCGACGACCACCGACGCGGAGCAGGACGTCGTCCTGCGTGCCGTCCTCGACGCCGTGGGCGACCGTGCGCACGTGCTCTCCGGTGTCGGGACCAACGACACGGCTCACACCGTCCAGCTGGCCCGGGAGGCCGAGAAGGCGGGCGCGCACGGGCTCCTCGTCGTCACGCCCTACTACTCCAAGCCCCCGCAGGAAGGGCTGTTCCACCACTTCCGGGTCGTCGCCGACTCCACCGACCTGCCGGTGATGCTCTACGACATCCCCGGGCGCTCGGGCGTGCCGATCCACTCCGAGACGTTGCTCCGGCTCGCGGCGCACGACCGGATCGTCGCGGTCAAGGACGCCAAGGACGACCTGTTCTCCTCCGCCGAGGTGATGGCCGCCACCGACCTGGCCTACTACAGCGGCACCGACGAGCTGAACTTCGCCCACCTGTGCCAGGGGGCGGCCGGCACCGTGAGCGTCGTCGGGCACGCCGCCACCTCGCACTACGCGGAGATGGTCCGCTGCGTCGATGCCGGCGACCTTGCGGGTGCCGCCGCCGTGCACCGCGGCCTGCTGCCCGTCGTCCGAGCCGTGATGCGCACGACCCAGGGAGCCATCACGGCCAAGGCCGTCGCGCAGATCCAGGGCGTCATCTCGCACCGCACCGTCCGCCTTCCGCTGGTGGACGCGACCGACGAGCAGGTGGCGACCTTGCGGACGGCGCTCGACCAGCTGGCGCCGTAGGTGTCCCACCCGCATCCCGAGCTCAGCCTGCCGCCTGCCCTCCCGCCCGGCGCCCTGCGCGTCGTCCCGCTCGGGGGCATCGTCGCCAGCTTCGCCTCGCACGTGCACCGGGTGCAGCAGGTGATGGACGCCGCCCACGCCCACGGTCGGCGGGTGGCGCTGGTCGGTCGCTCGATGGTGCGCAACATGGGCGTCGCGGCCGACCTGGGCTACCTGTCCGTGCCCGACGGCCTGCTGATGGACCTCAAGGCCACGGGCGACCTGCCGGACGACGAGGTCGTGCTGACGTGAACCGGCTCGCAGGGCGAGCCGATGGCTGCGCTGTCGCGGATGGCGGGCCGCGACCACCGCATCGGCGTCGGTGCCGGCGACACCGTCGTGATGGCGTCGTCACTGATCCCCGGCAACGAGAAGGCGAACTACCGGGTCATCAACGGGCTGGTCCGGCTCGGGGCCACCGTCGTCCACCAGGGCAACGCGCGCGTGCACGTCTCCGGCCACGCCAGCGCAGGTGAGCTGCTGTACTGCTACAACACCATCCGTCCGCGCAACGTGATGCCGGTGCACGGCGAGATCCGGCACCTGCACGCCAACGCCGACCTGGCGGTGCAGACCGGCGTCCCCCGCGAGCGAGTCGTCGTCGAGGACGGCGTGGTCGTCGACCTGGCGGACGGCGTCGCGACGGTGACCGGCGCCGTGCCCTGCGGCTACGTCTTCGTCGACGGGTCGTCGGTCGGGGAGAACACCGAGGCCGACCTGCTGGACCGTCGGATCCTCGGCGACGAGGGCTTCATCTCGATCTTCGTCGTGGTCGACGCCGCCTCCGGCAAGGTGGTCACGGGTCCGGAGATCCACGCCCGGGGTTTCGCCGAGGACGACGCCATCTTCGACGACATCCGCCCCGTGCTCGTCGAGGCGCTCGAGGACGCCGGGCGGCAGGGGATCGGCGACACGCTTCAGCTCCAGCAGACAGTGCGCCACATCGTGGGCCGGTGGGCCTCCAACAAGCTGCGTCGGCGTCCGATGGTCATCCCCGTCGTCGTCCAGGCCTGAGCTGGCCGTCGCGACCCAGGGGCCGGGCGGGCACGGAGTCCTCCATCGTCGGGGTGTGTTGTCTCCGCGTTGATCAAGGACTCCGTGCACACCTTCAGCGCTGACGGTCGCGCGACACGGAGCGGTAGCTGCCCATCTGCGCGTTCGAGTACTCGCCGACCTCGTCGTCGAAGACCATCGCACCGATGTTGCCGGACACTCCTGCGTCACGGCCGGCGAACGAGTAGCGGTAGCTGCCGCTGTTCGTCCCGTCGTCGTAGCGACCGGACTCGACCGAGCGGAACGTGTCGCCGACTCCGGTCCAGGTCATGGCGACCCCGGGGTTGCCCGCAGGCCCGTCGTGGCCGAAGACGGCAAGGGTTCCGGTGAGGCTGGCCGAGCGGAACTTACGGTCCATCGTGAAGGTGACGTCCCCACCGTCGATGAACCGTGCGCCCTCGTAGGTGCACTCGCTCTCGACCGGTTCGCCGTGACCTCCGCCTGGACCACCAGGGATCACGCCGTTCGGGCACGTGAGGTCGTCGACGACACCGAACACGTTGGCGTGGCCGCCTCCGAGGTCCTCGACCTGCATGAACCCGAAGTGGATGTTGCCCGGGACCCCACCGGGCAGCGTCCCGACCTCGAGCCAGTCCGCGGACGCCGTCCGGCCCGAGCTCTTGGAGAAGAACATGGAGCCCGCCGTGGCGGGGGTGGCGGAGAGTGCGACGGTCAGTGTCGTCAGCGCGGCGACGGCGACGACAGCGGTGCGACGACGGACGGCGGAGAGCTTCATGGATTCTCTTTTCTGGTCACGGCCACGGCACGGTGCCGTGTGCCGCTGGTGGGCGGTGGTGCTGGTGGGCGGTGGTGCTGGCGGGCGGTGGTGCTGGCGGGCGGTGGTGCGGGTCGAGCGGGGTCAGCGCCGCGTGCGGACGCGGGCGAGCACCAAG
>JBBSNO010000191.1:0-5167 GCA_038232615.1 Actinomycetales bacterium
CGAGGGGGCGTCGGTCACTTGCGCTCGTCCTCGTCGACGATCTCGGCGTCCACGACGTCCTCGTCGGAGCTGCCGGACGACGGCGCGTCGCCCTTGGAGAAGTCGGGTCCGGCCTGCGACCCGGCGTCAGAGGCACCGGCCTCGGACTCGGCCTGCGCCGCGGCGTACATCGCCGTGCCGAGAGCCTGGCTGGCTGTGGCCAGCGCCTCGTGCTTGGTCTTGACCGCCTCGACGTCGTCGCCCTTCAGTGCCTCCTCGAGCTCGCCGACGGCCGCCTTCGTCGACGCCTTGCCGTCCTCGGGCAGCTTGTCGTCGTTGTCGGCCAGGAACTTCTGGGTGGAGTAGACGAGCTGCTCCGCCGAGTTGCGGGTCTCGGCCTCCTCACGCCGCTTGGCGTCCTCCTCGGCGTGCTCCTCGGCCTCGCGCACCATCCGGTCGATGTCCTCCTTGGGCAGCGCGCTGCCGCCGGAGATCGTCATCGACTGCTCCGTGCCGGTGCCCCGGTCCTTGGCCGAGACGTGCACGATGCCGTTCGCGTCGATGTCGAACGTGACCTCGACCTGGGGGATGCCCCGCGGCGCCGGCGCGATCCCGGTCAGCTCGAAGGTGCCCAGCGGCTTGTTGTGCTGCGCCAGCTCGCGCTCGCCCTGGAACACCTGGATCAGCACGCTCGGCTGGTTGTCGTCGGCCGTGGTGAAGACCTCGGACCGCTTGGTGGGGATGGCCGTGTTGCGCTCGATGAGCTTGGTCATGATCCCGCCCTTGGTCTCGATGCCCAGGGAGAGCGGCGTGACGTCGATCAGCAGGACGTCCTTGCGCTCGCCCTTCAGGACGCCGGCCTGCAGGGCCGCGCCGACCGCGACGACCTCGTCGGGGTTGACGCCCTTGTTGGGCTCCTTGCCACCGGTCAGCTCGCGGACGACGTCGGCGACGGCGGGCATCCGGGTGGAGCCACCGACCATCACGATGTGGTGGATGTCGTCGACGGAGACGTCGGCGTCCTTGATCACGTGGCGGAACGGCGCCTTGGTGCGCTCGAGCAGGTCGGTGGTCATCTGCTCGAACTGGGCGCGGGTCAGCTTCTCGTCCAGGTGCACCGGGCCGTTCTCGGTCATCGACAGGTACTGCAGCGAGATGGACGTGGCGGTGGAGCTCGACAGCTCCTTCTTCGCCTGCTCCGAGGCCTCGCGCAGACGCTGCATGGCGATCTTGTCCTTCGACAGGTCGACACCGGCGCTGTTCTTGACCTGCGAGACGAGCCAGTCGACGACGCGGTTGTCCCAGTCGTCGCCGCCGAGCTCGTTGTCACCGCTGGTGGCGCGGACCTGGATCGTGGAGAAGCCGTCCTCGGCGTCCTTGCCGACCTCGAGCAGGGAGACGTCGAACGTGCCGCCACCGAGGTCGAAGACGAGGATGAGCTCGTCCTCCTTGCCCTTGTCCAGGCCGTAGGCCAGGGCCGCCGCGGTGGGCTCGTTGATGATCCGCAGCACGTTGAGGCCGGCGATCTCACCGGCTTCCTTGGTCGCCTGGCGCTGGGAGTCCTCGAAGTACGCCGGGACGGTGACGACCGCGTCCGTGACGGGCTCGCCCAGGTACTCCTCGGCGTCCCGCTTGAGCTTCATCAGGATCCGCGCGCTGATCTCCTGCGCGGTGTAGTTCTTGTCGTCGATCTCGACGGACCAGTCGGTGCCCATCTGGCGCTTGACCGAGCGGATGGTCCGGTCGACGTTCGTGACCGCCTGCCGCTTCGCGATCTCGCCGACGAGCGGCTCGCCGGACTTGGCGAAGGCGACGACGGACGGCGTGGTGCGTCCCCCCTCGGCGTTCGCGATGACGGTGGGCTCGCCGCCCTCCAGGACGGAGACGACGGAGTTCGTCGTCCCCAGGTCGATACCGACCGCTCGTGCCATGGCTGTGTCCTCCAGAAGTGTGAACCTGAGTTGTCTGCGCTCAATCTGCGGTCTCAGCCAACGACTTGTCAAATCAAGACTGATGCTTGTTGAGCCTGCCCGACTGAACTCTAGACGTCGCGGACGCCGATGAGCGGGGTGGCGGTCGCCGATGGATCGGTCTTCGGGTGCAGGGGGGTCGGCAACCGGTCACACACCGGGGTGGAGCGGTTCGAGTCCGGCGCCTGCGGCGGCCGCGGCCAGATGGTGGTCGTACGCGACGAAGGCCGAGAGGTCCGCGCCGAGCGACAGGGCACTGGCGAGGTGCAGCGCGTCGAGACTGCGTAACGACGCCTCCCCCACGTACGAAGCCTGCTCGAGTACTCCTGCTGTCAGGGCCACCAGGTCCAGCTGGCCGAGCAGGGTCCGCGCGGCGGGCAGCGTCGCAGGGTCGAGTCGTCGGGTCGCCCGCAGAACCTCGACCCTGGCCAGCTCGCTGCTCACTGTGGGCACGGCGGCAAGGGGCGTGAGCCAGTCGTGCAGAGCATCGCTCTCCTGCTCCTGGAACAGCATCTTCAACAGGGCGGACGAGTCGAGGTAGATCACCGCTCCTCGCGCATCTCCTCGAGTACCGCGGCGCTGTCCACCGCGACCGAGGCGCGTCGCGGCAGCCGCAACGGCCCGGAGGAAGGCAACAACTGACCGTTGGCGATCAGCCGCTCCCGCGCAGTGCCGGCTGGCGAGGGCGGTACGAGCAGGGCCACGAGCCGGCCTCGCTCGGTCACTTCGACGGTCTCGCCGGCCTTGACCCGGTCGAGGTACCGGCTGGCGTGCTGCCGCAGCTCGCGCACTCCGATCCGCTCCACACTTCAAAGTAGCATCTGCGGTGCTACTCGATGCGTGCGGTAGGCCTGTTCGATGACGTGCCGCCTGGTTCGGTGCGCGCGGCACGGGCCGCGCGGGGGGACAACAGCTCGAGCGACGCGCCGGTCACGCCTGCGCCCCGCTGTCGGTGCCCGCGTCTACCGTGACGGTCATGCGGGCAGACGTGGGCGAGCAACTCAGCGACCTGGCGATCCGACGGTCGGTCGGGCCGCGGGCGTACACGGCCGGTCGGGCCTACGTCCGCAGTGACCGCGTGCGCGAGCTCACCGTCGACGCCGACGGCCGGCTGCTGTTCGCGGCGGTTCAGGGCACTGCAGCACAGCCCTACCGTGTCGTCGTCACCCCGCTGGGCACCGCGCGGTGGACCGGCCGCTGCACCTGCCTGGTGGCCACCAACTGCAAGCACGTCGCCGCCGTGATGCTCGCCGCCAGCGACTCCCAAGCGCCGACTCACCAGCCGCCGCCCGCCTGGGAGGGCCCTGTCGCCGCGCTCGCGAGAGCGCAGAGCGTGGCGGACGTCGAGACCGGCTCTCCGCTGGCCCTCCAGCTCGAGATCGTCACCGGGGCCTCCTCCCGGTACGCCGTACCGGGCATGGCGCCGTCGCCGGCTCACCAGCGGATCCGGCTACGGCCGGTGGCGCGCGGCAAGAGCGGCGCCTGGGTGCGCACCGGCATCTCGTGGCGCGACCTGCAGTACGACCTCGGCCGGCGGCGCACCGACCGGGAGCTGCGGGACTCGCTGCGGGGCTTCTACACCGCCTTCCTCGCGCAGCAGCGATCCCACTACGGCTACGGCTCGGACTCGACAGTCCACCTGGACGACCTCGGGCCGATGCTCTGGCCGCTGCTTGGCCAGGCGGCAGACGCGGGCCTGGGGCTCGTCCTGGCCAAACCGTCGGTCGGCCCCGTGGTCGTCGCCGACCGGGCGAGCGTCTCGCTGGACCTGCGACGCCCGTCGCCGTCGTCCGACACCCGCCTCGAGCCGATCATCACCGTCGACGGGCGGCGCTGCGAGGCCTCCGCGGTGCAGCTGCTCGGGGACCCCGTGCACGGTCTCTTCGTCCTCGACGGCGACGCCGGACTGATCCTGGCGCCGCTGGACCGGCGGCCGGACGAGCGGCTCACCATGCTGCTGAGGCTGCCCGACGGACTGCAGATCCCGGCCGTCGACCTGCCGCGTTTCCTGCAGTCCTACTATCCCGGGCTCCGGCAGGCGGTCCCCGTGACGTCGTCCGACAGCACCGTCGACCTGCCGGAGGTGCTACCTCCGCAGCTGGCCGTCGCCGTCACCTTCCGTCCGAGGCACGAGGTCGACCTGGAGTGGGGATTCGCTTACCGGACCGACGAGGCGGTGACCGTGGTGGCGTTGCGGCCTCGCGACAGCGAGGACGTGGTCCGCGACCGGGCGCACGAGCAACGGCTGCTGGAGGCCGTCGCCCCCGAGGTCCAGCCACTGCTCTGCGGGCACCGACGCCTCACCGGCATCGACGCGGTGGCCTTCACCCGCGACGTGCTGCCGGGGTTGCGCGACGACGACGACCTGCTGCTGACCCTCGTCGGCGAGCCGTCGGACTTCCGGCCGGCGCAGTCGGCCCCCGTCGTCCACCTCGGCACGAGCGACTCCACCGACGGCCCGGACTGGTACGACCTCGCCGTGTCGGTGACGATCGACGGCGAGGAGATCCCGTTCGACCAGCTGTTCACCGCGCTCGCAGCACAGCAGACGCACCTCGTCCTGGCCAGCGGCACGTACTTCGACCTCGATCGTCCCGAGCTCGAGCAGCTGAGCGCACTGATCGCCGAGGCCCGCGCGCTGCAGGACCGCGAGGGTGGCGGCCTCCGACTCAGCGTCTACCAGGCGGCCCTGTGGGAGGAGCTGCTCGAGCTCGGCGTCGTGGAGAGCCAGAGCCGGCGCTGGGCGGACACCGTCCAGGGGCTGCTGAACCTGGACGACGTCACCCCACCGCCGGTGCCCGCCGGGCTCGACGCCGAGCTGCGGCCCTACCAGCTCGACGGCTACCACTGGCTCGCCTTCCTGTGGCAGCACAACCTCGGCGGGATCCTGGCGGACGACATGGGACTGGGCAAGACGGTCCAGGCCCTGGCGATGATGTGCCACGCGCACGAGACCCGGGGTCTGCCGGGGCCGTTCCTCGTGGTGGCCCCGACCAGCGTGGTCGCCAACTGGGAGCACGAGGCCACCCGGTTCGCGCCGGGACTGAAGGTGCGCACCGTCACCGAGACGTCACGGCGGCGGGCCACACCGCTGGCCGAGGACGTCGCGGGCGCTGACCTGGTCATCACGTCGTACGCGCTGTTCCGGATCGACGCGGAGTCCTACCAGGGGCTGGAGTGGGCGGGGCTGGTCCTGGACGAGGCTCAGTTCGTCAAGA
>JBBSNO010000192.1:0-5155 GCA_038232615.1 Actinomycetales bacterium
CCCCCCCCCCCCCCCCCCCCCCCCCTCCCCCCCGCCCGGCGGGGGGGGGGGCCCCCCCCCCCCGGCCCCGACGATCAGGGCCAGCGGGGGGGCGCAACGTCAGGGCGCAGGCACGAATCGCACGCTGCGCGTGGTGAGGTCCACGGCCTCCAGGGCGACGGTCATCGCCGACCCCAGCTCGACCTGGCCCTGCGCGCGAGCCAGGACCGCGGGGTCGAGCAGCTGCACGAGCCCGCTGCCGCCGTCGTCGGCCACGTCGACGACGACAGCCTCGAAACGCTCCCCCACGCGGTCGGCCAGGACGATCGCCTCGGCCGCCTCGATGCTGGCCCGCTCCAGGGTGCCTGCCCGCCGGTCGGAGTCGGCCATCAACGCCGGTAGCTCCGGCAACGCGGCCCGGACCCAGTCGGGCACCTCACGGCCCCGGCACAGCGACTCGCACACGACCAGGGCGAAGCGGTCGACCAGGCGCCTCAGGGGTGCCGTGACATGGGTGTACGGGGCGCCGACCGCAGCCTGCACCACCCGTTCTGGCACCGCACCGTCGAACGGGGTGTAGCCGGCGCCGCGGAAGAGCGTCGCCGAGGCGTGCAGCAGCGCGAGCTGCCGGGGTTCGGTGGGGTCCAGCGAGCGCAGGAAGTCTCCGTACGGCGTCTCGGCCGACCAGTGCGCGCCCAGGGCGTCGGCCTGCCGGTGGAACCGTGCGATGGTCCGGGGGTCGGGGCCGGGCATCGTCCGCAGGATGCCCACCTCGCCCGCGAGCATCAGGTCGGCCGCCGCCATGCCCGTCAGCAGCGAGATCTGCGCGTTCCAGTCCTCAGCGGGCACCGGCGGCCGGAAACGCAGCTCGTAGCCCGCCGCCGTCTCCACCACCTCCTGGTCGGGGATCGCCAGGCTCGCGCCCCCGCGGGCGTGCTCGAGCGCCACCCGCTTGCGACCGATCTCGTCGAGCAGCGCCAGCGGCTCGGGGGGCTTACCGGCGCCGGCGTCGGCCTGCACCTCGTCGTAGGTGAGCTGCGCCCGGCTGCGGACCATCGCCCGCACCACGTCCACGGCGGTCGTCTCGCCGTCGGAGTCCAGGTCGATGACCCACACGTACGCCGGCCGGTCGACGTCCGGCAGCAGGCTCGCGGCACGCTCGGAGAGCACCGGCGGGTGCAGCGGGACCCGCGAGTCCGGCAGGTACAGCGTCTGCCCGCGCCGACGGGCCTCGGCGTCCACCAGGCCACCCGGTGTGACGAACGCGGCGACGTCGGCGATGGCGTAGCGGACGCGGTACCCGTCGCCGCTGCGTTCGAGGTGCACGCCCTGGTCGAGGTCGGTCGCCCCGGGCGGGTCGACGGTGACGAAGGCGACGTCCGTCCAGTCGTGGTCGGGCGCCGTCGGGGTGCCCGCCGCGCGCTCCGCCTCGGCCAGCACCGCTGCGTCGAAACCATCGGGCAGGTCGAGCTCCCTGCGCACCGCGCCGAGCGCCTCCTCCAGCACGGGGCCGTCGGCGTGCCCGGCGCTGCTGCCGTCCTCACGGCGGGTCTTCAGTCGCGTGCGCGTGTGCGGCATGCCCAGCACCCTACGCAGGCGCGGGTTCCGCCGCCCCTACCCGACGCCCTCGCCAGCCTCCAGCCACACCTACCCTTGCCCCGTGCTCGTGCTGCTGCCGCCCTCGCAGGGCAAGGCGACCCGGCGGCGCGGCACCCCCGTCGACCCGGACACATTGTCCTTCCCCGAGCTGACGGGTGCGCGGGTGAGGGTGCTGGACGCGCTCGCGCAGGTGAGCGCGGCCGACGACGCGCTGGACGTGCTGGGGGTCGGTGCCTCGTTGGCGGACGACGTCTGGCGCAACGCCCGCTGGCGCACGCTGCCTGCCCTGCCGGCGTCCGCCCTGTCCACCGGGGTGCTCTACGAGGCGCTCGACCTCGCCGGGCTCCCGACGGCCGCGCGGCGCCGGGCCGCGTCCCGCGTCGTTGTCGTCTCGGCGGCCTGGGTGCTCTGCGGCCAGCTGACCGGGTGCCGCCCTACCGCCTCTTGATGGGTGTCGACCTCCCCGGCGTCGGGTCGCTCGCCGCGTACTGGCGCTCCCACCTCCGGCCGGTGCTCGACGTCGAGGCCAGCGGTGTCGTCGTCGATTGCCGATCCTCGACGTACGTCGCCGCGTGGCGCCCGCGCGGGGACGTCGCCGAGCGCACCGTGGCCGTCCGCGTGCTGCGGGACGACGCCGGACGACGCAGCGTCGTCTCGCACCTGGCCAAGCACACCCGCGGCCTGGTCGCGCGCCACCTGGTGGAGCGCGGCGGCCGCGACCCCAGGAACCCGCAGGCACTCGCGGACGCCGTCGCCGAGGTCTTCGAGGTCGAGCTCGGCCCGGTGGCCCGTGACGGCAGCCGCGTGTTGGACGTCGTCGTCCGCCGGTGAGGCGCCTTTGGTGGCTGCTGCCGGCCGGCGGCCTGGTCGTGGTGGTCACCGGGGCGCTGCCCGCTGCGTCGGCACAGGTGGTGGCGGCGCGGGTCGCTGCGTGCTGCTGAGAAGGGCACCGATCTGGGCCACGGTAAGCAACCACACCCACCAGGCGCCGTCACCGATCCAGATTGAGCGGATCGTCGCCGCCAGGCACAGCAACCCGATCGCGCCGGTAAGGAGAATGTGCACCCGGCCGTCGAACGTGGCGCGCAACTGCTGCCGTTGCTCGGGAGTACGGCGCTCCAGTACGCGGTCACTACTGGCGTAGACCCACGCCGCCGCCCCGAACGTGCCGACGATCAGCCAGGCCAAAGGTGCGACGTACGGCAGCACGCCGCGATCCTGCCATCAACGTCCTCGTCTGCCGCTGCCAGGGCGGCTGCGCTCGCCCGCTCCTGCCGCGTTGGCAGGAGTCACGCTCGTCCGATTGCAGCGGAGCGCAGTTTGCCGGCAAGACCGTTGACCCACCTTCTGTCCATGACACTGTTGTCGGCGTAAGAATCGCGGGCGTGGTGCTGGGGCTGGCGGCGGTCAGCGGCGGCTTCGTGATGATGCGCGACGGCCTTCGAGGTGCCGGCAGGCCCGTCCGCCGACATGGCAGAGGAATGGCGGTCTACTTCGGATGGATGCTGATTCTCTTCGGTCTGATGATCGTCGGAGTCATGGCTCCTGACGCGTAGGACTTCGGAAACTGGACTCTGATGGAAGCCGCAAGCGCGCCTGGACGGCATAGGCACCAGCCCTGCCTACACGCCGGACGTCGCACGACCGGACATGCCGCGTTGAGCGTAGGTCGGGTCAGCGGTCGAGGCACGTGCACACGCAGGCCTTGTTGCCCTCGGGGTCGGCCAGGACGACGAACGCCGGAGCCTGCTCGTCGTCGACCACTCGCCCACCCGCGGCGACCGCGGCAGCGATGCGCTCCTCGGCGACGTCGTGCGGCACCCACAGGTCGATGTGGAAGCGCTGACGCGGAGTCTGGTGCGCGTCGGTGTGCTGGAACCAGAGCAAGGGCACCCGCCCACGGGGATCGGCGACGTCGTCGCCCACCAGCGAGTCGGCAGTCCCGGTGAGCAGGGCGGCCCAGAAGGGTCCTACGACTGCGAGGTCGGCGGTGTCCAGCGCGAGCTCGAGCTCGGTCAGGGCGCTCGGCTCCACGCCGATCCCCTGCTCACGGGCGATCGCGCTGATCTGCCGGGCGAGGTCGATGTCGCGCCGGGTGACTCCGGAGACGTCGTGGCTGATCAGCTTCACGTCCACGAACGGGTAGGTCAGCGTCACGTCGGGATGGTGGCCTGCTCGCTCGGCGGCCTCGGTGACGGCGGTGACGAACGTGAGGCCCGTGATGAAGTCGCCGGTGAGGAACCGCGCATGCAGGGCCTGGGCGAGCTTCCGCCAGTCGTCGATGCGAGCGTCGAGGATCTGCTTGGTGGTGAGCTCCGCCATGTCCTCAGTATGCCAAGGGCACGGCAGCATGGTGGCGAGAGCGACCTGAGCATTGGTCCGCACGGCGGACGCCGGCGCAGCAACGGACGGCGAGGACCAGTCCGCACGCGTGGCCCTCGAGGCGCACTTCTTCGACAGCATGACCCTGGTGGTCGACCGGCACTTCGTCCACCGGCTCCGGATGGTCACGGGCAAGGACGGTCGAACGAACCGGTTCACGGCCGAGCAGTCAGCGCCGTCCGGTGGCGCCGGGAGCTACGATCCCGTGCTCGTAGGCGTAGACGACCGCTTGGACCCGGTCGCGCAGGGAGAGCTTCGCGAGGACGCGAGCCACGTGTGTCTTCACGGTGGCCTCGCTGAGGAACAGCTGGCCAGCGATCTCCGCGTTGGACCTGCCCTGGGCGACGAGGGCGAGGGTCTCGGCCTCCCGGGGGGAGAGTCGAGCCAGGGCGGGGTCCGGACGCACGGCCCCGCGTGCGACGTACGCCTCGACGAGGCGCCTGGTGACGTCGGGAGCAAGCACCACCTCTCCGGCGTGGACGCAGCGCACCGCCTCGATCAGCGTGGCCCGCGGGGCGTCCTTGAGCAGGAAGCCGCTGGCACCGGCCCGCAGCGCCGCATAGACGTACTCGTCGAGGTCGAAGGTCGTCAGGACCAGCACCCTGCTACCCGTCCCGAGGCCGGTGATGTGCCTGGTGGCTTCGACGCCGTCCATGACGGCCATCCGGACGTCCATCAGCACGACGTCGGGGGCGTGGGCGCGCACGAGGGCGACCGCCTCGGCGCCGTCCGTGGCCACGCCGACGACCTCGAGATCCGGCTGTGCGTCGAGGATCAGCGAGAAGCCCTCGCGTGTCAGCTCCTGGTCGTCGACGACGGCGACCCGGATCATCGGCTCGCCGCCGGCAGCCGCGCCCGTAGCCGGAAGCCGCCATCGTCGTCCGGCCCGCTCTCGATCTCGCCGCGCACGGCTGCCACTCGTTCCCTCATCCCGACCAGGCCGGCTCCGGTCCCCTGCGGCGTCAGGTGATGGTTAGCACGTCGTGGTCCGCGGTCGCTGACGTGCACGACGACCTCGTCCGGCTCGTAGGTCAGCGTGACGGTCACGGACCCGGCGGTGGAGTGCTTGATCGTGTTCGTCAGGGCCTCCTGCACCAGGCGGTAGGCGACCAGGCTGACGTGCGGGGTGAGGGGACGGGGCGTCCCGGCCACGACCAGCTCGACGGCGAGCCCGGTCTCGCGCACGGACGCGACG
>JBBSNO010000193.1:0-5125 GCA_038232615.1 Actinomycetales bacterium
CGCCACCCTCCCCCCCCTGCCCTCCCCCCGGGGCCCCGCCCTCCCCCCCCCGGGCCCCCCCGTGGGGGGCCCCGCGCCCCGCGCCGGGCCCCCCGACCAGGACCAGGCGCGCGGGGGCGCGCGCGTCGACGGCCCCCTCGTCGTGCGTCACCAGGACGACGGCCCCGGCGTAGCTGCGCAGGGCACCCAGCACCTCCTCGCGAGACGCCGGGTCGAGGTTGTTGGTGGGCTCGTCGAGCAGCAGCACGTTGGCCGCCGACACCACGAGCGTGGCCAGGGCCAGCCGGGTCTTCTCCCCACCGGAGAGCACGCCCGCCGGCTTGTCGGCGTCGTCCCCGCTGAACAGGAACGAACCGAGCACCTTGCGGACGTCGGTGTCCCCGAGGTCAGGGGCCGCGGACCGCATGTTCTCCAGCACGGTGCGCGACGTGTCGAGCGTCTCGTGCTCCTGGGCGTAGTAGCCGAGCCGCAGACCGTGGCCGGGCTGCACCTCGCCGGTGTCGGGCTGGTCGATGCCCGAAAGGATCCGGAGCAGGGTCGTCTTGCCGGCTCCGTTCAGCCCCAGGACGACGACGCGGCTGCCCTTGTCGATCGCGAGGTCGACGTCCGTGAAGATCTCCAACGAGCCGTACGAGCGCGACAGCCCCTCGGCGCGCAGCGGCGTCTTGCCGCAGGGCGCGGGCTCCGGGAAACGCAGCTTCGCGACCTTGTCGTGGGCACGCACGTCCTCGAGTCCGGCCAGCAACTTCTCGGCGCGGCGGGCCATGTTCTGCGCGGCGACGGCCTTGCTCGCCTTCGCCCGCATCTTGTCCGCCTGCCCCATCAGGGTCGCGGCCTTCTTCTCGGCGTTGGCGCGCTCGCGGTGCCGGCGGCGCTCGTCGGTCTCGCGCTGCAACAGGTACGCCTTCCAGCCCACGTTGTAGATGTCCACGACGGCGCGGTTGGCGTCGAGGTAGAAGACCTTGGTCACGACGGTCTCGATCAGGGCGACGTCGTGGCTGATCACGATGAGGCCGCCGGTGTGGGCCCTGAGGAAGTCGCGCAGCCACACCACCGAGTCGGCGTCGAGGTGGTTCGTGGGCTCGTCCAGCAGCAGGGTCTGCGCGCCGGAGAACAGGATCCGCGCCAGCTCGACCCGGCGCCGCTGACCGCCGGAGAGGGTGCGCAACGGCTGGCCGAGGATCCGGTCGTCCAGGCCGAGGTTGCTCGCGATGCGTGCCGCCTCCGACTCGGCGGCGTACCCGCCGCGGGCCGACAGCTCGGCGTCCAGGCGCGAGTACCGGTCCATCGCCGTGTCGCGCGTGTCGTCGTCCGCGCTCGCCATCTCGCCCTCGCATCGGCGCATGCGGCGGATCACCTCGTCGAGCCCGCGCGCGGACAGGATCCGGTCGAGGGCGTTGACGTCGAGGTCACCGGTGCGCGGATCCTGCGGGAGGTAGCCGATCTCGCCCGTCCGTGTCACCGTCCCCCCTGCCGGCTCGCCCTGACCGGCAAGGATCTTCGTCAACGTCGTCTTGCCGGCGCCGTTACGACCGACGAGGCCGATCCGGTCACCCGCGCCCACCCGGAAGCTCACGTCCCGCATCAGGATGCGCGCGCCGGCGCGCAGCTCGAGGCCGTGGGCGGTGATCAACGTCGGGTCCTTCGGGTCGGGGTCGTCACCCGTGGGCGTACGGGAGCGCCGCCGGCGTGCAGCGGGCAGGACGAGGGGGTCCGCTCTAGTCTACGCGGGCGCAGGCGGACCTCCGACCGGCGTCGCGAGGAGGGGGGCGGGCGCCATGAGCTTCGACGAAGGTGGGCGGATCAGTGCCGGGCGCGCGAGCCGCGGAGGCGGGGGCCGGGGCGGCGGCCTCGCCATCGGCGGTGGCGCGGGCGGCCTGGTGCTGCTCGTGCTGGCACTGGTGTTCGGCGTCAACCCGGCCGACCTCGCGGGTGGCGCCGGCCCGGCGTCCCCGGACGGCGCGGGCTTCGAGCAGTGCCGGACGGGCGCCGACGCCAACGAGGACGTCGACTGCCGCATCATCGCCACCGCCGAGAGCCTGGACGCCGTCTGGGAGGCGCAGCTGCCGACCACCGGCACGCAGTACGTCCAGCCGGAGCTGGTCATCTTCACCCAGCAGGTCGGCACCGGCTGCGGGTCGGCCACCGCCGCGGTCGGTCCCTTCTACTGCCCACCCGACCAGACGGTCTACCTCGACTCCGGCTTCTTCGACCTGCTGCGCGAGCGGTTCGGCGCCTCGGGCGGACCACTGGCGGAGGAGTACGTGGTGGCGCACGAGTTCGGCCACCACATCCAGAACCAGCTCGGCGTTCTGGGGCGCGGCCAGCAGGACCCGCAGGGTCCCGAGTCCGGCGCCGTCCGGGTCGAGCTGATGGCCGACTGTTTTGCCGGCGTGTGGGCCCACCACGCCACCACGACGCCCGACCCCGACACCGGCGAGCCGCTGCTGCTGCCACTGTCGGACGCCGACATCGCCGACGCTCTCTCGGCCGCCTCCGCCGTGGGTGACGACCGCATCCAGGAGTCGACCCAGGGACAGGTGAACCCGGAGGCCTGGACCCACGGCTCCAGCGAGCAGCGCCAGCAGTGGTTCCTGACCGGGTACTCCGGCGGGTCGGTCGACGGTTGCGACACCTTCGCCGCAGACCTCTAGCCTGTGCGCCATGTCCAGCCGCCGCCTGCCCGCCCGCGACCTGGCTCTGGTCGCGTCGTTCGCCGCCCTGCTCGCGGTCCTCGGGCTACCGGGTTCGCTGAACCTGTTCGGCAACGCGGTGCCCATCACCCTGCAGAGCATGGGGCCGATGCTCGCCGGCTCGGTGCTGGGCTGGAAGCGCGGCGCCCTGTCGGTCCTGGTGTTCCTGGCCCTGGTGGCGATCGGCCTGCCGCTGCTGGCCGGCGGCCGCGGCGGCCTCGGCGTCTTCGCCGGACCGACCGTCGGGTACCTGGTCGGGTGGGTGCTCGGCGCCGCCGTCGTCGGGTGGCTCGTCGAGCGGCGCCTGCCCCGCTACCCGCTGTGGTGGGGCGCGGTCGCCAACGTCGTGGGCGGCATCGGTGTCGTGTACCTCGTGGGCATCCCGGTGTCGGCCGCGGTCACCGGCACCTCGGGGCTGGCGGCCACGATCGTGGCGAGTGCCGTGTTCCTGCCCGGCGACGCCATCAAGGTGGCCGTCGCGACCGCGGTGGCGTCCGGCGTCCATCGGGGTTACCCGGCCGCGGCCCCCCGCCGCGAACCGGCCAGGGCGGGCTGACCAGGCCAGCAGGCCCCGGCAAGCTGTCGATGAGACGCGAGGAGCGCAGGTGATCCGGGTCGAGGGCGTCACGCACGCCTACGCCGACCGGACGGTGCTGCGGGACCTCACGGTCGACCTGGCCGAGCGACGCATCGGCGTCGTCGGGGCCAACGGGTCGGGCAAGTCGACGTTCGCGCGGCTGCTGAACGGGCTCGTCGTGCCCGACACCGGCACCGTGTCGGTCGACGGCCTGGACACGCGACGCGACGGGGCCGCCGTCCGGCGTCGTGTCGGTTTCGTGTTCGCCGACCCCGACGCCCAGGTGGTGATGCCGACCGTCGCGGAGGACGTCGCCTTCTCGCTGCGGCGGCAGCAGCTGCCGCGAGCCGACGTCTCACAACGTGTCAGCGCTGTCCTGCAACGGTTCGGGCTCGCCGACCACGCCGACCACCCCTCGCACCTGCTCTCCGGCGGCCAGAAGCAGCTGCTGGCGCTGGCGTCGGTGCTGGTCACCGAGCCGCAGGTGCTGGTGTGCGACGAGCCCACCACCCTGCTCGACCTGCGCAACGCCCGCGGGGTGGGCGCGCTCGTCGACGAGCTGCCCCAGCAGGTAGTGCTCGTGACCCACCACCTCGACCTGCTCGACCGCTGGGACCGGGTGCTCGTGATGGACGACGGACGCGTGGTGCACGACGGGACGCCCGCCGACGCGGTGGCGGCTTACCGCGCGCTGATGGGCGGGGTCGGGTAGCGGTGACCGGCCTCTTCCGTCCCGGCACGTCGGCGCTGCACCGCTGCGGCGCGGGCACGAAGCTGCTGCTGCTCGCGGCGCTGACGACGGCCGTCGTCGCCCTGCGGACGCCGGTTGCCGTCGGCGCGGGTGCGCTGCTCGTCGCCGGCGCCTACGCGCTCGCGCGGTACGGCCTGCGGACCGCGGCGGCCCAGGTGTGGCCGTTGCGGTGGGTGGTCGTGGCTTTGGTGCCGTTCCAGTGGTGGACGGCGGGCTGGCAGGCGGCAGTCGTCGTGGTCGGCACCCTGGTGGTCACGGTGGCCGCGGCGGGGCTCGTCACCCTGACGACGCGGGTCAGCGAGATGCTCGACGTCCTCGAGCTCGCGTTGAGCCCCATGCGGCGCATCGGCGTCTCGACGGAACGCGTCGCGCTGGTGCTGGCCCTGGCGATCCGCGCCGTCCCGGTGCTGGCCACGACCTACGGCCAGGCCCG
The DNA here is from genome assembly GCA_038232615.1 of Actinomycetales bacterium. Taxonomy (GTDB): domain Bacteria; phylum Actinomycetota; class Actinomycetes; order Actinomycetales; family DASROP01; genus DASROP01. The sequence goes on from JBBSNO010000193.1 coordinate 4,455, forward strand.
CGACGCGCGCCGGGCCCGCGGGTTGGAGCGCAGCCCGCGGGCCCTGCTGGTGCCGCTGGTGATCCGCACGGTGCGGCACGCCGACCGGCTCGGTGAGGCGCTGGTGGCCCGAGGCGTCGACGACTGAGGCTCAACGGCGGCCGAGGCGCCGCCCGGTGACGGCCGCGACCAGTGCCGCCCCCAGACTCGTGAGCGCCAGGCCCACTGCGCTGAGGGAATCGGCGTTGACGCCGCCACCTGACGGGAGCGAGTCCACGATCCCGGGTCGGTAGACGTCGTTGCTCAGGGGTGTGTACGCGAACCATCCGGTGCCAGGACGACGGCCGCGTGATCAACCTCGCGGCAGACGGCAACGTCCACCGGCTCTCCCAAGGCCGGTTGCGGGTTCGAGTCCCGCTGCTGACCCTGATGTGGGCGACGCCATGACCGAAGCGTGAGACGGGCATGCACTGGATGCCAAGGACCGGTCACGTCCGGGTCACAGTCGCCGGACGGCGTGGCACACGGTTGACATGGGTCCGTGGCGACGGCAGGGTCGAGAGGGACTTCAATTCGCGTCGAGAGGTTGTCCTCATGCGCTGTGTGCGCGTATCCGCCCTCCTGACGGCCTCGATCCTCGCGCTGGCAGCGTGCGGCGCCGGCGAGGAGGTCGGTACCGGTGACGGTGGTGA
>JBBSNO010000194.1:0-5100 GCA_038232615.1 Actinomycetales bacterium
CCGGTGCCCCAGCGCCACGCGGGTGCGCGGCCCCCCAGGACGACGACCGGGGAACCGTTGAATTGCGCGGTCGTCACGGCCGAGATCGTGTGGTCACGCCCGGGCCCGCAGTCACCACGGCGAGGCCGGGACGACGGGTCAGCTTCGCCAGGCCCTCGGCGGCGAAGACGGCCGTCTGCTCGTGCCGGACGTCGAGCAGCCGCAACGGGTCCGCGGCCTTGACGGCTCCGTCGTACACCGGGAAGACGTGCGCGCCGGACAGGGTGAACACGGTGTCGACGCCGTATTCGCGTGCTACCGCGACGACCTGCTCGCCGCCGTGCCCCACGACCGACCCAGCGTCCTGCTCCATCGGCTCGCTTCGTCCGTCGTCCGTCGTCACAGGCCCGCCGCGGCGAGCAGGTCGGCAAGCTCGTCGAGGTCGTCCCGGCCGGGGTCCCTGGCCAGGTGGGGCAGCCGGACCCGCGGGTGCGTGCCCAGCACGTCGTCGATGGTGGCCAGCCATCCCGCCTGCTGGACACCCCGGGCGGCCAGGAACGGGTCGTCGCCGTCCGGGAACACCCGGTTGACGACCATCGCCCCCACGCGCAGTCCGCCGTCCACCAGGGCGTCTCGGGCACGGACCGTCTCGGCGACCGGCAGTCGCTCGGGCACCAGGACGAGGTGGACCACGGCGTCGTTGACCAGCAGCCGCCGCATGGCGGCGAGGCGGTCCCTGCGCGCCCGCAGCCGTTCGGCGACCGGGTCGGCGTCCGGCTCGGGCTCCTCGCCGGCCATGCTCCGCAGCATGGCGTCCTTGCGCAGCACGTCCTGGCGTCGTCGCAGCAGGCCCTCGACCCAGCCGGAGAGCAGGTCCGGCAGGACGAGTAGGCGCAGCGTGTGCCCGGTGGGCGCCGTGTCGACGACGACACGGTCGTAGTGCGTCGTCGCCTCGAGCAGGACGTCGCTCAGCCGGTCGAGCAGGGCGCTCTCGACGGTCCCGGGGCTGGCGAGCGCGGCCGCGAGGTGACGTCGTACTGCCGGCAGCACCTCGGCCGGGACGACGTCGGCGGCCTCGGCGGCGATGCGGTCCACGTGCCGGCGGGCAGCCTGCTCGGCGTCCACCTCGAGCACCCACCACCCCGGCGACACGAGCGTCGGCTCATCCCCGGCGCGGACCCCCAGCAGGTCGCCGGTCGAGTGCGCCGGGTCGGTGGAGACCAGCAGCACCCGGTGGCCACGCCGCGCGAGCAGGTTCGCGTACGCGGCCGCGACGGTCGTCTTGCCGACGCCTCCCTTGCCGCCCACCAGCGTGACCAGCGGTGACTCGTGCGAGGTGGGCGGTGGTTCAGCAGCAGGCACCGCTGTCCAGCCGGTCCAGGCCGCGTGCCCGGTGCAGCCGGTGCGTCTCGCTCGCCAGCCACGGGTACAGCTCGAGCGTGTAGTACGCGGTCGGGCTCTCGGCGCCGAGGGCGTCCAGCAGCAGCAGCGCGAGCAGCTCCTCCTCCTGGCGGGCGGCGTGGCGCCGCAGGTCACCGCGCCAACGGGCGGTGAACAGCGCGTCGTGCGCCCGTTCGAGGCGGCGCCACACCGCGCCGGCACGCGCGAACGGCGTCATGGACCGTCCGCTCGTCGGCCATCCAGTCATCGACTGCTCTGTGCGAGCGCGGCACGGACGTGCAGCAGGGCGTCGTCCACGTCCGGGACCCGCCCGCGGCAGACGACCATGCCGTCGACGACGATCGCCGACGCGCCCGTCGCCCACCGGACCTGCCGGACGACGTCGACCCAGCCCAGGCCGCGACGTCGCGCGTCGCGCACCAGGGTGGGGAGCAGCCAGACCGTGTTGCGCGGGTCCACCACCGTCAGCTCGACGTCCGGCATCTCCCGGCGCAGCGCCCGGTAGACCTCGCCCATCGCCACCATGGACTCGCGTGCACGAGCGAAGTCGCCGGTGGAGCCGACCTCGCTGTTCTCGCCGGACAGGCGACCGCAGCACCCGGAGCCCCCGACCTGCTCGTCCCACTCGCGCACGAGCAGGACGCGGTGGGGCACCGCTGCCGTCGGTTGCTCAGCCGCGGTCATGGTCCGGCCCCCCGTCGTCCACGACGTCGCCCGACGGGGCCACCGCGGTGCCGCCACCTGCGGCGGCGACCTCGCGACGCGCCTTCATCAGCGCCATCAGGGACTCGACGATCAGCCACATCGCCAGGACGAAGATGATCGCGTCCAGCGGCGCGAGTACCCAGTCGCGGGCCTCGACGAAGTTAATCAGATTGGCGATGAGCGCCCAGGACGTCATGAACAGCAGGAAGGCGAGCGGCACCAGCACCGGCCACGACGGGCGACCGCTACGGGTGACCCAGACGGCGATGACGGCGAGGGTGAGACCGGCGGTGAGCTGGTTGGTGGTGCCGAAGAGCTGCCAGAGGATCCCGAAGGTGTACCCGGCCTCGCCGCCACCGGGGATCAGCGCCATCGCCATCGGGATGAGCACGGCCACCAGGCTTGCCAGCGTGATGTTGCGCGCCAGCGGCGTGAACCCCACGTTCTCGGCGATCTCCTGGACGACGTACCGCTGAAGGCGCACCCCGGTGTCCATCGTCGTGGCAGCGAAGCTGACCACCACGACCGCGGCGAAGATGGCGGCCAGGTCGAGCGGGATGCCGATGTTGTTCGCGAACTCTGCGACGCCGTTGACGAAGTTGCCGACGGCGCCGCCCGACGCGGTGGCGAAGTCCGAGTACAGGGCGTCCCACTCCGACCGGGTTGCGACGACACCGGCGGTCACCGCGAGCACGGACCCGAGGGCGAGGGCGCCCTCCCCGACCGACCCCATGTAGCCCACGTACCGGGCGTCGGTGTCCTTGTCGAGCTGCTTGGACGTCGTCCCGGAGGAGACCAGGGAGTGGAAGCCGGAGATCGCCCCGCAGGCGATCGTGATGAACAGGAACGGGAAGATGCTCGGTGAGCCCTCGGGGACGTCGTTGACGACCGGCGCCACGATGCGGGTGAGCCCGACCGTGATCCCGATGAGGATGACGCCCAGGGCGATGAACAGCTGGTGGGAGTTGATGTAGTCGCGCGGCTGCAGCAGCATCCACACCGGGAGCCGGCTGGCGAAGAACGTGTAGACGAACATGATGACGACCCACAGGTTGCGCTCCTGCTCGACGCCCAGGGCCTCGGCGAGGCCGGTCAGCTCGATCGGCACGCGCTGGCCTACCCAGATGAGCGCGTAGAGCACGGCGACGCCGAACAGCGACAGGGCCAGTGCCGAGCTCTTCGTCCGGTAGATGTACTGGCCGATCGCGATGGCAAGGGGGATCTCCACGAAGATCGGGATCACCGCGCCCGGGTTCGCGACGAACAGGTTGCCGATCACGACCGCGAAGACGGCGTTTACCAGGGTCAGCAGGAAGAAGATGATGATCAGGAAGAGGTTGCGCGCCCGGGCGTTCACCACCTCCCCGGCGAGGCTTCCGATGTTCCTGGCCTTGTGCCGCACCGAGACGACGAGAGAGCCGAAGTCGTGGACGCCGGCCGCGAAGATGGTGCCGAGCACGATCCACGCCAGTGCCGGGCCCCAGCCCCAGAAGACCGCGATGGCCGGCCCGACGATCGGCGCTGCGCCGGCGACAGACGTGAAGTGGTGACCGAAGAGCACGTGCTTGTTGGTCGGTACGAAGTCGACGCCGTCCTCGAAGCGATGGGCGGGAGTGACGAAGGCGGGATCGAGCCCGAACACCTTGCTCGCCAGGAACGTCGAGTAGTACTTGTACCCGAAGGCGAAGAGGGCCAGGACGGTCAGCGCGACGACGATGGCGGGCACGAACACTCCTCGTTGGGCGGCACGGATGAGTTTGGCTGACCGTGACGCTAATGTCTGGCGGCGTGGCTGGCAATGATCGGGCCCGGCGGGTCCCGCCCGGTGCAGACGACGAAGGAATGGCCCGGGCCCCTTCGGACGCGGTCGTCACCGTTGCCTTGCGCGCCGCCGCGACCGCTGAGCTGAGCTGGCTGGGCCCGGTGGGGCCGGACGCCGACGCCGTCACCCCGTTGCAGCTCGAGGGTTGCCCCGTGCTCGCCGTGCCGTACGCGTACGAGGCGTGGGCCCGTCAGCTGGCAGCCCTGCCGGAGGTGCTCCTGACCCTCTCGGACCCCCGTCTCTGCGGGCAACGGTGGAAGGCGCTGGCCCTGCGAGCCCGACCCCGCCTGGTCGAGGACCCCGAGGGGCACGCGTTCTGCGACGAGCTGCTCGAGGACGAGCTGAGGAAGCACCCCCCGTCACGTGCCCTGGCGGACTCCATCCTGCTCCGGCGCGAGAACTGGTGGTTCCTACCGAGGCTGCTGGTGCACCTCGACGTGGTGGAGATGACCTCCTTCGTCGAGCGGTTCGGCCGCGACGAGGTCGTGCTCGTCACCGCCGACGGCCCCCGCGTGCGGGTCGACGCGGTCCTTGCGTCGGGGTGGGGGACCACGACACTGGGACTGGAGGCCCTCGCGGCCGGCGGACCGCTCCCGGTCACGGCGGACGGTGCTGTCCTGCTCAGTCATGACTTCACCGAGCCGGACCTGGAGCGTTGGGACGTCGTGCGGTCACGTGGCCGACTGTCATTGTCCACCCTCGTGTCGCCCGAGCCGGTCGCACGACCCGGCGTCCCGGGGATGCCACGGCTGGGGGAGCGGCTGCGCCGCCACCGCGACCTTCGCCGAGGGTGCATCCGGGCGCTGAGCGGTCGTCGCTGACGCCCCGTGGACGACAGCGTGTCGGCCGCGATGAGCGACGCCGTGGACGCGACGGCCGCCGCGCACCGTCACCTCCGCCCCGCGCACCGACGACGGCGAGCGGGGCGGTGCTGGAGTGCTCTCAGGCGGCCTTCTTGGTCTCCCTGTAGGCCCGCACAGTTGGCTACCGTTGACTATTGGTGGCTTAGGCCGCTGACCTGCGGTTATGCCGTTGGCGGCGTTGGCTGGCGTTGGTCTCCTGCGGACGTCTTGCGGACTTTCTGCGGACTGCGGAGGCGCACGGGCGGAGCGGTCGAGGTGGCCGGCGCGGTAGGTCCGCCCTTGGTGTCCAGCCCATCCACTGACGAAGTTCTGCGTGTGTGCCTTCGGTCG
>JBBSNO010000195.1:0-5094 GCA_038232615.1 Actinomycetales bacterium
CGAGCACCACGCTGACGACCCGGTTGCGACGCGCGGTACCGGTGATCTCGCGCCTGAGCGGCGGCCTGCTGGTGCTCGCGGGCGCCTACGTGGCCTGGTACGGCTGGTTCGAGCTGCGCGTCCTCGCGGGGACGACCCTGGCCGATCCGGTCGTTGGGGCGGCGACCGAGGTGCAGTCGGCGCTCACCCGCTGGGTCGCCGGCCTGGGCGCCGGCACGGTCCTGCTCGCGGCGGTATCGGTGGTCGCGGTGGTGGCCGTCACCGCGGTGCGCGCCTCCCGGCGCCGGGGTGATGAGACGCCGGCGGTCGCCGAAGGGGCGAGGCGATGAGCGTGCGCCCTCCCGGTCGCGCCGCCGCCGTCGGGTGCGCCGTCGCGGTGCTCCTTTCGGCGTGCTCGGCAACCGGCTCCTCGGCACCGGAGCCGGGCGGGACGTCGGCCCCGGCGTCCACGTCGGCCGTCGACGGCTCGGCGCGCGAGGACGTGCCCTCGGCGCTGGACCAGCCGATCGACGACCCGTCGCTGCCCGACCCGCTGGTCGACCCGCAGGACGTCGTCTCGGGGGGCCCGCCGCCCGATGGCATCCCTCCCGTCGACGAGCCGGTGTTCATCCCCGCCGGCGACGTGGACTTCCTCGCCGGTGACGAGCCGGTCGTCGCGATCGAGGTGGGCGGGGAACACCGCGCATACCCGGTGCAGATCATGATCTGGCACGAGATCGTCAACGACGAGATCGCCGGCACGCCCGTGTCGGTCACGTACTGCCCGTTGTGCAACAGCGCCCTCGCCTTCGACCGCAGGCTCGGTGACCGTCTCTTCACATTCGGGACCTCGGGGATGCTCTACCGCTCCGACCTGGTGATGTACGACCGGCAGACCGAGTCGCTGTGGTCACAGCTCGAGGGCCGGGCGATCGCCGGGCACCTCACCGGCGAGGTCCTCGACCGGATCCCCGTCCAGACCGTCGCCTGGGACCAGTGGCTCCGGGCCAACCCGGACGGCCCGGGGCTCAGCCGCGACACCGGCGCCGACCGCGACTACGGCCGCAACCCCTACGTGGGATACGACGAGGCCGCCGACGACCCGTTCCTGTTCTCCGGCGACCCCGACCCGAGGCTTCTGCCGAAGGAGCGGGTGCTCGGCCTGGGAGAGGGCGACGAACCGACCGCGGTCGTACTGGCCGCCCTCGCGGAGGTGCGGGTGCTCGACCTCGAGGTCGGGGGTCGACCGGTGGTGGCCTGGGCCGTGCCCGGCCTGCGGTCGGCGTTGGACACCTCCGAGGTCGACGCCGGCCGCGAGGTGGCCGCCAGCGGGGTCTTCGACCCGGTCGTGGACGGCGAACAGCTCACGTTCTCGCCCGAGGGGCCCGACACCTTCGCCGACGCGCAGACCGGGTCCACCTGGGACGTGCTTGGCCGCGCGGTGCAGGGACCGCTCGCGGGCGAGCAGCTCGACCCCGTCGGACACGTCGACACGTTCTGGTTCGCCTGGGGCGCCTTCCACCCCGACACCAGAGTCCTGGACCCCGGCGACTGACGGACGGACGGGAATCATCGGCCGCGCCAACCGGGTTCCCCGTCTTGTCCACGCGCCTCGCACCGGATCACCGCACCGACGAAGGGGCACATCATGCGAGCTCTCGGCCTCCCGGCCCTCCAACGACTGGCCGACCTGGCGCCGCTGGTCCTGCGCCTGGGCCTCGGCATCGTCTTCGTCGTGCACGGCCTGGCCAAGCTCGACGGCGGCCCCGCGACCGGGTTCGGTGGCATGCTCACCGGGCTCGGCGTCGCCGCACCGGCACTGTTCGCCTGGCTGGTGACGATCGCCGAGCTGGTGGGCGGCGTGCTGATCCTCATCGGGCTCCTCACCCGCCTGGCCACCCTGCCACTGATCGCGATCCTGGTCGGCGCCGTCGTCCTGGTCAAGATCGACCTCGGCGTGATCGCCGAGCAGGGTGCCCCCCTGCCCGGCGCGGAGATCGACATCGCGCTGCTCGCCGGTCTGTTCGCCCTGCTGCTGATCGGGCCGGGCCGCGCCTCGGTCGACCGCGCCCTCGGGATCGAGCCCGGAGTGGTCGCCGATCGTGAGCCGACGCCCGTTCGGCACTGACAGCGTCCCCGCGACGCCTGAGCCAGGGAATCAAGGCGTCGCGCGACCAGGTTGCACGAACCGTGGGGACCGCCCGGTGAGCGACGCGGCGCGAGGTGCCCGAGCCGACGCGTTCGACAAGCACGTCGTGCCGCACGTCGAGGTCCTCTACCGGGTGGCCCTGTCGCTGACCGGGCAGCCCGCCGACGCAGAGGACCTCGTGCAGGACACGCTCATGCGGGCGTTCGGGGCGGTGGATCGGTTCGACGGGGCCTACCCGCGGGCGTGGTTGCTGACCATCCTGCGGAATACGCACGTCAACCGGAACCGCCGGCGTCGACCCGTGCTGCTGCGCGACGGCGAGTCGGCCGTGGTCATGATGGACCGGCTCGGACCTTGCGCGCCAGCCAGCGAGGACGTCGTCATCGGCAACGAGTTCGAGGCCGTGGTGGCCGACGCGCTCGCGGCCCTGCCGGACAAGCACCGTGCCGTCGTGGCCCTGGTGGACATCGACGGCCTCACCTACCAGGAGGCAGCCGATGCCCTCGGCGTCCCCCGCGGGACGGTGATGAGCCGGCTGCACCGCGCCCGCGCCCGGATCCGCGCGCGGTTGGCCGCGGCCGGCACGATCCCGCACCGGAGGAGGATGTGATGCTGCGGATGGTCCTGATGCGGGCGCGCTGCCGCCGGTCTGCCCGAGTCCTGCAGAGCTACCTGGACGACGAGCTCGACGCACCGACGGCGGCCAGGGTGGCCGAACACCTCGAGGAGTGCCGTCGCTGCGGGCTGGAGGCGAGCGCCTACACCGCGATCAAGACCGTGCTCGCGGCCGGCGACGGCGGTTCCGCGACGCCGCTGGATCCTCGCGCCGTCGCACGTCTGCACGAGTTCGCGCGGTCCCTGACCGGTCCGGAGGGGCCCACGGCGACGGCCTAGTCCCTCCAGCAAGCCTCCGTCGTCCAAGGGTGCATCGGCGTGGACGGCGCAGACCTGGAGCCGTCGCCATCCTCCTCCTTGGACCGACTGAGTGCCGCCGGAGGGGTGAAGTCACCCTGTGTTGCTGCCGAGGACGGAGTCATGGGAACCGCGGCTCCGCAAGTCACGTCGATGGAGTCTCCCCCTGGAAGCCCTGCTCGCCTGCTGCGCGATCTTCCTCCTGAGCGTCCTCGCGGTCGAGATGAGACCAGCCGGGGCGGTCCCGACCGCCCTCGCAGCCTGGCCGAGGGGTGGCATCCGTCGCCGTGCGGCGGGCCCCCCTTTCGACATAGTCACACCATCAGGCGCGGGCCTTCGTCGATCAGTGCTTTCGAGCATTGCCCTGCTGAGACGCCGGCGATCCCCGTCGGCGTGCTTCCGGGACGACGGCGCCCTGGATGTCGTCCAGACCCGGCACCATGGTCGCGCAACGGACCTCGGTCACCTCAACCAACTGGCTCCGACCCTGCCCGCTGCAACGCACGACAAGCAACTTCTTGGAAGGAGTCAGACGGAGGCTTCACCAGGAGGGACGACAACAGTCTGCGGGATAGCCAGACGGGCCGCTGCGTGACAGACGTCGAATGGATGAGATTTCTATTCCTTGCGGCTGCGGGGGGACGTCGCCTAGCGTTCCATTCAACGACTCCCCCTCAGAAGCCGGCTCCACAGTAGGCAGCCCGTCGTGAGCCACCGGAGAGTGCCGTCGGCCGACATCGCGGCCCCGATGGTGGGGACTCTCCGGTGGCGACACCGACCGTGGTCCGTTGACCGACACCATCGCTATGGCAGGCTAGTCGCCCATGGGGCACCGGAGCATCGAGACGAAGTACGGGCCGCTCGAGGTATGGGTCCATCCCGCGGACAGCGGCTACGTCGCCCGTCAGTAGCGAACCCGCTGCCGGTGAACCCGGTCCCTGAAGGGTCGCTGGCTGGGTCACCTGACGAGGCCGTCGCGCAGCTCGTTGCCGCCATCGAACGGACCGAACCGCCCCAGGGATGACAACGGCGCCGCCCCCCCACGACGCCCCGCTGAGGCCCTGTCGGGCAGGATGAGCCGCTCGGGTCCGATCGTCGCTGCGTTCGCGTCGAGGACTACGTCACCGCGCGCGGCGCCTACACCGACTTCGACGCCTTCGCGGTGGCCGACCCGACCGGGACGCCGGACGGGCAGACCGCCGAGGTCACCCTGGTCGCGTTGGTGACGCCGCCGCTGATCACCTCGGTGATCGACGACTACGCGGGCGGCATCGGTCTGCGGGTGACGGCTCGCGCGCGGGCCGGCCTGGGGCGAGCAACAGGGCCTTTCGGCTCAGCCCGCCCCGACCAGCAGCAGCGTCACACCGAACAGGACACCGCTGACCAAGAGCGTGATCGTGGTGTAGCCGAGGATGTCGCGCACCTTCAGCCCCGCGACGGCCAGCAGCGGGACCGCCCAGAACGGCTGGATCATGTTGGTCCACTGGTCGCCGTACGCGATCGCCATGATCACCACCGACTGGTCGACGCCGAGCTCGGCGGCCGACTGGGCGAAGATCGGGGCCTGGACGGCGAACTGCCCGCCGCCGGAGGGGATGAAGAAGTTGAGCACGCCCGCGGAGAGGAAGGCCCACACCCCCAGCGTCCCCGGGGTCGAGATGTCGACGAAGAAGTCGCTGAAGACGGTGACCAGACCGCTCACCGTCATCATCCCGATGATGCCGGCGTAGAGCGGGTACTGGACGAGCACGCCCCCCACCGTGCTGCTGCCCCGCATCACCAGGCCCATGAAGTGCCGCACGTTCGCCACGAGCAGCAGGATGATGCACAGGAAGCTCCAGTTGACGATGTCGAGCGTCAGCACGAACCCGCGGGTTCCGAAGTGCGTGACCAGGAACAGCCCCAGGGCGATGCCGAGGGTGAGGGTGACGACGCGCGCCAGGTCGAGCCGGTCGGCCGGCGTCGGCCCCTCGTCGTCCGCCGCGTCGGTCGCGGAGCCCGTGCCGCCGCCCTTCGTCGGGCCGCGGCCCGGTGTCTTCGACGTCATCGCCCCC
>JBBSNO010000196.1:0-5058 GCA_038232615.1 Actinomycetales bacterium
CAACCGGACGGCCGAGGCCGTGGCCACCGGCGCCGACACCATCGCCATCGGCTGCCCCTTCTGCCGCGTGATGATCTCGGACGGGCTCACCGCCGCCCAGGGCGCCGGCGAGGCGCGCGAGGAGGTCCAGGTGCTCGACGTCGCCCAGATGCTGCTCGCCGCGGTGCGGCGCGGCGACGAGCCGAGGACCGGAGCGGACGCCGGTGAGCGTGCGCCCGACCCGGAGCCCAGCCCCGCCTGACGCCGCGCTGGAGTCCTTGATCGCGAGCACGGAATTCCTTGATCGCGGATGCAGGATTCCTTGATCGCGGCGGCTGGGGAGCGATCGATCAAGGAACTCGCCGGCGGCGATCAAGGAACTCCGAGCGTGGCGTCTGGGCGGTCAGTGCAGGTCGCGGCGGCGGAAGGCCCAGGTCCCGACCGCGAGCGGCACCGCCGCGTAGACGACGAGGGTCAGCCCTCCACGCGCGTTGCTGAGCAGGATCTCGCGACCCGTGTCGTCGAACGACTCGGACACGTAGATCCTCCATCCCCCGGGCGTCAGCAGGGCCAAGGCGTTGTCGGTGACGAGAAACGCCTGGACAGACGGCCAGGTGAAGCGCACCGCGGTCTCGACCACGGCGAAGTAGGCGAAGCCGACGCCGAGAGCCGCCCCGGTGTTGCGCAGCAGGTGCGCGAGCCCGAACCCGAGGAGCGCCACCACGACGACGAACAGCACGCTGCGCGCCTGCTGCGCCAGAAGGCTGCTCCAGAACCCCTCGTCCGTGGTCGCCGACCCCTTCCACCGGGCCAGCAGCACCGCAGCGCCCGTCCACGCTGCCTGCGAGACGATGCCGAGAACCACCGCGACGCCCACCACCACGGCCGCCTTGACAGCCATCACCCGTAGCCGCCGCGGTTCCCAGAACAGCAGTGCCGCCATCGAGCGCGTCGACCACTCGGCACCGATGTAGGTCGCGCCGACGATGAACAGCACGGCTGCCGTCGCCACCGCCACCGCGGTCGCACCGCCGGGCAGGTTGTCGGCCAGCACGAACGACGGCTTGTCGAGGAACCAGGCCAGCTCGAAGCCCCGCTCGCTCGTGGGCGGACCGCAGAACAGCTCCGGGTCCTCTCCGTCGGCGACAGCCTGGTCCAGGCACTCCTGCCTGAACTGCTCGGTCTCCTCGACGGCAGCGGCCAGCCGCGTCTCGGCCTCGGCGAGCGCCTCCGGCGTCGGGCGTGAGAACTGCGTGACCGCGATCGCGTTACCTGCCAGGAACCCCGCGAGGGCGACGAGCAGCACCACGCGCACGAAGCGTCGCGACCAGAGTCGCCGGAGCTCGGCGCGCAGCAGCCCGGCCGGCCGCGGCGCCTGCCCGCCGGCGTGGGCTGCGCCCGTGCGCCGGCGCGTCGTCGGGGTCGCCGTCATGCCGGGCTCGGCTCGGGAAGGAGGCCGTCGCCGACCCCGGGGCACTGGGTGAGGTCGAGGAAGACGCTCTCCCGGTCGGCGGTGACCGGGGCGAGCTCGCTGACGTAGTGCCCGTGGTCGGCCAGCAGGCGGGTGAGGGCGGACGGGTCCGGCGCCCCCGACACGCGCCACACGTCACCGAGGGATGCCACCCGGTAGCCCGCCCGTTCGAGCACCTCACGCACCGCGACCGGGTCGGGCGCGCGCAGGCGGACGTCGCCAGACGCGTGCGAGGCCAGCACCTGCGACACCGGTCCCGAGGCCACCAGCCGCCCCCGGGCGATGATCGAGACGTCGTCGCAGACCTGCTGCACCTCCGCGAGCAGGTGCGAGGAGAGGAACACCGTCGTCCGGCCGCCGGCCCCGAGGCGCCGCAGCAGCTCGCGCACCTCACGGATCCCCGCTCCCCGAGCAGCCGTAGCTCTCCGGCGTCCGCGCGGACCAGCCCGAGCAGGACCCGGATCAGCGTCGTCTTGCCGGACCGTTCGGGCCCAGGAAGCCGTGCACCCCGCCCTCGTCGACGGTCAGGTCGAGGCCGTCCAGGGCCTTGGTCCCGGGCTGGCGCGCGCGCCGGTACGCCTTGTGCGCCCCGCGAACCTCGATCACGATCACGCCCATCGCACGCCGCCACCCCTCGCACGCCGACCCACCGAGCCAGACGATGGCACACCGCCGCCTGCTGCGGGGGGAAATCGGCGGGAGTCGCGCTGCAGGCGCGGCGGCTGTCGAACGCCGTCAGGGTGCGGCCAGGTCGTACCGGTCGATGATGAAGCCGTCCCCGTCCAGCGCGACACCGTCGGTGACCTCGAGCAGCGCGCCCGCCACCCGGTCCACCACCCGGTGCGCCGCCGTCCGGCTGGCGCGGTGCTCGGCCCCGGGCGCGTCGTGCTCCGCCTGCGCCGGGTCCGGGGCTCCCCACCGCACCTCGTAGCTGATCGCCTCGTCGAGCCACCGGCGTCCGGTGAGCGCGGGGGGTGCGGACTCGGCCGGGTGGACGCGCACCTCCACGACACCGTCGCGAGCCTCGGGACCGACCTCGACGACGATGGCGTACCGGTCGAGCGGCGCCTGGGCGCGCTTCGCGGCGGCGTCGAACCGGTCGGCGGCTCGGTGCAGTGCGAGGCGCAGACCCGGCCGGAGGCCGGTGACCGCGTCCGAGACCTCGTCGCCTGGACCCGCCGGCGCAGCCGACCGCGGCCCCGGGTCCGTCGCGAGCCGCGCGGTCGGCTCCACCCCGCGCACCACCGCGAGGGTCGTCTCGGGCCCCAGCCAACCCTGCGCGTGGACGACGACGTCGACGACCGACGCCGGGTCGGGCCGCAGGACGACACCCGAGCCCGCGACCCGCACAGCACCGCCGAGCCGGCGTGCCACGGCCAACATCAGGTCGACGCCACGGCGCTCGGCGCGGACCGGGAAGCCGTCGGGAAAGGCGCGGTACAGTCCGCCGGAGTCGGTCAGCCCCGGCCACGGCGGCTCGTCGCGCTCCCGAGGCGCCGCGAGCGCGTAGACCAACGGCCAGCCTCCGGGGACGTGGCCCGCTGCGCTCGCATCGACGACCAGCGGTCCGTGCAGACGGCTGTGACGGCCGAGCCGCAGACCCGGCGTCCCGTCGACCGCATCCGGCAGGCGTGTCAGGACCAGCGACCGGACGTCGGCCACCGTCGCGTCCGGAGGAAGGAGCAGCAGGTGCGTCTCGGAGAGGGCGGCGCCGGAGGGCACCCGCGGCGGGAGGGTCCTGGCCACGCTCAGTCCTGCGGCCGGCCCGTGACGCTGGTGCGGTGGAAGTTCTGGAACGAGCGGCTGGCGGTCGGTCCCCGCTGGCCCTGGTAGCGGGAGCCGTGCTTGGCGCTGCCGTAGGGGTGCTCCACCGCGGAGGAAAGCCGGAAGAAGCACAGCTGACCGATCTTCATGCCCGGCCACAGCAGAATCGGCAGGGTGGCGACGTTCGACAGCTCCAGCGTCACGTGCCCGGAGAAGCCCGGGTCGATGAACCCGGCCGTCGAATGCGTGAGCAGCCCCAAGCGGCCGATGGAGCTGTTGTGCGTCGGGATGAAACGTTCGCCGGCGAGAAAGACGCCTGAAGGTGCCGACACCTGGATACAGCGGACCGGCACTGTCGGCACGTGCTGCACTGCTCGGATCCCACGGAACGAGTTCGATCGTCCGTCGGTCTTGAGCCGCGCCAGCTTGCGGGCGAGGCGGAAGACCGGAAGCCGCGGAGTGAACTTCACCTGAAACGCCGGCCCGCAGTCGACGCCGTTCAGCATGGCGCGCTTCTTGCGTTTCGCTGGGCGCAGGCCCAGGCTCGCCGCCAGCTCGACGACGGCATCGGCGAGGACCTCGAGCGTGTTCGTGAACTCACAGCGGCCCTCGGTGTCGACGTAGCCGTCGGAGTCCATCAAACCCTGGAGCAGTGCCAACCGTTGCTCGACGTCGGACGTGAGGTACGCGACGGGGACGTGCTTCTCGCCGAGCAGGCCCACCTCTCGAAGAACGCACCCCAGGGAGGTGCCCGACAGCCACCTGCCGGTGGTGGGGTCCCTGAGCTGCCCGACTGCTCCGCGGGACAGCGCGCCGACGCGCCAGGCAAGTCGGGCGTTCGCGCGACGGACGTCGTACCCGGCGGCGCGGATGTGGTCGAGCACCTCGTGGTCGCCAGCGCCGCAGGTCACCACGGCGTCGGTCGACGTGCCGTCGCCGAGCCAGACACCCAGCACGTACGGGTCGATCGGCAGGACTGCGGTCGGGTACTCGACGGCGCCGGCGAGCGCTACGTGGTGGTTGGTCTCGCCGCGAACGTGCAGGGTCGCCTCGATGTCGGCGGCTGTCCGCACCCCGAAGTCGCGATGTCCGTGTTCGCGTTCTGCCTTCGTCGTGGTCACCCACAGGTGGGAGACGTCACAGACGATCGAGCTTCCGTCCGAGAACTGCACCTCCCGGCAGGGCCTGTCAAGCATCACGTCGGTGGCAGCGACGACCCGGCACGGTGCCCCGTGCTCGTCGAACACCGCATCGCCGACGCGCAGCTCGCCCATCGACGTCCACCCCGAAGGAGTGGGGATCGGGGTGGCCGTCGACAGGGCCTTGCCCTCGAGCCGTGCGGCGACGTCGTCCGGCAGGGTCACCATCTCGTACGTCGAGGCCAGCACGAACTCGCCAGGGTGGAGCACGAACGCCTCGTCGCCCTGAGCCTCCACTAGGCGGGTCAGCTCGGGCTGCTCGGCAGCCGGGTCGATCACCGGGTACTTGTGGTTGTCGAAAAGCCGGAAGAACCGGTCGAGTCGGACGTCGACGCTTGACGGCTGCACCATCTCCTCGTCGTAGGGGTCGAGGACGACGCGCCCGGACTGGAGCTCGGCGCGGATGTCGCGGTCGGAGAGGAGCACGGGGTCACCGTAGCGTCGCCGTAGGACGGTGCGCGGAACCCGCTGGGATCCTCGGTTATGCTGCCTGTCGCGCGCCGGAACCGGTGCCGCGCGGGTGTAGTTCAATGGTAGAACATCAGCTTCCCAAGCTGACAGTGCGGGTTCGATTCCCGTCACCCGCTCCGTACGTTTTCGCAGGTCAAGCGCTGAGTTCGACGGAAGAATGACTGACCTCTGGTG
>JBBSNO010000197.1:0-5046 GCA_038232615.1 Actinomycetales bacterium
CGGGCGGTGGTCTCGTGCGGTCTCGCGCGGTCGCGTGCGGTCTCGCGCGGTCGCGTGCGGTCTAGTCGGCCAACCGGAGCAGCTGCCACGGGTGCCCGGCATCGTCGCTGCGGCACAGGTCGTACACGCCGCTGGCGGCGCTGCGCCCGGCGCTGGCCTCGACCCGCCACATCTCCCGGTCGGCGCCGGGGGCAGCGACACCTCCCGCTTCGCCTGCGCCTTCACCGCTGTCCCCGTGCACGGCGCGGGCGGCGTGCTCCTTCCACCAGGACCTGCGCTCGTGCCAGTGCCCGAGCACCTCGCGGACGCGGTAGACCCGTCCGCGCCAGAGGAACGCCTCCGGCTCGTCGGCGGGCGCTTCGGCCATGGCTCCGGCAGCAGTCGTGGCTCCGGCAGCAGCCCGAGCAGGACGGGAACGGACCTCGACGAGCTCGTCGTAACGACGGACCACGGCCGCCTCCCTGCTTCTCGTGATGCTTCTCGTGATCTGGTGTTTTCGTGGTGACGGCAGACCGGGGCTTCCCCACCCCGGCCCACCGTCACCGGGGACGGCAACCCCGTGACGGGACGGGGTCGAGTCGCCCCGTCACGGGCTCACCCGCGACACCGGATCACGCTCCGCCATCACGTTCGAACACGATCGCCGGACACCTGTTCGTCGAACGCGTGTTCGATGAATGGAACACTACACCCCCCGACGGACAGGACGTCAACGTCTGGTCGGCGGCCAGGGAGTCGAAGGAGCCCTCGTCGTCCCACCCGTCCGAGCGGGGCAGCTGACCTGACCGGGCCCGGCGGGCTGCGACGATAGGTCGATGAGCTCAGTCGAGATCGTCGAGGTGGCGCCGAGGGACGGGCTGCAGAACGAGTCGACCCTGCTACCGACCGCGACGAAGGTGGCGCTGATCGAGCGGTGTCTGGACGCCGGCGTCCGCCGCATCGAGGCCGTCTCGTTCGTCCACCCTGGCCGGGTCCCCCAGATGGCCGACGCGGAGGCCGTGATGGCGGCCCTGCCTCGGCGCGACGACGCCTCCTACATCGGCCTGGTGCTGAACCGCCGCGGCTTCGACCGGGCCGTGGCCGCCGGAGTCGACGAGATCAACGTCGTCGTCACCACGACCGAGACGTTCGCCGAGCGGAACCAGGGCTCCACGGTCGACGGCCTCGTCGACTCCTGGCTCGACATCGCCTCGGCAGCAAGGCAAGCGGGGGTGCGGACGTCGGTCACGGTCTCGTTGTCGTTCGGCTGCCCGTTCGAGGGCGAGGTCGCCCCCGAACGGACCCTGGACATGGTGCGCCGCGTCGCCGAGGGCGCACCGGACGAGATCGCCCTGGCCGACACCATCGGCGTCGGGGTGCCGGCGCAGGTCCGCGAGCTGTTCGCCGGCGCGCGCGCCATCGCGCCGACGACGCCCCTGCGGGCGCACTTCCACGACACCCGCAGCACCGGTATCGCGAACGCCCTCGCCGCGGTCGAGTCGGGGGTGCATGTGCTGGACTCCAGCGCAGGAGGCATCGGTGGCTGCCCCTTCGCCCCTGCAGCGACGGGCAACATCGCGACCGAGGACCTGCTCTACGCCCTCACACGCTCGGGCTACGAGACCGGTATCGACGCGATGCACCTGGCCGCGACCGGTACCTGGATCTGCGGCGAGCTGGGCAAGGACGTCGCACCGGCCATGCTCGGCCGAGCGGGCTGGGTCCCACCCCCGCCGTAGGCATTCGGCGCTGTCGGTGGTCGGCACCACGATCGTCGGGCCGCGAGTCGGGGCTCAGGGATGGCCGCGACGCCGTGGTTGGCACCGTGGGAGCCGACGGCGACCTGACGGGTCTTGACCCGGGTCGGGCGGACGAGGATCGTTCCCGGCATGGTCCGGAGCATCCACCTTCGACGTGGGGCTGCCTCTTGCGCGGGCGAACGGGTAGCGTTCGTGGACCGCTACACCTTCCCCGCCGCGGCGCTCGCAGCGTTTCAGCAGGCGCACCAGTCGGACCTCGACGACTACCAGCGTGCCCAGCTGATCGCGGGGACACGGCAGTGGTGCCGCCTGCTCGCCCGCGGACCCCGTGCCAACCTGGAACAGCCGTCCTGCGCCGTCGCCGACCACTGGCGATACCTGCGAGCGGGCGCGGAGGACCACCTGGCCTTCTGCGCCGGCGCGTTCGGCGGCATTCCACGCCAGACCGGCACGCCGACCGGTCCACCTCCTGAGGCATCCGCCAGGAGGACGGGGCTGCACGCCACATACCTGATGGCCTGCTCCGACGAGAACGCGATACCTCCTCACCTCCCCCTGTTGTTCCGTATCGACTGGATCTTGGACCGTCTGGACGCGCACACATACATGCCGAACTGCGGAGAGGTCCGTTACTGCGCGGCTGGCGATGGCGCGATCTGCCTGCAGCACGTCGCAACCGCGCCGCGACGTCGCCTTTCCCGCTGGGACGGGGCGCCGGCCGGCGGCATCGGCACGAGCTTCAGCGACGCCGAAGGCGGATATGCCGGTTGGGGTTGGCGCTGAGCTCGCTCGCCACAGCCTCACTCGTGGTCACGACCGACGCGACGTCCTTACACGACCGCACCCAACGTCGTCCCCCTCCAGACTCACCGCCACTACGGTCGGCGCATGTCGACCGACGCGACCTCCGGCGTGCTGGACCATCCCAGTGTCGTCCGGGTCCGCGCGGCCCTGGTCGCGCTCGGCGCGACCGGTCAGGTCGTGGGGCTGGAAGAGCACGCGCGCACCCCCGCGGCCGCGGCCCAAAACATCGGCATCGACGTCGCCCAGATCGCGAACTCGCTCATCTTCTCGGTGGCGGACCTCGGCGAGCGCGAGGGACGCCGGCCCATCCTCGTTCTGACCTCTGGGGCTCACCGCGTCGACACCGAGCAGGTCGCCGCCGTGCTCGGGGTGGCGCGCATCGACCGCGCGGACGCCGACTTCGTGCGCGCCAGGACCGGTTTCGCCATCGGCGGCGTGCCACCGGTGGGGCACGCAACACCGGTGCAGACGCTGGTCGACGTCACCCTCGCCGGCCACGACGTCGTCTGGGCCGCTGCAGGCCACCCGAGGACCGTCTTCCCGACCCGCTACGACGAGCTGCTGCGCATCACGGCCGGCCAACCGGTCGAGGTCGACTGAGCCGAGATCAACCGTCTCCGTGGTCGACGCGACCCCGAGGTTCGACCGACCAGACGTACATCTGCCGCGGATCGACGCGGGGCTGCAGCGAGGCGCAGGATCTCAGTTGGCGCCTCATCGACAAGAAGGATCAGATGGACCAAAGGAAGCGCTAGGCCCGTCGGCAGCGATCGTAGTCGCGGGATCATCTCGCAGGAGAACGAGGGAGCGTCATGGTCAGGCTGTACGCAAAGGTTGTGGGAGTCATCATCATCCTGATCGGCATCGGGGGTCTGCTTCTCGGCGACGGATCGCTGTACGGGGTCCTGAACATCGACCTGTCCGAGGACGCGATCCACCTCGTCACGGGCGGGGCGATGGCGGCTGCCGGGTTCTTCGCCCGCGACCTGCGCGTCGTCCGCAACGTCGTCGGCGGTCTCGGTGTCGTCTACCTGGTCGTTGGGGTCGTCGGGATCTTCGTGCCCATGCTGTTCGGACTGATCCCCAGCGGTTACGAGACGGTGCTGGACAATCTCATCCACCTGACGCTGGGTGTGCTGGGGATCCTGGTCGGCTTCGTCCTCGGGACCCGGACCTCTCAGACGTCCCGCGCCTGACCCGGGGCGAGCGGCAGGCGGACCCGCAGGAGCGCCCCGCCGTCGCCGTCGAGCACCCGGACGTCGCCGCCGTGCTGTGCCACCGCCGTGCGCACGATCGCGAGGCCCAGCCCTGTCCCCCCGTCGTCGCGGGTGCGTGAGGCATCCAGCCTCGTGAACCGCTCGAACACCCGGGCCCGGTCCTGCGGCGCGATGCCGGGCCCGTCGTCGTCGACGTCCACGACCGCCGTACCGCCCTCGGTACCGAGGCGGACGACGACGCGGGTGCGTGCGTGCCGCACGGCGTTGTCCACGAGGTTGGTCACCACCCGCGACAGGGCGACGGCGTCCCCTAGCACGGGCAGCGACGTCGCACCCTCCACCGTGACCGGCACCGCGCCGGACCGGCTGCGCGCAACGTCGCTCACCAGGTCAGCAAGGTCGAGCGGGTCACTGGCACGTTCCGCGCCGTCGAGGCGGGCGAGCACCAGGAGGTCGGCGACCAGGGCGGTCATCCGACCGGTGTCGACCAGGGCCCCCTCCACGACGCGGGGCCAGTCCTGGTCACCGAGTCGGGCTGCTGCCACCTCGAGCTGCGCCCGCAGGCTGCCCAGCGGGCTGCGCAGCTCGTGAGCGGCGTCCGCCAGGAACGCCCGCTGGCGCTCGCTGGCGTCGTCCAGGCGCCCGAGCATCGCGTTGAGCGTCGTCGCCAGCCGCGCGACCTCGTCGTCCGACGGCGGCACCGGCAGCACGCGCTGCTCGGGTTCCCCCGCGCGTGACGGAGCGCCGGAGATCTGCTCCGCCCCGCGGCGCAGCGCCTCGACCGGCGCCAGGGCCGACCCCGAGACCTGCCACGCCAGCAGTGCGACCGCCCCGAGCAGCACGGGGGCGCCGAGCGCCGCGACGAGGCGCAGCACCCCGAGCGCACGCTCCACCTCGGCGACCGACGTGGCGACCAGGACCGTCTGCCCGCCGCTGGGACCGGTCGGCACCCCCACGACCCGGAACGGTTCCGCGGAACCGACCCGCGACCCGTCGACGGCCACTCCTTCGCCGGCCCGGACGGCGTCCACTGCGGCGGCGTCCACCAGGGGTGCCAGCCGGTCGCCACCAGGTGACGACGCGAGCACCCGCTGACCGGCGTCGACGACCTGGACGACGGCGGACCCGGTGACGGGCAACGGATCCGGGACCGTACCGGCCTCGACCAGTGCGGCCACGTCAGCGGCGCGCTGCCTTCCGGCGTCGTCCAGCGAGCCCACCAGAGCGGCACGGACGGCGACGCCCAGCGCCAGGGCGGCGAGGGCCAGGGCGAGCGCGAGGGCCAC
>JBBSNO010000198.1:0-5036 GCA_038232615.1 Actinomycetales bacterium
AACCGGCCGCCCCGCCTGCTCCCACCGGTGCGCGTCACCAGGCTCCGGCTGCCGTCGATCCCGAGCGAGAACGACGCCCGGCCGATCCAGCTGGCGATGCTGATCATGCCGGTGGTCATGGGCGTCACGATGGCGTTCATCACCAAGCGCTGGTACTTCCTGCTGTTCGCCTTCGGCGGGCCGCTGGCGATGCTGTTCAACTCGCGGGCCGAGCGCAAGCGCGGCAAGACCTCCCACCGCAAGCGGGTGCAGGAGTACCGCGAGCGCAAGGCCGACATCGAGCAGGACGCCCGCGACGCCCTGGTCGCCGAGCGGACCGCGCGGCGGCACGACTGTCCGGATCCGGCGTCGGTACTGCTGACCGCTGTCGGGCCACGGCGTCGACTCTGGGAACGCCGCCGGCACGACCCCGACCACCTGCTGCTGCGGATCGGTACGGCCGATCTGCCCTCCGAGGTCGTGCTGACCGACCCGGAGGAGCCCGACCACCGCCGTGACCGCACCTGGACCGCCCACGACGTGCCGGTCGCCGTCCCGCTCGCCGAGCGCGGTGTGCTCGGGATCGCGGGGCCGGGAACGGTCCCGCGAACCCTCGCCGGCTGGCTGGTGGGTCAGGCCGCCGTGCTGCACAGCCCCGCCGACCTCTCGGTCGTGGTACTCACCGAACAGGCTTCGCAGGAGCAGTGGGAGTTCCTGCGGTGGCTACCGCACTGCCGGCCGACCGTCGGGCAGGACACCGCAGTACTGCTCGCGAACGACAGCGAGAGCACCGCCCGGCGGGTGGCCGAGCTGACCCAGATCGTGCTGGCCCGGACCAGGGCCCGGTCCGGGGCGTCGAGCAGCGCCGTCCTGACCGGCCAGCCCGACGTCGTCGTGGTGCTCGACGGCGCCCGCCGGCTGCGGTCGCTGCCCGGTGTCATCGCCCTGCTCAAGGACGGGCCCGCCGTCGGCGTCTACGCGATCTGCCTCGACCGCGACGAACGTCTTCTCCCCGAGGAGTGCCAGGCGGTCGTGGTCGAGATCGTCGGCGGCGTCCGCGTGTCGCAGATGCGCACCGAGGTCATCGAGCCGGTGCGCCCCGACCTCGTCGAGCCGGCCTGGTGCGCGCGCGTCGCCCGCGCCCTGGCGCCGGTGCGCGACGTCGGTGGCGACGACGAGGAGGGTTCGCTGCCGGCCTCGAGCCGGCTGCTGGACGTGCTCGGCCTGGACCCGCCGACCGGCCCGGCCGTGCTGGCCCGGTGGGCGATGGGTGGCCGGAGCACCCGTGCAGTCGTCGGCGAGGGGGCCGACGGGCCGTTCAGCCTGGACATCCGCACCGACGGCCCGCATGCGCTGATCGCCGGCACCACCGGCTCGGGAAAGTCCGAGCTTCTGCAGACGATCGTGGCCTCGCTCGCAGTCGCCAACCGGCCCGACGCCATGACGTTCGTGCTCGTCGACTACAAGGGCGGCAGTGCCTTCAAGGACTGCGTACGCCTGCCGCACACCGTCGGCATGGTCACCGACCTCGACACCTATCTCGTCGAGCGGGCGCTCGAGTCGCTCGGCGCCGAGCTGCGCCGTCGCGAGCACCAGCTCGCCGACGTCGGCGCGAAGGACATCGAGGACTACACCGACCTGCAGGCCGGGCCGGCGGACCTTCCGGCCATGCCTCGACTGCTGATCGTCATCGACGAGTTCGCCTCCATGGCTCGCGAACTGCCGGACTTCGTGGCCGGGCTGGTCAACATCGCGCAGCGCGGACGCTCGCTCGGCATCCACCTGATCCTCGCCACCCAGCGACCCACCGGTGTCGTCTCCCCCGAGATCCGCGCCAACACCAACCTGCGGATCGCACTGCGGGTCACCGACGCGGCCGAGAGCACCGACGTGCTCGACGCGGCCGACGCCGCACGGATCGGCAAGGACACCCCGGGACGGGCGTACGCCCGGCTGGGCCACAGCACGCTCGCCGCGTTCCAGGCCGGGCGCGTGGGTGGGCGCCGTCCAGGGGCCGTCGACCCGGAGAGCCTCCAGCCGTACGTCACCGAACTGGGCTGGCCGGGGCTGTCCCGGCCGTTCGCCCGCCCGCCACGGGTCCAGGCCGACGACGACGAGGTGACCGACCTCAGCGACCTCGTCGGGGCGGTCTGCGCGGCGCACGACAGCCTGGGACTGCCGCCGCAGCACAGCCCCTGGCTGCCGGCGTTGACCGGACAGGTGCTGCTCGAGGACATCGAGCTCGAGCCGGCCCCGGCGAGCGGGCTGCGCCGCGTCCCGTACGGCCTGGACGACCTTCCCTCCGAACAGGCGCGGCGGCCCGCGGCCCTCGACCTCGCGAGCCTCGGGCACATGCTCGTCGCCGGCGCGCCCAGGACCGGCCGTTCCCAGCTGCTGCGCACCATCGGCGGCTCGGCAGCCCTCACGCACAGCGTCGCCGACCTGCACCTGTACGGAATCGACTGCGGCAACGGCGCGCTGCTTCCCCTTGCGCAGCTGCCGCACTGCGGGGCGGTCGTGCTGCGCAACCAGCCGGAGCGGGCCGTCCGCCTGATCACGCGGCTCGCGACCGAGTCCACCCGGCGACAGGACCTGCTGGCTGCCTCGGGATACGCCGACATCGGCGAGCAACGAGGCTCCGCCGCACCCGGGGAGGCGCTGCCGTACCTGCTGGTCCTGCTCGATCGGTGGGAGGGCTTCACGTCCACGCTCGGCGAGCTCGACGGAGGCAAGCTCCAGGACACCATCCTCACGCTGATGCGCGAAGGCTCCACCGTCGGCGTGCACCTGATCATCACCGGCGACCGTACGGTCCTGTCCGGCCGCATCGCCACCCTCACCGAGGACAAGATTGCCTTCCGGCTGGCCGACCGAGCCGACATGAGCTTCATCGGCCTGAGCCCCAAGAAGGTGCCGGAGGACATGCCACCGGGACGGGGGATCCGGGCCGAGAGCCACGTGCAAACACAGGTGGCCGTGCTCAGCAGCGACACCAGCGGTCAGGGGCAGGCCGCCGCGCTCGCCGAGATCGGCCGTCGGGCCGCCGAGCGGGACGCCGCGGTGCCGCGCGGCGCGCGGCCGTTCCGGGTCGACGTGCTGCCGACCCGGCTGACGTTCGACGAGGCGTGGGGGCTGCGCGGTCTGTAGGAAACGTCGCCGATGTGGGCGCTGGTCGGGGTGGGCGGCGACGAGGTACTCGCGCAAGGGCCAGACCTTGCCAGGGGAGCCAGCTTCGTCGTCGCCGGCCCACCCCGCTCCGGCCGTAGCAGCGTGCTGATGTCGATGGCGCGGTCGCTGCTGGCCGGCGGGTGCCACCTCGTGGTCGTGACGCCGCGCCCGTCACCGCTGCGTGATCTCGACGGCGCGGCCGGCGTACGCGCCGTGTTCACGGGCGCCGGGCTCGCGGCCGAGGACCTGCGGGCCGCCCTGAAAGGCACGGACCCGCTGGTGGTGGTCGTCGACGACGCCGAGCTGCTCAAGGAGTGCGAGGCCGGTGACGTACTGCGCCAGATCGTGCGCACCGGTGCCGACAACGACCTGGCCCTGGTCCTCGGCGGCAGCATCGACGAGGTTTGCCGGGGCTTCTCCGGCTGGCAGGTCGACGCGAAGAACGCCCGGCGCGGCGCCCTGCTCTCCCCGCAGGCCACCACCGACGGCGACCTCATCGGGACCCGGCTCACCCGCAGTGTCCTCGGGCAGAGCGCGCAAGCCGGGCGTGCGCTAGTCCACCTCGGCGACGGGGAACTGCGCACCGTCCAGGTGCCGTTCGGTTGAGTCGCGGCCGCCTTTCCCAGCGCTGTCGACGTCGGCGATCCGGGCACACCGACGCACGAAAGGCATGGCGTGCGCGAGGATACCTGCCGAGTCGTGGCAAGCGAGGCCTGCCATATTGGTGACGCGTTCTCAACAGAGGGAGATGGCGAAATATCTGCTCTGACAGGTTGGTAGATGTCACGCCGCCGCAGGACGCAGCCACGCTTGCGCCTGACTGGACTGCGGTCGAAACGACGCTTGCACTGACATTGCCGGAGGACTACAAGGCTCTCGTGCAACTGTATGGCTCGGGTGCCTTCGATGACTTCATCTGGCTCCTGAGCCCCGGAGCATCCGAGCACCTCGACCTTCTGCGTCAGCGAGAGGTCCGCCTCGGGGCGCTTCAGGTCTTACTCGACAACGGCGAAACTCATGCCGTACGACGTACCCTGCCCTGCTTCCATGGGCCATCACCGACAACGGGGACGTCCTGTACTGGGTCGTCGACAAGGAGCCGACCGCCAATCAGTGGCCGGTCACCATCAATGAGTCCCGCGGCCCGACGTGGGTCCACTTCGACGGTGCAGCGACGGAGTGTCTGCTGTCGTTGCTCACCGCGTCTTTCCACCCCGAGATCTTCCCGCTGACTTCCCCTCTGCAGAACCGAGTTTCCGGCGATGTACCTGAGAGTGTCGCCGTGCCCGTCCGTCGAGGCGCGGTCCGGCCAGCTTGACGGCCCGCGCGCTGACCGCTCGCCACTTCCTGGATGCGGCACAGACCGCCAGGCGCCGGTGCGCCCGCAGGGCGACCGGCTGCGTCGCCCACCACCAGGTGCTGTTCCGTTCGCCCGGGCCGCCAACGTCGCAGATCGTCGCGGTCGCCCACCGCCTTGTGAGAGGAGTCCCACCCCATGACCTTCCATGTCCTGTCTCCCGACGTTGCTGGTGGCCTCGGTGAGCGGAGCGAACTCGACACCACGGGGCACCCGGCACGGGTCTACCGCTTGCACTACGAGGTTCAGGGCTGGAGCGGCGACGAGTTGCTCGAGTCCTACCCGGGCAGCGATGACCTCGGCGTGGACGAGACGGCCCGGCTCATCGTAAGAAGCGCGCCCTCGACATCATGCGACAGCACAGCTTGGACCACTGCGTCGTCGAGAGGTGGCACCGACGATCAACCCGCAGTTGTGCCTGATGATCCGCCCCGCCGACGGCACGAGTCGCCTCGGCGCAGAGCGAGTGGACGTGGCGACGCAGCGAAGCGCAACTTGCTGTCCGGAACAGACCGACGGCGGCGGTCCCGAA
>JBBSNO010000199.1:0-5018 GCA_038232615.1 Actinomycetales bacterium
CTCAGATTGGAAGTCGCGGAAGGCGCTGCTGGCGTTGGCCGGCGTCCGCGATGCTCGGCTGCACGACGCCGGTCACACGGCGGCGACGCTCCTGCTGCAGCAGGGCGTCCCGGCCCGCGTGGCCATGCAGATCCTTGGGCACTCGCAGATCAGCCTGACCCTCGGCACGTACTCGCACGTCGTTCCCGAGCTGGCGCGGGAGGCGGCGGAGAGGATCGACCGGGTCCTGTGGCACCCTGACCTGCGAGGGCTCGGCGAGACGCATACGGTCCACGGTGAGTGAGTCGCCAGTGGTCAACCAGAACCGGTTGTCTGACCGGGCTGGCACTGCGGGTAAGCCGGAGTTCGCGACTTGCTCCTCCTTCGCGAGGTCTCTCGTGGCAGCGTTGGCGTACGTCGGTGTCCTCATCCTCGCGTTCCTGACTTTGCCCGCACACGTGTTCGTTGGCGTCTGCCTTGCGCAGGCTCTGTGACCGTGCCATGTCGACGGGTCGTGTCGTGTCGTGCGGGCCGTGTCCGTTGCGAGGTGTCCTTCGGCGGCTGAGCTGGTCACCGCCGGTTGACGGGCCGCCGCTGGACCTGTTCATCGACGTGCTGGACGAACGTGCGGCAGGATCGGGCTGCGCTGACGATGAAGGCGCCGGGCAGCTTGAGCGAGTCGTCGCTGCCGACAATGGCTCCCGCGAGCGACAGCCGCCGGCGGAGGTCCGAGGCGTTCTTGCGGGTCTGCTGCCGGGTCAACGTGCCGAGGCCGTGGACGACGGCGTTGCGGGCGTCGGCGAGGGTCTTGACGGGCGTGTAGGGAGCGTTGGACCACTTGACGTCGAGCCATCGTCCGTAGGCGCTATTCATCGCCTGCCAGTCACGGATCGCGGCAATAGCGGCGTCGTCGTAGACCGCGAGGGCGACGGCGTGAAGGGACGGCCTGGCGTGCGGCTCGGCGTGGCGAAGCAGGGTGTCGGCGGTGAACGCCTCGGTGATGGACATGAGCCGCACCAGGGTCGCCTGGGCTTGTTCCTGAGCGCGGTCCACCGGGACGCGGCCGAGCCTGCGCGGCCGGGTGGCCAGGGGGATCGCCGCTTGCGCCAGGCGGTAGTGGCCGACGGTCCGCAGGAGCAGCGCGGCGGCGTCCTCGGCGTGCCGTGACGGGACGAAGGGGGCGACGGGGCTCGCGGCGACGGGGCCGGCGGGCGCCGGGCTCATGACGGCCGGGCCCCTGACAGCAACGCCCTGTCCAGGGCGTCGGAAGCGGACTGCGAAGCGGTGCGGTCGTCGAGCAGCGCGAGCCCGAGGAAGGCCAGCGGCCGCCAGCCCGGTCCGACGCGGTCCAGCGCCCCGGCGAGCAGTGCGGGGTCCCCCTTGCGCCGCCTGCCCAGGGCCATCGCGGCGGTGACCGCGAGCCCCGGCGGTCCGGACTGCACGCATTGCTCCAGCCAGTCGACGTGGCGGCCGGGCCACCCGACGCCGCGGCGCCGAGGCAGGCCGCCTGCGGCGTGCGCAAGCCACATGCCCTGCCACGGGCTGATGAGGTCGCTGCCGACGACGTCGTCCAGGGCGTCCCTGGCCGATCTGGCGGCCTCCGGCCCGGACTGCGCGAAAGCGACCAGGTAGGCGGCGATTTGCGGCGCGAGGGCCGGCTCGTGCGTCAGGATCAACTGCAGGAAGGGCAGCGGATCGGCGTCTCCTGCGCGGCCCAGCAGGGGCAGAGCCCTCGACAGCAGGCTCTGGGTGATCGCGGCGTCCTGCGTGGACTGGACGTCCTCGCTTCTCGTCCTCGTTGAACCACTACTCTAGCGCCCGCGCCGCCGCGACGGCCACCCGCCTGCCCGGGCCCTCGTCACTGTCCGTCTCCTCGACGAGGGCGTCCTCGTCGTCCAGCACAGCTGTTTCGCCGGCCGTCAATCCCAGGGCGGCGTCGACGTCTTCCGCTGAGGCGGTCCCGTCGCCGTACGGTCCTTCTAGTGCCGCGAGGTCCGCGCCGTCGCCGCTCTCGTCGTCGAAGAGCTCGGCCTCCCGCCGGGCGAACGCGTCCAGGGCCCGCTCGTATCGGCGTCGTCGGAACGTCAGCGTCTTGCGTTCGTTGAGCGTCAGGCCAAGGGCGCGAGCGGCCGTATCGCAAGCCTCCAGCGCCCGCAGGGCGCTTCCCAGCGATGGGCAGGCGACCCGGAAGTCGTCGGCGTACCGGAACACGGCGAATCCGGTCCGTGCCAGTTCGCGGCGGACCGGGTCTGCGTAGACGTCCCCGAGCACGTCGCTGGGCGCGCTGATCTGCGGGATCCCGACGCGGCGGCCGCTGACGCCACCGAGCAGGCCGAGCAGGGCGTCTACCGCCGGCTCCTCTCCTGTCTGCGCGAGGAGCTCGTCGCCGAGCGTCTCGTGGTCGACGAACTGGAAGAACGACGCGACGTCGGCCTGGAGCACGTACTGGGTGCCGTCGACGTCCAGCGGCGCCCTGCGGAAGTCGTCGTTAGACCCGCGGGACCGGACCTGCTCGGGCAGCGATTCGGCCATCAGGGACACCAGCGCCCGGTAGGCCACGCGGTCGGTCAGTGACAGCACGCTGAGCGGACGCAGGCCGCGCCAGCCCTTCCGGGCAAGCACGACGTCCTCACGGCCGCCGAGCTGGCCGCGGCGCACTCGCGGCTTGACCCAGGACACGACCACGTCGATGTCGCGCGCGAGGACGTCGTCGTCGAATCGGCGGGGCAGCAGGCGGTTGCCTGCTTCCAGCTCGCCCGCCACGGCCCCGGCACGTCGAGGCGGTCGAACAGTCCGCGGTCCAGAGGCATCCGCGCATCCTGCCCCGGCCCGGCGCCGGCGTCACGGGCACGGTGCGGCATCCACCGGCGGCAGGGACTGCTGCGGTACAACGACTTGTGCCGGTGCCTGACCCCGTGGCTCGCCCCTGCCGCCGCCGCAGGGCGCGTGCTGGCGGGCACCAGGTGGGGTGCGGGTAGTGCTGCGGGTCTACCTAGACCAGAACAAGTGGATCGACCTGGCTTGGGCCGCCAAGAGCGACCCGCGGGGCGACCGGTACGGGGACGTTCTCACGGCGGCGCGGGCGTGCGTGGAAGCGGGCACGGTGTCGTTCCCGTTGGACATGAGCCGGTACATCGAGACGTCCAAGCGCGGACGGTTCGACTCCCGCCGCGATCTCGCCATGACGATGGCCGGGCTGTCGCGGTTCCACGCTATTGCGCCGGCTCGGATCCTGGTCCCGGCGGAGATCGACGCGGCGTTGCACGCCCGGTTCGGCGTCCCCGCCCGACCCCGGACCGCGCGAGTGTTCGGCCGCGGGATCGAGCACGCCGTCGGCGGCGGGATTACCACCGCCGGGTGGCTGCGCCTGCCCGAAGGCGCGGTCCTTTCCCCAGGCCGGCGCGCCCAGGCGGAAGCCGTCATGCAGGAAGCCATGGAGTACGCCCTGCTGCTCGGCGCGCCACCGCCGCTGCAGCAGTCGTCGGGCTACCAGGCGATCATCGCCCAGATGACGCAGGACCGGCAGTTCGCCGAAGGTCAGGACGTCCTCGCCGCGAAGCTCACGGAGACCGGCATGGTCAAGAAGACCCGGCTCGACCAGGCCCTGCACGCCTACGAGCTCGGGGACCTGCTCGACCCGCTGACCGAGGCCCTGGTCCGGGCGGGTCTGGACCCGAACGCGTTCGTGGAGTCGCTCCTGGCCGACGGGCTGGTCGAGTTCGTGCGGTCGCTGCCGACCTGCACGGTCGTGGTGGACCTGTACCGGGACAAGCACGCCCAGGGCCAGCAGAAGTGGGAACCCAATGACCTGCTCGACCTCGTCGGCCTGCCGATCGCTGCGGTGCACGGCGATGTCGTGGTCACCGAGCGGCAATGGGCAAGCCGGATGAGGCGCGCGAAGATCCCGCAGCGGCACGGCACCACGGTCCTGCACGACCTTACCGATCTCACCGCAATCCTCATCAACGCAACCCGAGCGGACTGAGACGGCCCGGGTCCGTGCCCGCAGGCTGCCCGCGACCCCGGCGAGCAAGCAGGCATGAGGACGGAGGCGCTCGGCCTCGCCGGGTCAGCCGCCGGGATCCGCCCTCAGGGGGCGGACGTGGGTGCGGCCGTCGAAGTCGGTGAAGTGGAGGACGTCGCCTCCCTGTTCGGGGTGGATGGAGTCGTGCTCCTCCCCGAGGTGGAGGTCGGTCGGGGGCCGCGCGCCGATGTTCTCGGAGATGCCGACCA
Source organism: Actinomycetales bacterium (assembly GCA_038232615.1). Taxonomy (GTDB): domain Bacteria; phylum Actinomycetota; class Actinomycetes; order Actinomycetales; family DASROP01; genus DASROP01. The sequence continues at coordinate 4,213 of JBBSNO010000199.1, forward strand.
GGACCTCGAAGGTCCGCTGTTGCGTAACGTCCATAGCGCTGGCCAGGGGCCGGAGCTCCGGCTGGGAACCGTCGGCGATCTGGATCGTGACGAGGTGACCGAACGACGGCACGATCTCGATCTCTTGGCGAGCTGGCGGGGCGCCGGACGGTGAGCCGGGCGATGACCGCGCCGTCGGTCGCAGGACCGTCGAGCCGCCACTCGTCGACGACGTCGAGCGGCACAGGGGACCGGATGATGGCCGGTCCCATGTCCACGGCGACCCGTCCGACGATGTGCAGGGCGCGGTGCTTGTCGACGTTCGAGAGCCACCGCAGGACTTCGAGCGGAGCGGTGTGCGCGGCGGGCCCGCCGTGGAACGGCTGGACCGCCTCCACGATCTGCCAGACCGCCTGGAGACCGTTCCGGACAGGCGGCGAGCCGGCTGGACGAATTTGTCCCGGGTTGGCGCGATGGGGAACTGGACCGCGTGGGGGTTGGACGGCGGGCCGCTGTAGGTGAACACCGCGGCCCAGAGCGCGTGGTCCAGGGCGGCACGAAGATTCGTCACCGCGTCACCGACGAGCACGCTCCATCGCTCCGGGTACGGCTTGTCGATGCGAAGGCGCCACTCCATGCGGACGTACGGGTCGTAGCTGTCAGCGCAGTTGTCGGTCCGTTCGTACCGGTACGGCCGCTCGGCCAGCCACTCTCGGGTCGACCCGGCCAGGGCCTTCTGGTGCTCCACGGCCCTGGCCCACTTGAGCCACGCCGACCGGATTGCCTCGGTGGGATCCGGCGCCGCGGACCTCACGCGGTCGCGCGCC
>JBBSNO010000200.1:0-5015 GCA_038232615.1 Actinomycetales bacterium
ACGCCGAGGCCGGCCAGCGCACCTGACCGTCCCTGCGACCCGCACCACCGTGGTTCACAACACCGTGCGTCCGCAGTTGTGGGTGCCGGGGCCACCACCACTGCGGACGCCAGGGCGGGGGAGCGGTCAGTAGCGGTGCTCGTCGACGTCGACGTAGCCGCCGCTCTCCTCCTGGCCGGGCGGGCGGGCGCCGTGGGCCGCGCCCGGCGGCCTGACCTGTCGTGCCGGGCCGCCGTCCCGTGCCGCCGCGTGACCCTGGACCTCGACGCGCTTGCGCAGCGCCGCGTCGCTGTCGCTGCCGCGGTAGCCGCGCACCGCCAGCCAGTCGTGGACCCGGTCGCGGTCGGGGTGGGTCGTCCGGACCGTGTTGTAGACGTAGTTCATCCCGCGCTGGGCCGCCTCGGCCTCCAGGTGGTCGAGCACGAAACTGCCGACGCCACGCCCCTGGGCGTCGGGCGCCACCGCGAGCACGATCTCGGCGTCGCCGCCCCAGGTCGAGTCCAGCCAGCCGTACCCGACGACGTCACCGCCCGGGTCGGTGACCGCCCACCAGTCCCCCGGCAGGCTCGACCCGGACGCCGGCGGGTCCAGGTCCAGGGCCCCTGGAGGCGCGCCGCCGATGACGCGCTGCTTGTCGTCGTCCCAGCGGGGACGCTCCTCGCGCACCCACGTCAGAGCCATCAGGCAAGTGCCTCCTCGGCCAGGTGCACGTAGTCGAACTCGACGGGCTGGTCGTTGATGCCCGTCTGCGGCGGCGCGATCCAGCTGGCGAACTTCCCCAGCTCGTACTGCGGCACCATCAGGTCGGCGACGGCCTGGCGGTCCTCGTCGCTCGGTAGCCACTGCACGGCGCCCGACTCCCAGGCGGCATCGTCGATGACCTCGCCGTGGGGGCTGAGGTGGTGCGCGACGTAGGTGCCCACGCGCCGGTTGAAACCCTCGTGTGGCAGGAACAGCCGCTGCTCGACGCCGGCGTCCTCCAGTGCCTGGTTCCAGCGCCGGACGCCGTTCGCGCAGTCCGCCACGTACTCGTCGCGCAGGTCGAGGTTCAGGGCGTTCAGCAGCGGAACTGTCTGTGCCACGACGTCGCCGTCGACGACCACGTTCATCTGCCGCTCGCCGTCCAGCAGCACGTGGTCGTCCTTGCGCCGGTTCTCCTGCCAGCGGCCCTTCAGGCCCGAGGTGTAGTAGGTGCCCGCGTTGGTCGACTGCTCGGAACCGAAGAGGTCCATCGAGACGGAGAACTGGAAGTTCAGGTACTTCTGGATGACCGACAGCGGGATGCCGCCGTGCGGCAGGACGTCGTCGGTGCCGTGCTCCGTCATCAGCTCGGCCGTGCGCTCGACCACGCGCTGGACGCCGGTGGTGCCCACGAACATGTGGTGGGCCTCCTCCTTGAGCATGAACTCGCACGTGCGGGCGAGCGGGTCGAAGCCCGACTCCTTCAACGTCCCCAGCTGGTACTTGCCGTCACGGTCGGTGAAGTACGTGAACATGAAGAACTGCAGCCAGTCCGTGGTCGCCTCGTTGAACGCCCCCAGGATGCGTGGGCTGTCGAGGTCGCCCGAGTTACGCTTGAGCAGCTGCTCGGCCTCCTCGCGGCCCTCACGGCCGAAGTAGGCGTGCAGCAGGTAGACCATCGCCCACAGGTGCCGACCCTCCTCCACGTTGACCTGGAACAGGTTGCGCAGGTCGTAGATGCTCGGCGCCGTCTCCCCCAGGACCCGCTGCTGCTCCACCGACGCCGGCTCGGTGTCGCCCTGGACCACGATCAGGCGCTGCAGCTCGGCGCGGTACTCGCCCGGCACCTCCTGCCACGCGGGCTCGCCCTTGTGCTTGCCGAACGCGATGGTGCGGTCCTCGTTGCGCTCCGCGAGGAAGATGCCCCAGCGGTAGTCCTGCATCGGCACGTGGTCGAAGTGCGCCCACCCGTCGCGACCGACGGCGATGGCGGTGCGCAGGTAGACGTCCTGGGTCGGCAGCGCCGGGCCGAGCTGCTTCCACCACTCCAGGAACTTGGGCTGCCAGCCCTCCAGGGCACGCTGCAGCCGCCGGTCGCCGGCCAGGTTGACGTTGTTGGGGATCCGCTCGCTGTAGTCGATCGTGCTCACCGGACCGGTCGGGCTGGGGGCGGGGCCCGTGCGCTCGGGGGTGGTGGTCATCTCGCGTGCTCCTTCGTCGGTCGGATCGCGGTCGTTCCTCTAGTAGACGTTCTACACTTGATCTGCGCATCTGCCAAGTGATTGTCGAGTGTTTCTGTTCTACCGCCGGTTGCGCCCGCTCCCGCCACCTATGATCCGGGACGGCGACAGGGGACGGGGGACATGGACACGAGCGACCAGGACAGGCGACTGGCGGCGGAGCAGCGGGCGCGCGTGCTCATCGACCGCCAGCTGCGCGACGCCGGGTGGCTGGTGCAGGACCGCAGGGACCTGAACCTGCTCGCCGGACCGGGTGTCGCCGTCCGGGAAGCGGTGATGGCTCCTGGGCACGGCCGCGTCGACTACCTGCTGTACGTCGACAAGCGGGTCGTGGGGGTGGTCGAGGCCAAGCCGCAGGGCACCACGCTGTCGGGTGTGGAGTGGCTGTCCGCGATGTACGCGACCGGGCTGCCGGAGTCCCACCGCGCCCGGGCGACGACGGTCGAGGGCCGTCTGCCGTTCGTGTTCGAGGCGTCCGGCAGCGAGACCCACGTGACGAACGGCTTCGACCCCGACCCGCGGGCCCGGAGCCTCTTCTCGTTCCCGAAGCCGTCGACGCTGGCGCGCACCCTGCGCGAGGTAGAGACGGACCCGGACCGGTCGACGTGGCGGGCGAAGGTCCGCGCGCTGCCCGCTCTCGACGAGGCGCCGCTGCGGCCGGCGCAGATCGAGGCCGTCCACGGGATCGAGAGGTCCCTGGCGGAGCAGCGGTACTCGCGCTCCCTGGTGCAGATGGCGACCGGAGCCGGCAAGACGTTCACCGCCGTGACCCAGTGCTACCGCCTGCTCCAGCACGGCGGGTTCAAGCGGGTCCTCTTCCTGGTCGACCGCAACAACCTCGCCGACCAGACCCTCGCCGAGTTCGGCAACTACCGGACGCCGGACGACGGGCGCCGTTTCACCGAGCTGTACGCGGTGGACAAGCTGTCGCCGGCCGGCATGCTCGCCAGCTCCGACGTCGTGGTCTCCACGATCCAGCGCGTGCACCGAGCGCTGACCGGCCGTGACGTGCCGCAGACGGACGACCCGAACCTCGACGACTACCGCCCGGACGGCCCGGTCGAGGTCACGTACAGCGCCGCACTTCCGCCGGAGACGTTCGACCTCGTCATCGTCGACGAGGCCCACCGGTCCATCTACGGCGTCTGGCGCGGGGTGCTGGAGTATTTCGACGCTCACGTCGTCGGGCTCACCGGGACGCCGGGCAAGCAGACGTTCGGGTTCTCCCAGCAGAACCTGGTGTCGGAGTACACCTACCCGCAGTCGGTGGCGGACGGCGTCAACGTCGACTTCGACATGTACCGGATCCGCACGCAGACCACCGAGCAGGGCAGCCGTATCGAGGCCGGAACCGTCGTGCCGAGGGTGGACCGGCGCACGCGCGTGCAGCGGTACACCGAACTCGACGAGGACCTGGAGTACACGGGGTCCCAGCTCGACCGCGCCGTCACCTCGCTCTCGCAGATCCGCCTCGTCCTGGAGACCTACCGCGACCGGTTGCCCGAGATCTTCCCCGGGCGGACGACGGTCCCGAAGACCCTGGTGTTCTGCAAGGACGACGCGCACGCCGAGCAGGTGGTCACGACAGTGCGCGAGGTGTTCGGCAAGGGCAACGACTTCGCGGCAAAGATCACCTACGCGGCACGGGACCCCAAGGGGCAGCTGCAGGCGTTCCGGACGTCCGCGTCGCTGCGGGTCGCCGTGACGGTGGACATGATTGCCACGGGCACCGACGTGAAGCCGCTGGAGTGCGTGTTCTTCATGCGCGACGTGCGTTCCGCGGCGTACTTCGAGCAGATGAAGGGCCGCGGGGCCCGCACCATCCCGTCGGCCGACTTCCGGGCCGTGACGCCGGACGCCGAGACGAAGACGAGGTTCGTCATCGTCGACGCCGTCGGCGTGACCGAGCACGACTTCGTCGACCCGCCGCTCAACCGCGAGAAGGGTGTCACCCTGGCGAAGCTGCTCGACAAGGTCGCGAACCTCACCATCACCGAGGCGGAGACGGCGACGCTCGGCTCACGCCTGTCTGCCCTCGAGCTGCAGCTCGCCCCGCAGGAGCGCGCCGAGCTCGACACCGTCGCGGGCACGGGCCTGCGTGGCGTCGTCCGCTCGCTGGTCGACGCCGTGGACCCCGACCGGCAGGCTCACGCTGCGGCGGCGGCCCCGGAACGCTCCCGAGAGGAGGTGGTCGCGGACCTGGTGGAGAAGGCGATCGAGCCGCTGGCCGGCAACCCCGAGCTGCGCGCCCGCATCCTCGAGCTGCGCCAGACCCATGACCGGGTCGTCGACGAGGTCACCAGGGACGTCCTGCTGGACGCCCGCGGGATCGTCGATCCGGACCGGGCACGGTCCATCGTCGACTCCTGGCAGCAGTACCTCGAAGAGCACCGCGCCGAGATCACCGCGATCCAGCTGCTCGGCGAGGCGAAGGAACGCCGGGTGCCGTTCGCGTCGATCAAGGAGCTCGCCGACCGGATCGCCCGGCCGCCGCAGAGCTGGAGCATCGACACCGTCTGGGCCGCCTACGAGGCGGTCGAGGTCGGCGGCCGCGTCACGCACAACGACCGTGCCCGACTCACGGACCTCGTCTCGCTGCTCCGATTCAGTCTCGGTGCGGACGACGAGTTGGTGCCGTACGCGCATCGGGTGGGCGAGCGCTACACGGGCTGGTTGCTCCAGCAGGAGCAAGCGGGAGTGACGTACACCGAGACCGAGAGGTGGTGGCTGGACCGGATGGCCGACGTCATCGCTGCGTCCGCGGGTCTGTCCGACCAGGATCTCGACGCCGCGCCGTTCACCGAGCGCGGTGGC
>JBBSNO010000201.1:0-5014 GCA_038232615.1 Actinomycetales bacterium
GTCGAGGCGGAGCGGCTGCCAGGGTCGGACCGCGCAGGTGGTGGCCACGGGTCCACCGGCGGCTTCGGGCCGTCGGGGGCGACCGCGCCGCCGACGGACACGAGAGCAGGAGGAGATCGGCAGTGAGCTGGTTCCAGCGACAGCGTGGCAAGCGCGGCACGACCGACGAGGCGGCGTCGACGACCTCGTCGTCGGACGCCCAGGGCGACGTCGTCGCTGAGGGTGTCGCCGGTTCGGGCAGCGACGTCGAGGACGGCGACGGCGAGAGCGGTGCCGCCGGGCAGGACGACCAACAGGACGCGACGCCGGGCGACGCGCGCGTGGGGCGTGGCGACGCCGCGGAGCTGGAGGAGCGCCGCCGTGCCGACGGTCCGCACGACGAGTCCGAGGTCGACGGCGAGGCGTCGCGCGTCGACCTCGGCGCGATCCGGCTGCCGGCACGCCAGGGCATGGAGCTGCGCCTGGAGGTCGAGGACAAGACCAAGCGGGTCATCGCGGTGACGGTGACGGTCGCTGGGTCGAGCGTGCAGATGCAGGCGTTCGCGGCACCGCGACGCGACGGGTTGTGGGACGAGATCCGTGGTGACATCGCGACGCAGATCACCAAGCAGGGTGGGACGGCGGACGACGTCCCGGGGGTCTTCGGGCGCGAGGTGCTGGCGCGACTGCCAGTCCGGACGCCGGACGGTCGCAGCGGGCACCGCGCGAGCCGCTTCGTCGGCGTCGACGGCCCGCGCTGGTTCCTGCGCGGTGTCTTCACCGGTCCCGCCGCCCTCGACGAGGACGCCGCCACCGCGCTCGAGGACGTCTTCCGGGGCACGGTCGTGGTGCGCGGGAGCGAGGCGATGGCGCCGCGCGATCTGCTCGCACTCAAGCTGCCCGCCGGGACCCAGGCGCCGGGAGCCTCGCCGCAGGCACCGGGAGCTTCGCCGCAGGCACAGGGCGACCAGTCGTCCGGCGACGACTCGGTCGAGGGCGCGCGCGACCCCCTGAAGCCGTTCGAGCGGGGTCCGGAGATCACCGAGCGCCGCTGAGCCGGTCCGGCCGTCCACCGTGCTGGTCGACCCGGCGGACAACAGGCGCAGGCGCGACCTACCCTGGTGTTATGGACGCCCCCACGACCGCCGCCGGTCGCCTTCGCTCGGCCCTGCGACGGATGACCACGTCGCGGGAGGACCTGCATGCGGCACAGGACTCGGAGCGCTCGCACCGGATGGGCGGGACCCCCTGCGGCGAGCTGTCCGGGCGTCGTCGCGTCACCGTGGCCGGCAACCTTCGCAGCGTCACGCTGCGCCCGCGTGCCGGCGTCCCCGCCCTCGAGGCCGAGATCAGCGACGGGACCGGTGCGCTGTCGGTGATCTGGCTGGGACGACGGGAGATCGGCGGCGTCGAGGCGGGCCGGTGGATCCGTGTCGAGGGGCTGGTCGCCTGCACCGAGGGGCGCAAGGTCATCTACAACCCGCGCTACGCCCTGCTCCCCGGCCCGGTCGAGTGAGCGAGCGAACCAGAGGGCGCAGGGCGATGCTCACGGCGACGAGGAACGAGGAGTCGTGAGGGAGCGGAGCGAGCGAACCAGAGGGCGCAGGGCGATGCTCACGGCGACGAGGAACGAGGAGTCGTGAGCGAGCCGGAACAGCAGCCTGTCAGCCGCCGGGAGGCGCGCGCGGAGACGTCGTCGCCGCGCGGACGCAGAGGGCTCGCGGCCGCGGCGTCCACCGAGGAGTTCTCGGTCCAGCAGGCGCTCGGCGGCCCCCGTGGCGCGGTCGAGGCGGTGCTGCCCGGGTTGCTGTTCGTGGTGTGGTTCACCGCGACGCGCGACCTGCAGCAGTCGCTGGTGGTGTCCGTCGGAGCGGCCGTGCTGGCCGTCGTGGCCCGGCTCGTCACCCGCAACTCGCCGGCGCAGGCGCTGTCGGGCCTGGTGGGGGTCGCCCTGTGCGCCGTCGTCTCCTCCCGCACAGGGGAGGCGCGCGACTTCTACCTGCCCGGGCTGCTGATCAACGCTGGGTACGCGTCGGTGTACGCGCTGTCGACGATCTCGTTCCCGTCGATCCGGTTGCCGGGCACCCGGTGGCGGTCCAGCCCGGGAGCCTGGCCGCTGATCGGCCTGCTGATCGGGCCCCTGACCGGCGAGGGCCTGGGGTGGCGCCGCGACCCGCGCCGGATGCAGGCGTACCGCAGGGTGACCTGGATGTGGGCGGCGATGTTCGTCATCCGCCTCGCCGTCCAGCTGCCGCTGTACGCGGCGGGGATGATCGGCGCTCTCGGTGCCGCGCGCCTCGCCATGGGCCTGCCGCTGTTCGGCCTGACGGCGTACCTGTCCTGGCTGGTGCTGCGCGCGGTCCCGGTGGCCAGGCGCCCGGACACGGTCTCGCTGACGAAGGCGGACCGCTCGCCGGTCGTCCAGGAGCCCCACTCGTCCTGAACGCGCGGCGCCTCAGCGCGTGACGTGACCCGGCGCCAGCAGGGCCGTGAGGGCCTCCTCGTTCTCTCCGACCGTGATGAAGAGCAGCTCGTCGTGGACCTCGATCGCGTCGTCCGGGCTCGGGGGGATCGGCCTGTTCTCCCGGATGATCGCCACGAGCACCGTGTCGGGCGGCCAGTCCACCGAGCCCACCCTCGTCCCCGCCAGGGGCGAGTCGTCCGGGAGCGTGAACTCGACCATGTTGGCGTGGCTCTGCTGGAACGTGAAGATGCGCACGAGGTCACCGATCGAGACGGCCTCCTCGACGAGCGCCGTCATCAGGCGCGGCGTCGACACGGCGACGTCAACGCCCCATGCCTCGTCGAACATCCACTCGTTCTTGGGGTTGTTCACCCGGGCCACGGTGCGCGGTACCCCGTACTCGGTCTTGGCGAGCAGCGAGAGCACGAGGTTCGCCTTGTCGTCACCCGTGGCTGCGACGACCACGTCGGAGTCCTCGAGCCCCGCCTCCCCGAGGGAGGTGACCTCGCACGCGTCGGCCAGGAGCCACTCGGCCTTGGGGACCGACCGCATCTTCATGGCCGCGGGGCTCTTGTCGACCAGCAGCACCCGGTGCCCGTTCTCGAGCAGCTCACGGGCGATCGAGCGACCGACGCTGCCGGCGCCCGCGATGACGACCTTCACGACCTGGCCTCCTTGGCACTGTCGGACTCCGGCGGTGCGGCGAGCACGTGCTCGACCCGCGGAACGTCCTGGGCGCGCATGAGCAGGTGGACCAGGTCACCCTCCTGCACGATGGTCTCCGCCTCCGGCAGCAGCCCCTCGCCCAACCGGGTCAGGTAGGCGACACGGGCGCCGCTGGCAGACTCCAGGGCCTGCGTCCGGCGTCCGACCCACGCCTTGTGCACCTGCACCTCGGCCAGGCGCAGGGCGCCGCTGACGTCGGTGAACTCGGGTGCCGCGCCGTGGGGGAGCAGGCGCCGCAGCATCTGGTCCGACGTCCAGCGGACGGTCGCGACGGTGGGGATGCCGAGACGTTGGTAGACCTCGGCCCGGCCCGGGTCGTAGATGCGGGCCACCACGCTCTCGACGCCGAACGTCTCCCGAGCCACCCGGGCCGCGAGGATGTTGGAGTTGTCGCCGCTGCTGACGGCCGCGAAGGCGTAGGCGTCCTCGATGCCGGCCTCGATGAGCGTGTCGCGGTCGAAGCCCACGCCGGTGATCGTCGTCCCCTCGAACGCCGCGCCGAGGCGCCGGAAGGCGTCCGGGTTCTGGTCGATGACGGACACGGTGTGCCCGTGCTCCTCGAGGCCGTGCGCGAGCGACGAGCCGACGCGCCCACAGCCCATGATCACGAAGTGCACTGAGGTCGACCTTCTTCGGTGAGGGGGCAGCCCGACGCGCGGAACGCTACACGGCGCACACACCCTCGCGAGGTGTGCCTAGCATGGGCGCCCGTGCTCACCTTCTCCGACGCCGTCAAGCGGCTCCTCGTCGGGCGGCCAGTCCGCACCGACCGGCTGTCGGAGACGTTGCTGCCCAAGCGGATCGCGCTGCCGGTCTTCGCCTCCGACGCGCTGTCGTCGGTGGCGTACGCACCTGACGAGATCTTCCTGACCCTGGCGATGGCCGGGGTCACCTCCTACGTCGTCTCGCCGTGGGTCGGGTTGGCCGTCGTGGTCGTGATGCTCGTGGTGGTCGCGTCCTACCGCCAGAACGTACACGCGTACCCCAGCGGGGGCGGCGACTACGAGGTCGCGGCGGTGAACCTGGGCAAGACGGCCGGCCTGTCGGTGGGCAGCGCGCTGCTGGTCGACTACGTCCTCACCGTGGCGGTGTCGATCTCCTCCGCCGCCCAGTACGCCGCCTCGGCGCTGCCTGTCCTGCGCGGCCACCAGACCACGGCGGCGGTGCTGGCGGTCGTGTTCCTGGCCGCGGTGAACCTGCGCGGCGTCCGCGAGTCCGGTGGCGCGTTCGCGATCCCCACGTACGTGTTCATGGTCGCGATCCTCGGGATGGGCGCCTGGGGCTTCGCCCGGTACTTCTTCGGCGACCTGCCCGCGGCCGAGAGCGCCGGGCTGGAGCTGCGCCCCGAGGCCGGTCTCGAGGCAGGGCTGGTCGGCCTCGCCGGCGGGTTCCTCGTCCTTCGCGCCTTCTCGTCGGGGTGCGCCGCGCTCACCGGCGTCGAGGCCATCAGCAACGGGGTCCCGGCCTTCCGGCCACCCAAGAGCGCCAACGCGGCGCGGACGCTCGTCCTGCTCGGCGCCATCTCCGTGACGATGCTGATGGGTGTCATCACCCTGGCCAACCTGATGGGGGTCCGGTTCGCCGAGAAGCCGGCCGAGCACCTGCTGCGCGACGGGGTGCCCGTCGGCCCGGACTACCAGCAGGCCCCCGTCATCGGTCAGCTGGCGCGGGGCATCTTCGACCACTTCCCGCTCGCGTTCTTCGTCGTCACGACCGCGACCGGGCTCATCCTCCTGCTGGCTGCCAACACGGCGTTCAACGGCTTCCCGGTGCTGGGGTCGATCCTCGCTCGTGACGGGTGGCTGCCTCGTCAGCTGCACACCCGCGGCGACCGGCTGGCGTTCA
>JBBSNO010000202.1:0-5013 GCA_038232615.1 Actinomycetales bacterium
CCCTCGGCGGCACCCAGTGGCACGGGCGGCGCCTGGCCCTCTCCCCGGTGCCGTCGCTGCTCGACGCCACCGGGTTCTCGATCTGCGGCGCCTCCGCGGTGGCCGCGATGGACGGTGTCACGCGCAACCGCAAGGAGGACACTGCGACGGCGATCGCGCTCGTCACCGTCTTCGGCAGCCTGGCCATCGTCGTCCTGCCCGCGCTCCAAGGCCCGCTCGGCCTGTCGGACCAGGCGTTCGGCGCCTGGGCCGGTGCGAGTGTCCACGACGTCGCCCAGACGGTGGCGGCGGCGGGCGCCGCGGGTCCCAGCGCCCTCGCCGCCGCCGTCGTGGTCAAGCTCACTCGGGTGGTGCTACTCGCTCCGATGGTGGCCGGGGTCGGCCTCTGGGAGCGGCGCCGGGACGCTGGCGCCGACGGCGGCACCCGGCCGCCGCTCGTCCCGCTGTTCGTCGTCGGCTTCCTGGTGGCCGTCGCGGTGCGCAGCACCGGCGTCGTGCCAGCGGGCGTCCTGGTGTCCGCCGAAGAGCTCTCGACCCTGCTGCTGGCCGCCGCGCTGTTCGCGCTGGGCACTGCGGTCCGGTTCCGCCGTCTGGCGCGCACCGGAGGGCGGGCCCTGGCCCTGGGCCTGTTGTCCTGGGTGACGATCTGCGTCGTGGCCTACGTCGGCGTCAGGCTGGTCTCCGTGGGCTGACCGGTCGTCGTGCGCGTCGTGGCTCAGGCCAGCGGACCCGTGACCGCCTCGGCGGCGGTGAGCAGGGCGCCGGAGCGGACGGCGTCCGTCACGGCCTCGATCTCGGGCGCGAGGTGGCGGTCGGGGCCCGGTCCGCCCGCACCTGCTGCGCGGACGGCGGCGACGACGGCCGCGGTGGCGGGTGCGGGTGCGAGCGGGGCGCGCAGGTCGAGGCCCCGCGCCGCGGTCAGCAGCTCGATGGCCACCACCTGCGCCAAACCGTCCACCGACCGGCGCAGCTTGCGGGCCGCGTGCCAGCCCATGCTCACGTGGTCCTCCTGCATGGCGGACGACGGGATCGAGTCCACGCTCGCGGGCACCGCCAGGCGCTTCATCTCGCTGACGATCCCCGCCGCCGTGTACTGGGCGATCATGTGACCGGAGTCGACTCCGGGGTCGTCGGCCAGGAACGGTGGCAGCCCGTGGCTGCGGTTCGCGTCGAGGAACCGGTCGGTGCGGCGCTCGGACATGCCGGCGACGTCCGCCGCCACGATGGCCAGGAAGTCGAGCACGTAGCCCACGGGCGCGCCGTGGAAGTTCCCGTTCGACTCGACGCGGCCGTCCACGGTCACGACCGGGTTGTCGACCGCGCTCGCGAGCTCCCGCCCGGCCACTACGGCGGCATGGTCGAGGGTGTCGCGGGCGGCACCGTGGACCTGCGGGGCACAGCGCAGGGAGTAGGCGTCCTGGACGCGCGTGCACTCGTGCGGGTGACGGTGGCTCGCCATGATCGCGCTGCCGTCGAGGAGCAGGCGCAGGTTGCGTGCGGACGCCGCCTGGCCCGGGTGCGGCCGCAGGGCCAGAAGGTCCGGCGCAAACACGGCGTCGCTGCCCAGCAGACCCTCGACACTCATCGCCGCCGCAACGTCTGCCGTCCGCAGGAGCCGCCCCAGGTCGTGCCACGCCAGGACGAGCATCCCGAGCATGCCGTCGGTGCCGTTGATCAGGGCGAGGCCCTCCTTCTCGGCGAGCTGGACGGGCTGGAGGCCGTTCTCGGCCAGCACCTCGGCCGCCGGTCGGAGTCGTCCCGCCGCGTCGCGCACCTCACCCTCGCCCATCAGCGTCAGCGCGACGTGGGCCAGGGGCGCCAGGTCACCGGAGCAACCGAGGGAGCCGAACTCGTGCACGGTCGGCGTGATGCCGGCGTCCAGGACCTCGGCGTACGCCTGTGCGGTACCGACCCTGATGCCGGTGCGTCCGGTGGCCAGTGTCGAGAGCCGCAGCAGCATCAGGGCACGGACGACCTCGCGCTCGACCTCGGCACCGGACCCGGCGGCGTGGGAACGGACGAGGCTGCGCTGCAGCTGCGCGCGCATCTCGACGGGGATGTGCCGGGTGGCGAGGGCGCCGAACCCGGTGGAGACCCCGTAGTGCGCCTCGTCGTCCGCCGCCAGACTCTCGATCACCTCACGGCTGCGGGCGATCTCCGCGAGGGCGTCGTCGCCGAGCCGTACCCCTGCGCCGTGCCGGGCGACCGCCACGACGTCGTCCGGGCTGACCGGCCCGGTGCCCACGACGACCTGCGCTGGCGTGCTCATGCCCCCATCGCACACCCTGGTGCCGCTCGCGGCGACCACCGCCCCCCTGCTGTCGTCCCGTATCCCCGACGTCCCGCCGCGATCGGCGATCAAGGAACTCCCCGCCCACGATCAAGGACTTCCGCGCCGGCGATCAAGGAACTCGTGACCACGTCCAGCCGGGCTACCCCGCAGCCGAGCAGGCGCCCGGCCTGGCGTGGTGGTGCCTGAGGCGACTCGCCGACGCCCGGCGCCGCGGGCACCCATCAGCGCCGACTCGGCTACCGCCGCCACCACCGTTCACCGTTGCCGTCTAGCGTGTCCGTACCGCGTGCCCTGCCGGCGCGGGCCGCCGAGCGACGGGAGCACGAGCGTCATGCAGGTCGCCGCCATCGTCATCTGTCTCGCCGTCTCGGCCGTCGGCATCGCCCTGTTCGCCCGCACGGTCGCGCAGATCGTGCGGACGATGAAGGTCGGCCAGCCCGCCCCCGGCCGCACGGACGAGCCCGGCGTCCGCACCGCGACCCTGCTCCGGGAGTTCCTCGGCCACACCCGGATGGCGCGGCTACCCGTCGTCGCCGTCATGCACTGGTTCGTGATGGTCTCGTTCGGACTGCTGTTCTTCACGTTGCTCACGGCGTACGGCCAGCTGTTCGCGCCCGCGTTCGTGCTGCCCCTGCTGGGCCACTTCGTCCCGTTGGAGTGGGCGAGCGAGCTGATCGCGTGGCTCTCGCTCGTGGGCATCGGCACGCTGATCGTGATCCGTCAGCGCCAGCACCCGCGCAGCGCGCCCGGTGAGCGCGGCAGGTCCTCGCGCTTCTTCGGCTCTGGCATGTGGAAGGGCTACTACGTCGAGCTGACGATCCTCGCGATCGTGCTCTGCGTGCTGACCCTGCGGGGCCTGGAGTACGCCCTGGAGGGGCAGACCGGGGAGGGTGAGTACGCGACCCCCCTGCACTTCCCGCTGACGTTCTTCATCGGAGAGGCGTTCTCGGGGCTGTCGCTCGCGGCCCTGGAGAACGCGATCATCGTCGTCGCGGCCGTGAAGATCCTCGTGTCGATGGCATGGTTCATCACCATCGCCCTGCAGCCGACGATGGGTGTCGCCTGGCACCGCTTCCTGGCGTTCCCCAACATCTGGTTCAAGCGCCACGCCGACGGACGGATCAGCCTCGGCGAGCTGCAGCCGATCGCGGTGGACGGCAAGCCCATCGACTTCGAGAACGTCGAAGAGCTCGACGAGGACGCCGCCCTGGGCGTCGGCCAGGTCGAGGACTTCACGTGGAAGGGCCTGCTGGACTTCTCGACCTGCACCGAGTGCGGCCGTTGCCAGGACCAGTGCCCGGCCTGGAACACCGAGAAGCCGTTGTCCCCCAAGCTCTTGATCATGGGGCTGCGTGACCACGCCGCCGCCAAGTCACCGTGGCTGCTCGCGGCGGACGACGCCCGCGACGAGCTGACCGACGTGGCGAAGGCGCAGGTCGGCCGCCCTCTGGTCGGAGACACCGGCTACGACGGCGACGTCCTGCGCGCCTACGACCCGCACGGCCCCGGCGCGGTGATCGACGCCGACGTGCTGTGGGCCTGCACCACGTGCGGCGCCTGCGTCGAGCAGTGCCCCGTGGACATCGAGCACGTCGACCACATCGTCGACATGCGGCGCAACCAGGTCCTGGTCGAGTCGGCGTTCCCCAGCGAGCTCGGCGGCCTGTTCAAGAACCTGGAGAAGAACGCCAACCCGTGGGGGATGTCGCCGCGCACCCGACTGGAGTGGGCCAAGAACCTGCCGTTCCCCGTCAAGCAGATAGGCGGCGGGGCCGCCGACGACCCAGCGGACCTCGGCGAGGTCGAGTACCTGTTCTGGGTCGGCTGCGCCGGCGCGTTCGAGGACCGGGCGAAGAAGACGACACAGGCGGTGGCGGAGCTGCTGCACACGGCAGGCGTCGACTTCGCCGTCCTGGGTGACGGCGAGTCGTGCACCGGCGACCCGGCCCGCCGCGCCGGCAACGAGTTCCTGTTCCAGATGCTGGCCCAGGCGAACGTCGAGACGCTGAACGAGATGAAGGCCACCAAGATCGTGGTCACCTGCGCGCACTGCTTCAACACCATCTCGAACGAGTACCCGCAGCTCGGCGGGCAGTACGAGGTCGTGCACCACACCCAGCTGCTGAACCGGCTCGTGCGCGACCGAAGGCTGACTCCGGTCGCGGCACCCGATGCCCCCGTCAGCGGCCTAGGGGTCTCGAAGGCGGGTGCCTCGGCGCCGACAGTGACCTACCACGACCCCTGCTACCTGGGCCGTCACAACGGCGTGTACTCGCCGCCGCGCGAGCTGATCGCCTCGCTGCCCGGCGTCGAGATGCGCGAGATGGAGCGCAGCAAGGAGCGCTCGTTCTGCTGCGGCGCCGGCGGCGCCCGCATGTGGATGGAGGAGAAGCTGGGCACGCGCATCACCAACAACCGGACGGCCGAGGCCGTGGCCACCGGCGCCGACACCATCGCCATCGGCTGCCCCTTCTGCCGCGTGATGATCTCGGACGGGCTCACCGCCGCCCAAGGCGCCGGCGAGGCGCGCGAGGAGGTCCAGGTGCTCGACGTCGCCCAGATGCTGCTCGCCGCGGTGCGGCGCGGCGACGAGCCGAGGATCGGAGCGGACGCCGGTGAGCGTGCGCCCGACCCGGAGCCCAGCCCCGCCTGACGCCGCGCTGGAGTCCTTGATCGCGAGCACGGAATTCCTTGATCGCGGATGCAGGATTCCTTGATCG
>JBBSNO010000203.1:0-5008 GCA_038232615.1 Actinomycetales bacterium
CGGACGGGGCCGGCGGCGGCCCCTGGTCGGTCGTCCCGGGTCGGCGCTCAGCGACGGCACGACCGGTCGGCGCGACCCAGTATGCGGTGCCTTGCTGGGAATGGCCTGGGCGCAGCCGCGGACCTCGCTCCGTCAGTCGGGGTCGTCGACCGCGGGACCGACGTCCACCACGACGCCGAGGGCCTCGGCGAGCACGATGGCCTGGGCCAGCTCGACGCGGGCGCCTCCCCAGCGTGGTCCGGTCGGGTCGACGGCGTCCAGCCGGCTGCCGCGCAGGTCGGCGCCGGCCAGCACCGTTCCCCGCAGGTCGGCGGCCGCCAGGTCGCACCCGGTGACCGACGCCCCGCTCAGGTCCGCCTCCGCCAGGTCGGCCTCGACCAGGCGGACGCCGTCCAGCAGCACCGCCCGCAGGTCCGCCCCACGCAGGCTCGTGAACGCCCAGTTGCCGCCGTGCACGCGCAGTGCCCCGAGCTCGCACCGCGTGAACACCGAGCCCATCACCTTGCACCCCACGAGCTCGGCGCCGAAGAACGACGCCCCGCGGAACGTGCACGAGGTGAACGCCGAGCCCTCGTGCCGGGACGCCCCGAACCGGCACCCGACGAAGGTGCACCCCTCGAACGACGCGCCGGACGACGTGGTCTCGCTCAGGTCGACGTCCGTGAAGGTGACGCCGCTGCACCGCAGTGCCGACAGGTCGCGTCCTGACCAGTCCTCCCCGGTCACGCGTCCACCGTCCGCCTCGTCGTCCACACCGGTCACTGTGCCTGACGTCCGCACTTCTGGCTGCCGGGGCCGCCACTTCTGCGGACCCGAGGTTGCGGCACCGTGCAGTGGAGGTGACTTGCCGGAAAGCGGGGCGGCGACCTAGAGTCAACGATGTATCAGCTCGATACATCGAGCAGATGTGTCGAGAAGCGATCTTCGAGGGCGGAGGTGAGGGACGTGGCACGGCGCAACGACGTCCTCACGCTCGCGGTCCTCGGCCTGCTGCACGACAGCCCCATGCACGGGTACGAGCTGCGCAAGCGGCTGGCCGCCATGCTCGGGTCGTTCCGGGCGTTCTCCTACGGCAGCCTCTACCCCTGCCTGCGGGGCCTGGAGGCTCGTGGCTGGCTGAGCCAGTCGGACTCCGAGGCCGCTCCCCCGCACGCCCTGGCGGGCCGGCGGGCGCGGATCGTCTACCAGCTCACGGCCGAGGGCAAGGAACGCTTCGGTCTGCTGCTCGGCGAGAGCGGGCCGGCGGCGTGGGAGGACGAGAACTTCGACGTCCGCTTCGCGTTCTTCGCCCGGCTGGACGCCGACACCCGCCTGCGCATCCTGGAGGGGCGGCGCAGCCGGCTCACCGAGCGCCTGGACGGCGTCCGCGAGTCCTTCGCCCGCACCCGCGAGCGGCTGGACGACTACACCAGCGAGCTGCAGCGGCACGGACTCGAGTCCGTGGAGCGGGACATCCGCTGGCTGGACGACCTGATCGAGCACGAACGCAGGATCGACCACGAACGACGGGGCGCACCGCGCGCCACCGGGACGACCGGCGGGCCCACGGGCTCGCCGTCCAACTAGCAGAAGGAGCAATCCGATGGGTTCCGTCCGCGTGGCCATCGTCGGTGTCGGCAACTGCGCCGCCTCCCTGGTGCAGGGAGTGCAGTACTACGCCGACGCCCCGGCCGACGGCTTCGTGCCCGGCCTCATGCACGCCCAGCTGGGCGACTACCACATCGGCGACGTCGAGTTCGTCGCCGCGTTCGACGTCGACGCCAAGAAGGTCGGCTTCGACCTCTCCGAGGCGATCAGCGCCAGCGAGAACAACACGATCAAGATCGCCGACGTCCCGCCGCTCGGCGTGACCGTGCAGCGCGGTCACACCCACGACGGGCTCGGCAAGTACTACCGGGAGACCATCGAGGAGTCGGACGCCGAGGCGGTCGACGTCGTAGCAGCGCTCAAGGCCGCCAAGGCCGACGTGCTCGTCTGCTACCTGCCGGTGGGCTCCGAGGACGCCGCCAAGTTCTACGCGCAGTGCGCCATCGACGCCCGCGTCGGCTTCGTCAACGCGCTGCCGGTCTTCATCGCCGGCACCAAGGAGTGGGCCGACAAGTTCACCGCCGCCGGGGTGCCGATCGTCGGCGACGACATCAAGTCCCAGGTGGGTGCCACCATCACCCACCGCGTGATGGCGAAGCTGTTCGAGGACCGCGGCGTCATCCTGGACCGCACGTACCAGCTGAACGTCGGCGGCAACATGGACTTCAAGAACATGCTGGAGCGGGACCGTCTCGAGTCCAAGAAGATCTCCAAGACCCAGGCCGTGACGTCGAACGTCAACCACGACATGGGCAAGCGGAACGTCCACATCGGCCCGAGCGACTACGTCCAGTGGCTCGACGACCGCAAGTGGGCGTACGTCCGCCTCGAGGGCCGTGCGTTCGGCGACGTCCCGCTGAACCTGGAGTACAAGCTCGAGGTGTGGGACTCCCCGAACTCCGCCGGCGTGATCATCGACGCCGTGCGCTGCGCGAAGATCGCGATGGACCGCGGGGTGGGTGGCCCCCTGCTGTCGGCGTCCTCGTACTTCATGAAGTCGCCGCCGGAGCAGTTCGACGACGAGACGGCGCACATGAAAGTCGAGCAGTTCATCCGCGGGGACGTCGAGCGCTGAGCGCCCTCGCCCATGTCTGCGTGAAGGATCCGGTGCCTGACAAGGCCCGGATCTGTCGCGTTGTGTGCGCGGCGTCCCGCCCACACTCACGACCGCCGTCACGTCGTCCACAGGCACCTGGTCATCGCTACCGCGCATACCGGCACCTCGCCGATGCTGGCGCCATGTCGCGCGACGACCGAGCCATCGCCCGCCATGCCGCGCGCCAGGGCCGTGCCGTCAGCCGCTCCCAGGTGCTCGCCAGCGGAGGATCGCCCTCGTGGCTGCGCTCGCAGGTCCGGACGAGGCGGTGGCAGCGACTCTGGCCCTGCGTCTACGTCACGGTGACGGGCCCGGCGGGCTGGATGACGCGCGCGCACGGCGCCCTGCTGGATGCGGGCGCGGGAGCGGTGCTCGGCCCGCAGGCGTCGGCCTACCTGCTCGGCGTGACGCACCGGCCCCACGGGTGGTGGACGTGACGTGGCCGCCGGCGTCGAGTCGCCGCTCGAGCGTCGCTACCAGCATGGCGTCGAACGGCGTCATGGGGTTGCAGGACTGCTGGAGGGACAACGAGGTGGGCATCAGCGAGCACGACCTGACCCTGCGGTACCGCTGGCGACACGTGGTCGGCAGCCCGTGCGACACCGCGGCCCAGGTCGTGCGGGCGCTGCGGTCACGCGAGTGGGACGGCCAGCCGCGCCGGTGCGCCCCCTCCAGCCGGGTCCGATGACGTCCCGGCTACCAACGTGAAGAAGCCGGTGCCTGACAAGGCCCGGATCCTTCACGTTGTGGCGCAAGCCCGGGCTCCTAGGCTGGCGGGTGTGCAGACGAGCCAGGTGAGGCGGTGACCGCGCCGGTCCACCTCGCGGGGTCCTACGTCTCGGACCTGCGGACGGTCCTGCGGGGACAGGACTTCCGGCGGCTGTTCGCCACCCGGCTCGTCTCCCAGGCCAGCGACGGCGCCTTCCAGGTGGCTCTGGCCAGCCTGATCTTCTTCTCGCCCGAGCGGGCGGCCACCGCCGAGGCCGCGGCGGCGGCGTTCGCGGTCTCCCTGCTGCCGTACACGCTGGTCGGTCCGTTCGCGGGCGTGCTCCTGGACCGGTGGCGGCGGCGGCAGGTGCTGCTGCGCGCCAACCTGCTGCGCGCCGTGATGGTGCTGGGGGTCGCCGCGCTGGTGGCCACCGGCACCGTTGGTCCGGTGCTGTACGTGGCGGTGCTGGCCTGCCTCTCGGTGAACCGCTTCTTCCTCGCGGGCCTGGGCGCCTCCCTTCCGCATGTGGTCCCGGACGACCAGCTCGTGATGGCCAACAGCGTGAGCCCGACGGCCGGGACGGTCGCCGCGATCGTCGGCGGTGGTCTCGGGTACGGCCTGCGGGATGTGCTGGGCGCGGGCAACGCGACGGACGCGACGGTGCTCGCGGTCGCCGCGGTGGGGTACCTGCTCTCGGCCCTCGTGGCCTCCCGCATGCACCCGGACCTGCTCGGGCCGGACGAGGAGGCACACCAGCAGGCGCCGCGCGCCGCTGCCGGCCAGCACGCACGGCACGTCGTTCGTGGTCTGGCAGACGGCGCGCGCCACGTGCGCGAGCGCCGGCACGCCCTGCACGCCCTCACCGCCATCGGCGCCCACCGGTTCGCCTACGGCATCTCGACCATCGCCACCATCCTGCTCTGCAGGAACTACTTCAACGACGCAGCAGACGTGGACGGCGGCCTGAGGCTGCTCGCCCTGGTCTTCGCGGCGTCCGGTGCCGGCTTCGCCGTCGCCGCCCTGGTCACGCCGGTCGCCGCCCGGCGTCTGGGCCCCGCCGGCTGGATCACGACGTGCTTCTTCGGTGCCGCGGCCGCGGAGTACATCTTCGTCGTGTTCCTCACCATCCCCGTGCTGCTCGGCGGGGCGTTCGCGCTCGGCGTCGCCGCCCAGGGCGCCAAGATCTGCGTCGACTCGATCGTGCAGACCTGGGTGGACGACGCCTACCGCGGCCGGGTCTTCTCCTTCTACGACGTCGTGTTCAACGCCGCGTTCGTGCTCGCCGCGCTGGTGGCCGTCCTCGTGGTGCCCGTCGACGGCTACTCGCGGTTGTTGTACGGCGGCATCGCTACGCTGTACCTCCTGACGGCCGTGGTGCACGGGCTCTCCGAGCGCCGGCTCAGCGCCCCTGCGAAGCCCTGACCCGACCCTGCGCCCACGCCCCGGCTCCGGCCGGCCGCGCGGGCACCCATCCCGGCCGCGGACCCGGTGGGACCGGTGGGGTCGGTGGCAGACCCGCGCAGTGCCGGCCTCCGGTCCGGCGCGCGCGCCCGGCGACCACCAGCACGCCGCCGAGCACCAGCAGCCCCGCCCCGGCCGCCGTGGCGACGGTCGAG
>JBBSNO010000204.1:0-4999 GCA_038232615.1 Actinomycetales bacterium
AACCTCACCGGCGACGCGCGGCGCTGGCCCAACGACACCGGCACCTCCGGCGTCGTCCACTTCTTCGGGCCGTTCCTCTACCGCACGGCGTTCCACGCCACCACGCCAGAGGAGGAGTGCGCGCGCGCCCTGCAGCACCTCGAGACCGTGATCGCGTCGGAGGGCCCGCAGACGCTCGCGGCGATTATCCTCGAGAGCATCCCTGGCTCGGTCGGGGTGATGCCGCCGCCGAAGGGGTACCTCCCGGGCGTCCGCGCGCTGTGCGACCGCCACGGCATCGTCCTGATCGCCGACGAGGTCATGGCCGGCTTCGGGCGGACGGGCCGGTGGTTCGCCGTCGACCACGACGACGTCGTACCCGACCTGATCACCTTCGCCAAGGGCGTCAACTCCGGCTACGTGCCGCTGGGCGGTGTGATCATCGACGAGCGGATCGCGGAGACCTTCGCCGATCGCCCCTATCCGGGGGGGCTCACCTACTCCGGGCACCCGCTGGCCTGCGCGGCGGCGGTCGCCACGATCACCGCCATGCGCGAGGAGCGGATCGTGGAGAACGCCGCGCACATCGGCGAAACCGTCCTCGGTCCCGGCCTGGCCGAGCTGGCCGAGAAGCATCCGAGCATCGGCGAGGTCCGGGGCACCGGGGTCTTCTGGGCACTGGAACTGGTCCGGGACCGGTCGACCCGGGAGCCACTCGTACCGGCCGGCGCCGCAGGCGCAGCGAACGCCCCGATGGCCGAGCTGACCGCGGCCTGCAAGGAGCACGGCCTGCTGCCCTTCGTCGCCGGCAACCGGCTGCATGTCGTCCCGCCCTGCACCGTCTCGGTCGAACAGGCGCGCGAGGGCGTGGCGATCCTCGACCGGGCGCTGTCGGCCGCCGACGCGCACGTCGCCTGACGAGGCGGGGTCTGACGGGCCGGTGGCAGACCGGGGCGGCTCACCTGGCCGGCGGCGCCCGCCACACGTCGTCCTCGGGGCCGACACGCGCCGGGCTTCCGGGCCAGCAGCTGGGGCGGACCGTGCGGACCCCACGCTGATGGCACAGGAAATTTTGCGCTGGCCCGGCGCGCACCCGATGCCACCTCGACATCAGCCGGCCGCGCACTAGGTTGCGTTCATGTTGCCTCCCGATCCCCCGGCCCGATCGCGGCACTCCCGTCCCCTTCTCGGGACGGCGCTCGTCGTGGCTGCGCTGGTCGCCGGCGGGGCCGCCATCTTCGCCGTCAGCCGTGACGATGCACCGCGAGCAGGCGGCGCGCAGGAACGAAGGGAGGGCGGCGAGCCCCGCGGCGACGGCGGGGCGATCCCCGCCGATCGGCTGAGCGTCCGCACGGTGGACCTGCCGGCGCTTGCCCCGGAACCCGGTGCGGACGGCGCGGACGGCACGCTCAGTGTCGGTGTGGTCGGCGATGCCTTTGTCGCGATCGGTGCGCTCGGCGCCGGCCAGCGCACCCAGGCGATCTTTCTGCGCTCACCCGACCGGGGGCTCACGTGGGAGCCGGCCGAGACAGTCGACGAGCAGGGACTGTCTGCAGGAGACGATGCTCCGTACACCCTCGCCGCGGGTCCCGCCGGGGCGATCGCTCTCGGGCGGGCGGCAGGAAGGGTCGTGACCTGGACCAGTGCGGACGGCCGTTCCTGGGTCCGCCGCAGCACCGACCCGATGGTCTTCAGCAACCGGGACGCGGTGCAGTCGGTCAGTTCCGGCCCGGCCGGTTTCCTGGCCGCGGGGTACACCACCGACGAGGGGAATGCGATCAGTGGCGTCCTCTGGGACAGCCCGGACGGCCGCCAGTGGCGGCGACGCAGTGCGGTCGAGCTCGAAATCCCGGCGCCGCCGACCGGCAGGGAAAGTTCTTTCGCCGGGGTGGCCAGCCGCGACCAGGTCGTCGTCCTGGCGGGCAGTGAGAACGACGACCTCGCCAACCCGCCGACCCGCGAGGTGGCGCTGTGGTCGTCGACCGACGGCGGTAAGAGCTTTTCCAAGATCAGGCTGGCCGACAACCTCGGTGGTACCGGGACTATCAGCAGGCTGAGCGATGTCGCTTCCGGGCCCGAGGGTTTCGTCGCGGTGGGCTCGGGAGGTGACTTCTCGAACGAGGGATACGACGCGATCGCCCTTCGCTCCGCGGATGGTCGGACCTGGACACGGGCTCAGGACTCCGCCCTCGCCAGGAAGGGAGAGGACTTTCCTGCTGCAGTGGTGACCACGTCGAGCGGGGCGATCGCCGTGGGGTCGAACGCGGCCGACGCGACCATTCTCGTCGCCGAAGGCTCGACCTGGAAGGACGACTCGAACCGGGCCGCCGAGGTGCTCACCGGGCCAGGTGTTCAGTCGCTGGCCTCGGTCGCCGTTCTCGGTGATACCACCGTGGCCGTCGGTTACGACGAACGCACGGGAGACCGCGATCCGCTGCTCGTGCGGCGTGACGGTGACGGTGGCCCACCGGTCCGCGTCGAGCTGCCGTCGGTGCGCGCGCTGTCCGCACCGGCTGGGTCGGTGTTCGGCCTCACCAGCACGTCAGCCGGTCTCGTCGCGGTCGGAGCGTCGACCGGGGACGGGGCGGTGTGGCGTTCGACCGACGGCGCGTCCTTCGCGCTCGAGCCCGGGCTGCGGGCCGGCGGAAGTGGCGATCAGTACTTTTCCGCCGTGGCCGCTTCCGCCGACGGCGCCCAGCTGTTCTTCGCCGGCGCGCGTGAACTGGAGCAGGAGTACGGCGCTCTCGCACTCCGGTCCGTCGACGGCACGACGTTCTCGACTTATCGCAACTCCGACCTGCTGGAAGGTGATTCCGCCTTCAGCGGTCGTGATCTGTCTGCGGTCGCGAACCAGGGGGAGCGCACCGCCTGGGTGGGCGGCCGCGACGAGGGACGCGCCGAATCGGGCGCCTTCGTCGTCACGAGCCGTGGCGGGGACTCCCTGGTCGGCAGCCGGTCAGCGGGTCCGCGGGTGAAGGGCAGTGAGCGCACGCTGGGGGACGGCCAGGTGCTGTTCGCCGACGACCTCATCGGTGGCAGCGGTCTGGACCGGCTCATGTACGACGTCGCTTTCGGGCCGACCGGGCTGGTCGCAGTCGGACTGGCCACGCCTGCCGTGGGCGAGCCGCGGGCGCCCGCAGCGTGGTCGTCGCCGGACGGAGTGACCTGGGCCCTCACCATTCTTCCTCGTCCAGCAGCATTCGCGAACGCCGCCATGGGCGATGTCGTGGCCACGCCTCGAGGTTGGGCGGCAGTGGGCTCCGCTCGGCGCGGGGCCCTCGACGTGCCCCTCGCCTGGACGAGCCCGGACGGGATCAACTGGTCAGCACCGGTCGAGTTGCCGCAGACCGCCGGAGCCTCCGACTACACCTCAGGACTGTTCCAGACCCCGCAAGGGCTTGTGGCGACGGGTGCCTCCACGCGCGACGGTGACCGGGATGCTCGGCTGTGGACGTCGGTCGACGGTGCCTCCTGGCAGGCGGTCGACCTGCCCGAGCCGGCGAACGGCCGGGGACAGCAAACGCTCAACGACGTGACGGTGCAGGGCGACCGCGTCGTGGCGGTAGGTCAGGCCGTCACGCCGGAGGCCGCCCGGGCTCTGGTGGTGACCGTTCCGCTCCCGACGCTGTTCGGTGGCGCCTCTGGCTGATCGCCTACGAGTCCGCAGTCCCGACACGGCAGAGGATCTCGCCGTGCACCACCGCGAACCAGCCGTCCTCGCTCGCGGCCCAGGTCCGCCAGGCGGCGGCCATGGCGGCCAGGCCGTCCTGGTCGGCCAGCCCTGCCGCGAGGGCGTGCCGGGCGACGTCCGAGTCGACGATCCGGTCGGCCTGCATCCCGCCCCACCAGGCCCGGTCCTGCGGCGTGGCGAAGCACCAGAGGCTCGCGGACGGCGCGACCTCGCGAAGGCCGGCCTCGTGCGCCCAGGCCAGCAGGCGGCGCCCGGCGTCCGGTTCGGCCCCGAGCGAGCGGGCCGCCCCGCGGTAGGTCTCCAGCCAGGCGCCGAGCCCCTCGCTGAGCGGATACCAGGTCATGGCGGCGTAGTCGGCGTCGCGCACGGCCACGAGGCCGCCGGGCCGGGTGACCCGCGCCATCTCACGCAGCGCCGCGACCGGGTCAGGCAGGTGCTGCAGCACCTGATGGGCGTGCACGACGTCGTACGCGCCGGTCTCGAGGTCCAGCCCGCCGAGGTCCTGCACAGCGAAGCGGACGTTCGCCGCCGTACTCCCGGCCCGGGCGATCTCGACCACCGCCGGCGCGCTGTCCACGCCGAGGACCGACCCGGTCGGACCGACCGCGACGCCGAGGTCGTTCGTGATGGTCCCCGGACCGCAGCCCACGTCGAGCAGGTCCATGCCGTCGGCGAGGTCGGGGAGCAGGTAGGCGGCGGAGTTCGCGGCGGTCCGCCAGCGGTGCGAGCGCAGCACGCTCTCGGCATGACCCTGCAGGTAGGTCGGCATGAGAAGACTCTCCCGCAAGGCGAACCGGCAGAGAAGTCAGGGTGCCGGTGACAGCCCCGTGCAGCCGCGGCGGCGGTCCTTGTCCCTGCGAGCTCGTTCTGCGTCCATTCCGGTGAGCGGGTAGGGCGCCCCGTCGCGAATCAGCGCGGGATCCCACCGGCTGTCCGTCACACTGCGCCCGCGGACGGTCAGCGACAGCACGCCGGTGCGGGCCGCATCACCGCCCTTGGTGTTGAACACGAAGTTCCCCAGCCCGTAGTCGACGTAGGCACCGTCGAGGTAGCCACCGCCGAGGAGAACGTGGGCGTGCGCACCGACGACGATGTCGGCGCCCGCGTCGACGAGCTTGCGGGCGAGGCTCTCCTGGCCCGGCAGGGGGCAGGTGTCGAGCTCGCGGCCCCAGTGCAGGGAGACCACGACGGTGAGGGCGACGGCGAAGGCAGCCGGGTGGACGAGGACCTCGGGCACGGCAGCCGCCTCGAAGACGGGTTCCAGCAGGTCGGCGACCGCCGGCTCACCGACCGCCCCCAGCCCGAGGGAGCAGACCGTGATGCCCAGCT
>JBBSNO010000205.1:0-4985 GCA_038232615.1 Actinomycetales bacterium
CGAGCCCGGCACCGGCGAGCGCGCGCAGGGTCTCGCCGCCCAGGTACGCCGACCCAAGGGCCCTGACGTCCATGGCCAGGTCGGCGGTGTCAGTCGTCGGCTCGCACGTGGCGCCGTCCGGTCCGCCCGACAGCCGCCAGCGCCGCGCGTTCCACGCGCAGGTGCTGTCGGCGACGTCCAGGACGACGTCGACGTCCGAGGCGTAGGTGCGCGCGGCCAGCGCAGCGCCGACGTCCACGAGCCGCACCCAGATCCCGTCGGCGACGCGGCTACCGGCGGCGCGAACGTCGACCAGCTGGTGCACGAGGGGGTCGTCCAGGGGCCGGTTGCCGGTCTCGACACGGCCCATCAGGTCCAGATCGGCCAGGCGACCCCACAACACCCTGGACGAGGCGGCGTCGAGCGCAACGGCCTCGCGGACGTGCGCGGTGCCGTCCGGCCCGGTGGGCTCCCAGTGCTCCTTGCGCCGGAACAGCGCGTAGCCGCGCACGTGTCCGACCTCGTCGTCGACGAGCATGAGCTTGAGCGGCTCGCCGCCCTCGCGCCATTCCTTGGGGTCGGCGAGCATCCGCTGCCGCAGGCCGGCGGAGTCGCGCGAGACCATGCCGGGTCTGCCTCGGCGTGCCGTCTCGTGACAGGTGGCGACCACCTCGGCGTGCGTGTCGCCGTTCGCCCTCTCGATGCGCACGGACAGCTCGGCGGCGCCGGGCGCGTCCACCATGGCCGCGCCGCGCCGCAGCGTGAACCGCTGCCCGCGGCTGGCCATCCCGTAGCCGAAGCGACCGTAGATCCCGGGCTCGGCCGCCCACAGCGCCGAGACCGGCTCGACACCCGCCTCGTGCACGCTGCTCAGGTGGTGGCTCATCATGGCCGTCAGGACGCCCCGGCGCCGGTACTGCGGGTGGACGCCGACACCGGTCAGCCCGGCCGTGGGCACGTCCGCCCCGGGTCGAGCACCACCGGGTTCGTCACCGCCGGGGACGGGCATGCGCAGTGTGTAGACGGAGTAGATCCCCGCGACCTGACCGTCCAGCTGGGCACCGAACGCCCGGTCCCACTCGAAGCCGAGGGTCGTCGCCTCGAGGTCGTCGCGCTCGGGGTCGGCCGACCAGGCCCAGGCGTCGACGGACAGCCACTCGTCGCGCCGCTCCTGCCCGAGGCGGACGACATGGGGTGCGCTGCGCTGGGCGGTCATGGGCGCAGCCTTCCACCCGGGACGGATGCGGCCCAGCGCATTTCCTTTGCCGGAACTTGACCCGACCGATCGTGTCGTTCCGTGCATGGGCTGCCGGACGGCGACGGTAGGTTGCCGACGTGGACCGTGCCCGGGGTGTGCGCGGGCTCGGGGTGTTCCGGACCTGGCGGCGTCTCGGCTCGTCGCTGCGACGTCGGCTGCTGCCCTCGCAGGCGTTCCTCCTGCTGCTGTTCGTGGCCCTGACGCTGGTGTGGTCCGGTGCCGCCGTCCTGCTCGGATCGCGGTGGGCCCCGCTCGCAGCGGTGACCCTCGTGATCATGCTGGGCGGGTTCTTCCTGCGGGTGCGCGCGCTGGCGATGCTCTACCTGGTCGTGGCCGCCTCCGTCGCGTACGTCGTCGCCATTCGTCAGGACGACCGGCGACCGGGTGTCTTCGTCGTCGTCCTCGCAACCGCCCTGATGGTGATGCAGTTCGCCCGAAGCCGTGAGCGGCTCGGGGTCCAGGGCACGCTGGGGGAGTTGATGCTCGTCGACCTGCGGGACCGGCTCCGGGCCCAGGGGAGCATCCCCGCACTGCCGGAGCAGTGGCAGGTCGAGACGACGCTGCGGTCGGCGTACGGGGACTCGTTCTCCGGCGACTTCCTCGTCTCCTCGCGCTCCACCGACGGCCGGCTGCTGGAGATGGTGCTCGTCGACGTCTCCGGCAAAGGCCAGGCGGCGGGGACCCGTGCGCTGTTGCTCTCCGGAGCCTTCGGAGGTCTGCTCGGGGCCTCGAGCCTGGCCGACTTCCTCCCGTCGGCGAACGCCTACCTGCTGCGCCAGCGGTGGGAGGAGGGTTTCGCGACAGCGGTCCACCTCGGCATCGACCTGACGACGGGTTCCTTCCGGCTCGCCAGCGCCGGCCACCCTCCGGCGGCGCACTTCCACGCGGGCTCCGGTCGCTGGGAGGTGGTCAGTGCCGAGCACGGTCCGGCCCTGGGCATCGTCGAGTCGGTCGCCTACCCCGCCCACACCGGCCGTCTGCAACGGGGTGACGCCCTGCTGCTCTACACCGACGGGCTGGTCGAGACCCCGGGGCGCGACCTCACCCTCGGCATCGACCGGTTGATGGGCGAGGCGGAGCGGCTGCTGGGGAGCGGCGGCTTCAGAGGCGGTGCCGACCGCATCGTCGACGGGACCCGGGCCGGCGAGAACGACGACCGCGCGCTGGTGCTGGTCTGGCGCGAGTGAGTCCCCGGCCGTCTGGTCGGATCTAGGCGTCCGGGATCAGACGGGCGCGCCGTCGTCCGCGGTGTCCCGACGAGGGGCCGGGAACGGCACCGAGCGGTGCGCAGCAACCCAGGCGTGAACGTCCTCGGTCGGCATCGGCGGTGAGAACAGGAAGCCCTGGAGCTCGTCGCAGCCGAGCCCGCGCAGCTGCTCGGCTGCGACGTCGGTCTCCACCCCCTCGGCGACGACCACGAGGCCGAGCCGGTGACCGAGCTCGATGATGGACGACACCACCGCGTCGTGCCCTCGCTCGCCGAGGCCGTCGATGAACTGACGGTCGATCTTGAGCTGGTGCACGGGCAAGCCGTTGAGCAGGCCGAGGCTGGTGAAGCCGGCGCCGAAGTCGTCGACGGACACCTGGACCCCGCGCGCTCGCAGCGCGGTCACCACCGACTTGGCGACGTCGGGGTTCTCCGTGATCGCCGACTCGGTGACCTCGAGGACGAGACGGTCGGCCGGCCAGCGGCTGCGGGCGAGGGCCTCCTCGACGATGCCGAGCAGGCCGTGCTCGAGGGTGACCGGGCTGATGTTGACGGCCATGGTCACGTCGAGACCCTCGTCGCGCCAGGTCGCGGCCTGCCGGACGGCGGTCAGGAGCACCCACCGGGTCAACGGGTGGATCAGGCTGGTGCGTTCAGCCAACGGGACGAACTCGGCGGGCAGCATCAGGCCGCGGCCCGGGTGCTGCCAGCGCACCAGCGCCTCGAACCCCAGGAGCTGGGAGTCGGCGGCGCGGACGACGGGCTGGTAGCGCAGGTGCAGCTGCCCGGCGTCCATCGCGCCTCTCAGCAGGGCGAGCGTGCCGAGGCGGTCGGTCGCATGCGGGTCGAGCTCGTCCGCGTAGACGGAGACGCCGCTGCGCGTCCGCTTGGACTCGTACATCGCGACGTCGGCGTGCTTCAGCAGCTCGGCGAGGGTGCGGCCGTGCACGGGTGCCAGCGCGATGCCGATGCTGGCCCGGACGTCGAGGGCGACCTCGTGCGCCCGGAAGTCCCCGGCGCCGAGGCCGGCCAGGATCGTCTTGGCCGCGAGGGTCGCCTGCGCCGTGGTCAGTGGTCCGGGCAGCAGGACGGCGAACTCGTCGCCACCCAGCCTCGCCACCATGGCGTCGGGGCCGGAGGCGGCGTCGAGCTGGGCGGCGACCTGCACGAGGACGGCGTCACCGGCGACGTGCCCGAGGATGTCGTTGATGTCCTTGAAGCCGTCGAGGTCGACGAGCAGCAGCACTGGGCCTCGGCTGCCGTCGCCGTCGAGGGCGCCGATGCGAGCCAGCACCTTCTCGGCGCGCACGCTGAGGGCGTGGCGGTTCGGCAGTTGGGTGAGCGGGTCGAGGGACGAGAGTCGCTCGCGTTCGACGTCGCGGCGTCGGAGCAGGATCCCGAGCGTGACCAGGGCCACGGCCAGCGGGACGACGACCGCGGCTGTGAACATCCACTCCGGTCCATCCACGAGGCAGCTCCCGATATCGAACGCCCGGCCGGCCCGCGGTTGCGGATCCGGCCTCGTTCTCCTGCTTCGACAGTCCGGCGGCGGACCTTGAGGGGCGCTGCCCGGTCGCGTCCCGACGGGCGCCAGCACCGCGCTGCGTCACGATCACCACACGGAGTCCTTGATCACCGGGGGTATGAGGTCCCGGATCGTCACGACGGGGGCGGGATGAGGCAGCCGGACGCGGCGACCCTCCAGGGACGCGAGGTCGGAGCCGGACGACGTCTCGTCGTCGCCGAAGGCGGGCGCGCCGCGTCGGCGGACCACCAGGACGCGTCCGTCGTCGGCAGCCACGACGAGTGCGCTGTGCTCGCTCTTCGAGCTCGCCGCGACGGTGCCGCGCGAGAGCCGTCCGGCGATCTCGACCTGCTCCGACATCACCGCTCCCGCAACGCGGTGAGCTGTTGCACGGTGCCGGACTCCGAGCGAGCGAGGACCGCGTGCATCCCGGTGGGACGGCGATCGAGCAGCAGGTGGAACCGCTCGACCGGTCCGGGCCGGGCCTCCGGCGCAGCGACGACGTCGAAGCTGCGCACCAAAGCCTCCCGGGACGAGCGACCCGGGGCCGCCACGGCCAGCTCGGCGGCGAGCCCGTCGCGCTCGCGGGGGTCGAGGTCGCGTGCCGACAGGGCCGCCCGCGTCGTGGCGCCTCCAGAGCCAAGCCGTTGGCCCGCAGACGGCGCCTGCGGGCGGCGATCCCTGACGTCGGGTCCTTGCGGGCCACGGCGTGCCCACGACCCTTCTGTACGGGAGCCGCCGCCTCGGCGCCGACGGGCGCCGCGACCGCCGATCGCGCGACCGGGTGGATGGAGGGGTCGCCGAAGAGGGAGAACTGGGCCAGCGTCTTCAGGTCGAACGGCGAGAGGGTCGCCTCGGTGAACACGTAGTCCTGCCGGGCCTGCAGCAACGCCCGTCCCGTCGAGCACCCGGCGAGGACGTGCTGGAGGAAGGACCGGCACACCAGATCGGCGCAGTCGTTGGCGTCGGTGGGGCCGTACGAGACGGTGGACGACGCGCAGTACCCGTAGGCGCCG
>JBBSNO010000206.1:0-4933 GCA_038232615.1 Actinomycetales bacterium
AGCCGCATCTGGACGTGCAGTGCCGCGAAGGGGTCCGGGGGGGCTGGTCGGCCGCGGAGCAGCCACCCACGCACGCGGTCCCTCACCCGCCGTCGTCGACGCACCCCGCCAGGCTAAGTCGGCCGGTCGCCGTCCGCCATCGCTTGCTGGACCGCCTCCTCGACCGCCGTCCGCACCCGCGCGTGCAGGGCACGCAGACGCGTGCGGCCGACCGGTACGTGGACGACGGACAGTCCCGGTGCGGGGTCGGCGAACACGGCGCGCAGGCCGGCGACGTCGTCCGCCCGCGTCACAGGCAGGCCGAGACTGCGCGCGAGCGCGGCGACGTCAGCGCCGTGCGGCGTGCCGAAGACGCGCTCGAACGACATGGCGCGCTGCGGCTCCCCGTGCTCCAGCAGGCCGAAGATGCCTCCGCCGTCGTCGTCGAGGACCACCACCTGCAGGTCGAGGTCACGTTCGGCAGCAGGCACGACGAGGCCGCCGAGGTCGTGCAGGAAGGCGAGGTCCCCCACGAGCACTCGTGTCCGTGCGCGTGAGGCCACCGCCACCCCCACGGCAGTCGAGAGCGTCCCGTCGATGCCGGAGAGCCCGCGGTTGGCCAGGACGCGGTCGGCGAGCACCCCACGGCCGTCCCGGCCGGCGCCCGGGTCGTCGTCCGGCCAGGGATGCCCCGCCAGGTCGAGGTCGCGGATCGCGTTGGACGCCGCGACCACGAGACGCTCCTCCTCGCCCAGACAATCCCACAGCTCGCGCGCGAGCAGCGGCCCGGTGAGATGGCCCTCGGAGTCGAGAACGGTGTCGACGGCCTGCGCCGCAACGGTTCCGGCGTGCTGCCAGGCCGCGAGCCAGGGGTCCACGGGCTCGCGGTACCAGCCCTTCGGCGCGTGCTCGAGCCACGCCGGGACGAGGTCCCCCAGCACGCGACGCGACGCCGCGGCCGGCCCAGGCTCTCCCGTGTGCTGGGAGACGACGACCAGCTCGACTTCGGCGCGCGCGAGCAGCGAGGTCACCGACCGTGACAAGGTGGGACGCCCCAGGACGACGACCCGCTCGACCGCGCCGCCGAGCGCTGGGTGGTCGAGCAGCAGCCGGTAGGCGGCGACCGCGTTGGGCCCGCTGCGCGCACCGGACGTCGGCTCGGCGAGCAACGGCCAGCCACCCGCCTCGGCGAGCCAGCGCGCCTGCCAGGTGGCACCGTCCCCCGCAACGACGACCGTGCGAGGTCCCCTCTCGACCGTCGAGTGTCCCTGCCCGGCAGGACTTGCCGGCGAGTCGCCCCGCGCAGGGACACTCGGCGGGACCGCCCAGGTGGAGGGCGGCGCGTCGTCGTCCGGGGCGAGGGGGTCGTCGAACGCGAGGTCGAGGTGGACAGGCCCCGGGCGGGGGCCGTACCGCTGCCCCCGGGCGGCGCGCACCGCACGCTCGAGCGTGGCGGCCCACCCCCCGCCTCTCGTCGCGAGGTCGGCAGCGAACCGTGTCGCGGGCCTGAACAGACCCGCCTGCAGGTCGCTGGTCTGGTTGGCCCAGGTGCCGCGCATCGCGTGCGGACGGTCGGCGGTCAGCACGAGCAGCGGCACGCCGCCGTGGTGCGCTTCCAGGACGGCGGGGTGCAGGTTGGCGACTGCGGTGCCCGAGGTGGTCACCACCGCCGCGAGACCCCCGGCGCGCCCGATACCCAGAGCCGTGAACCCGGCGGACCTCTCGTCGTGGCGAACGTGCAGCCGCACCAGTTCCGCACGCTCGGCCGCGGCCAGCGCGTACGCCAGCGGTGCCGAGCGCGACCCCGGACAGAGCACGACGTGCCCGACGCCGAGGCCCGGCAGCGCCGCCACGAGCGCGCGCGCCACCGCGGTCGACGGGTTGGCTCCCGCTGCACCCGTCACGGCGCCGATCCTGCACGGCACTCCAGGACGGCGTGGCAGCGGGCGAGCCGGTCGAGCCACCAGTCCCGGCGCGCCGCAGGCGCGGCGAGCTCGGCGAGCGCCGCAGCCGAGGGCTCACGGGCGCCGACGGGCAGCCGACCACCGTGCGGCACCAGGGGCGGGTCGAGCACGTCGCGGACGAGCAGGCCCGTGGTGGCCAGGCCGCAGGCCGCGGGCTCATCATCGAGCGCGGCCGCGGCGGCGAGCCCAGCGGTGATGCCGATGCCGGAGTCCAGGGCGCTGGAGACCACGACGGGCAGCCCGTGCTCCGCGCGGAGCCGATCCGCGACGGCCAGCGTCCGGCGCACGCCACCCAGCGGTGCCACCTTGACGACCGCGAGATCGACGCAGCCCGCGGCCGCGACGCGGAAGGGGTCGTCGGCCTTGCGGATGCTCTCGTCGGCGGCCAGGCGGACGTCGACACCGCGGGCCGCCAGCGCGAGCCGCAGGCGGCGCAGCTCCTCCAGGCTGGCGCACGGCTGCTCGGCGTAGTCGAGGCCGTGGCGCGTCAGCGCCGTCAGCGCGTCGAGGGCGGTGTCGACGTCCCATGCGCCGTTGGCGTCCACCCGCACCCGGGCCGAGGGCCCGAGCAGGGCCCGCACCCGCCCGACGCGCGCGACGTCGTCCGCGGTCGTCTGGCCCGGCTCGGCAACCTTGACCTTCGCCGTTGCGCACCCCGGGAACCGGGCCAGCACGCCCCCGACCTCGTCCGGGGGCACCGCCGGGACCGTGGCGTTGACGACGACGCTGTGCCGCAACGGTTCCGGCCAGCCCAGCCATGCGGCCTCGATGCCCGAGGCGAGCCACCAGGCGGCCTCGTCGTCGTCGTACTCCGGAAAGGCGCCGAACTCCCCCCAGCCGGCAGGACCGCGCAGCAGCACCACCTCGCGCAGGCTGGTCCCGCGGAACCGCAGGCGCATCGGCAGGGTCACGACGTGGGCACCGGTGAGCAGGTCCTCCATCGAGGGCAGACTCACTGGTGCCCGATCACGGGTCAGGTCTCACGACGCCCCCTGCGGACTGCGTCCGGTGCCGCTCCAGCCACCGCATCCCGGGAGTGGCGGAGATGCCGTGCACCAGCACCGAGAGCACCACGGTGAACGTCACCGTCGACCAGATCAGCCGGGAGTCGTCGAAGCCCGTCTCGCTGACGGCGTAGGCCACGTAGTAGAGGGCTCCGATCCCCCGGACGCCGAAGAACGACGTGATCGCGCGCGCGCGCCAGTCGAGGCCAGACGCGCCGAGCAGGCTGAGCCACGCCGACGCGGGACGGACGACGAAGACCAGCAACGCCCCGACCAGTGCGCCCTGCCAGGTCAGGTCCGCCAGCAGACCCGAGGTGACCGCCGCACCGAGCAGGAGCAGCACCACGAGCGTCAGGACGTGCTCGAGCTGCTCCATGAAGCGGTGCGCCTCGGCATGGAACGCGTGCCCCCGCTCGGTGGAGCGCAGCGCAAGGGCGCACACGAAGACGGCGATGAACCCGTAGCCGCCTACCACCTCCGTCCCCCCGTAGACGGCGAAGGTCACCGCGAGGGCGATCAGTGGTTCACCCCCCTCGGCGAGGCGCAGCGACGCCGAACGGGAGTTGAAGGCCATGCGGGACAGGCCCTTTCCCGCGACCCAGCCGATGGCGGCCCCCAGCACCACCTTGCCGACCAGCTCCCACGCGACCCAGCCCGCACCCCACTCGGACACGCCCCCGAGGCTGGCGAGGAAGATCGCGGCGTAGACGAACGGGAACGCCAGGCCGTCGTTGAGCCCCGCTTCGCTCGTCAGCGCGAAGCGGACCTCGTCGTCCTCGGCGACCACCTCGTCGTCGCCCTGCTCGTCGCCCTCGGCGTCCACGCCCGCGGTCGTCGGGCCGGCGACCTGGACGTCGGAGGCGAGCACCGGGTCGGTGGGCGCCAGCGCCGCGCCCAGCAGCAGGGCGCCGGCGGGGGCCAGCCCCATCAGGCCCCAGCCCAGCAGGGCGACGCCGCCGATGGACAGGGGCATCGCAAGCAGCAGCAGGCGGCGCGTGGTGCACCAACCGCGCCAGGACAGGGGCCGGTTGATGGCGAGCCCCACGCCCATCAGGGCGACGATGACGCACGCCTCGGTCAGGCGCTCTGCGGCCTCGGTGTTCAGGACGGGCGACACCGGGTTCGACTCCCGCAGCGGGATGCCGGCCGCGGCGCCCACGAGCACCACCACGATCGGCGTCGACAGAGCGCGCTCGCGGAAGACGCGGGCGGCCACCGCACCCAGGAGCAGCGCGACGCCGACGACGAGGTAGCTGGTGTCGCCGTTGGTGATGAGCTCGGGCACCGGCCTATCCTCGCGGACGTGAGCCCTGCGCGCGTGTCCGAGACCTTCGACCCTGCTGCGTGGCAGGAGGTGGGGGGTTTCGACCTCACCGATGTCACCTACCACCGCTGCGTCGCCGACGGTCCCGCCGGCGGGACCGTGCGCATCGCCTTCGACCGGCCGGAGGTCCGCAACGCCTTCCGTCCACACACGGTCGACGAGCTCTACCGGGTGCTCGACCACGCGCGGATGACCCCTGACGTCGGCACGGTGCTGCTCACCGGCAACGGCCCGTCGGCGCGCGACGGGGGATGGGCCTTCTGCTCCGGTGGGGACCAGCGGATCCGCGGACGCTCCGGGTACCAGTACGCGGACGGCGAGACCGCGGACACGGTCGACGCCGCGCGCGTGAAGGCCGCCGGCGGGCGGCTGCACATCCTCGAGGTGCAGCGACTGATCCGCACGATGCCCAAGGTCGTCGTGGCCGTCGTCCCGGGGTGGGCCGCCGGTGGGGGCCACAGCCTGCACGTGGTCTGCGACCTGACGATCGCCAGTCGCGAGCACGCCCGCTTCAAGCAGACCGACGCGGACGTCGGCTCGTTCGACGGCGGGTACGGCTCGGCGTACCTGGCGCGGATGGTGGGTCAGAAGAAGGCCCGGGAGATCTTCTTCCTGGGGCGGACCTACTCCGCGGAGGAGATGGAGCGGATGGGTGCGGTGAA
>JBBSNO010000207.1:0-4884 GCA_038232615.1 Actinomycetales bacterium
CCACGTCTGGGAGGTCGCCTGGAACCCCGGCTTCTCGATGCGCGAGGACGGCTCCATCACGCTGCCCGACAACTTCGGCAGCGAAGCGTGAAGATGCTTTTGGGTGCCACTCTGCGCTGTCAGCGACGTCCGCTCATGCCGCATGTCGCGCTTCTGCCCATCGTTGCGGGGTCAGGGGGTCCGCCGCGTCCGGCGCCGGATCCGGGGCTGCATCGAGGAGCCGAACGATGGTGTCTGCGGCGAGGGTGCCGGCGCGGATGGCTCCCTCGATGTGGCCGGCATAGGCGGGGGCGGTTTCGTTGGACGCCCAGTGCAGCCGCCCGAGCACCGGCTCCTGCAGCTGCGGGTGCGAGTACGTGGTGGTGAACGCGCGCGCCGACGGGCTCGTCGGGCTGGTCCAGCGCTCCCGGCTCCAGTCGGCGACATGGACCTACCGAGGGCCCGCGGCCTGGGGTCCGAACAGGCGGGTGAGCTGCTCGACGAAGGCAGCAGCGACCTGCGGAATGGTGGCGTCGGCGAACAGGTCGCTGCCGGCGAAGCCGAAGATCGCGGCCGGGCCGGCACCCGGGCCGCTGTGGTCGTGCAGCTCGCGGAACGGGCTGAGGTGGCTGACGGCGGCGCCTGCCAGACCATCGTCGCGGCAGAAGGCGCCGTCGTAGACGGCGACGGCCTTGGTAATGGCACCCGGCCACACGGCGGTGTTCGCCGCGACGATGCGCACAGGCGCCGGAAGCTCAGGCGCGAAAACGATGTCCTCCACGGCGAGGGCCGGGACGGCGAGCACGACGTGGTTGGCAGAGACCGCTCCGCCGGCGCCCTGGACGAGAACGCGGTCGTCCCGGACGTGCGCGGCCGTCACCGGATCGGCCTGGTGCAGCGTGCCGGCCGGAAGTTGTTCGGCGGCGCGCTGGCACAGCGCCTGCGCGCCCTGGGTGAACCAGCCGGAGCGGACGTCGAGCGGGTTGCCGCTGCTGCGCTGCGGCCCGCGACCGTCGGCCTCGGACATCGCGTCGCCGGCCAGCGACTGCTCGAACGTGCCGACGCCGAGCTGCTCCGCGAGCGCCTGGACTTGCGGCTCGTTCGGCCAGAACCCACGTCGCGCCGAGGTCGACGACACCGGTGTCGCCGCGGACGCTCAGGAGCCGACCGCCGACGCGGTCCCGAGCCTCGTGCATGACGACGGCGCAGCCCGCCGCCAGGAGTCTGCGAGCAGCGCTGAGGCCGGCGATCCCCGCGCCCACGACGACCACATCGACGTGTCGGGGGTCGGTCACGTGTCGCTCCTCGGTCGCGGACCGTGCGGAAACCGGGCGGCTCCTGCAGGCACCCGGGACACCGGCGAAGGCCGCGGCCTGTTCAGTGTCGTGTGCTTGCGTCCCCACGTTCCGAAAGGGCAGCACCGGCAAGGACGCCCTCATCTGCCGCGAGTGGCGGTCGTGTCAGGCTCGGGTGCGGCAACTGTCGCGTGACCGGCCGTTGAGTCCAGCGCACGGCCGCCGTCAGACAGAGGCGAGGCGGCCCGCTACCCCTCGTCCTCCCTGCGAACGGCAGCCGGCCCCGGCGCAGCTGAGACAGGACGCCGCGCGGTTTACGGACGCCGCCGGGCGGCGCATCGTCAGGCGGCTCGCCGCCCTCAAGGTGCGTGCGGCGACACGCGGGGCCCGTCGTCGCGAGCGCCGCACTTGGCCTGTGTGGCGCACAGCGGTCGCCGGCGGGTGACTTCAAGTCTGTGCTCGGGCGCGGAGCCGAGCCCGAACTGCTGCGTGCAGGTCGAGCTCGACGCTCGTTTCGTCCGCCAGCTCGACGGCCAGCGCGTAGTCCTGCTCGAGGTACTCCCTTCTTTGGGTGTGAGTGGACTTCGTGTGGTCGTGCGTGACGACGAGGCAGCTGTCTAGGTGGCGTTCCTGCCAGTTCCCTCCGTCGAAGTCGCGCCGCTGCAGGGTGTTGCTCAGGAGGCGGCCGACCTTCGGTTCCATGTCCGGGCGGTGGTCCACGTCTGGCAGGTCAAGTCGCCGCAGAGTCGGGTCGCCGTCTGCCTCAGCCACGGTCGGCTGTTGCCGGTACCGTGCGCGCACCTCGTCGAGGGACAGGCCGTAGACGAGGGAGACCGCCATGTGCCCTGCGACGTACTCCCGGCGTGCACGCCGTACAGGCGGGTCGAACGACAGAGCGACCCTGACGGTGCGGTGCCTTCCCGATCCGACGAATGCCGGCGGGATCGGCAACCTGTGCACGAGCGCCGACCCGGTGGCGATGGTGCCCTCATAGCTCAGCAGGACCCGGTTCCCGCGGCTGTCCAGGACTCGGCTGGCGTCGGGGACGCCGAACGCGCTGAACAGCGCCTCGTCAGGGGAGGCAGGACGGTGGTGTCCGTTGGGCTGGCGGGCGGACAGCGCCAGGTACGCGCGCAGGAGGTTCGGTCCCGCCTCGGGATAGCGCGTGGCGATCCGGGCCACCTCGTGGGCGACAGCCGGCGCGGCGAAGCTGGTCCCCGTGGTGATGCCCAAGAACCTCCCTGTGACGGGCGGAACCGTGACCACGACGCCGAGGCCCCAGTCCTTGTCGATGAGCCGGTCGCCGCTGTGGTCCCAGGCCCAGTTCCCGGCGTTGTGCGTGAACTCCGGCTTGCTCGTGCCCCACACGCCGATTCCTCGGGCCGGGCCGGATCGAGTGAACGGGGACGGGCCGCGGGCGGGGGCGACGGCGGTGTGGGTTCTGCCTGTTCCGGAGCCTGTGCCCGACGGGATGTCCCGATGGGCGATGCCGCCGACGGTGACGGCCAGGGCTGCGTCGGCGGGCGCGGCGAGGCGGGCCTCTGGGGCGTGCAGGTACCTGGGGTAGTCGTTCAGCCAGTGCTCCCCGCCGTCCAGGCTGGCCCGGTTGCCCGCGGACACGACGATGACGAGCCCGAGCTCGCGCGCCACCCTGTCGACGGCGACCGTGAAGAGATCCGGCAGCCCGGGCAAGGCCGGGTGCGGGTAGTTGATTGAGCAGTTGACGACCCGGACGCCGTGCTCGGCGACCAGCCAGCGGACAGCCTGTTCGAACGTGACGTGGGGCTGGCCGACCATCTGCTCGCGGCCCAGGGCGTCGACGTCGAGCACCCGAGCGACAGCGACCGGGAACGGGGCGCTGAGGCCGCCGCCCAGCACCAGCGGGTCCAGGGTGCCGTAGGCGGCGACGCCGCTCACCCGAGTGCCATGCGGCCCTGGGGGGGAGAACGTGTGGCCCGCCGGGAACTGCTCCTGTCCCGCTACTACGTCTGCGAGGAGGGGGTTCGCGGTGACCGCGAGGTCGTCCACTACCCCGATCGTCGTGCCGTCCGCCGCCGGGAGGTCCTCGGGGACGGACGCGCGGATTACATCTCCGAGGGTGACGAGCGGTCGGAGCGGCGGCCGGACTCGTTCCACGACGGCAAGGTCCAGCAGCCGGTCGAGCAGGTCCGCGT
Source organism: Actinomycetales bacterium (assembly GCA_038232615.1). Lineage (GTDB taxonomy): Bacteria > Actinomycetota > Actinomycetes > Actinomycetales > DASROP01 > DASROP01. The sequence goes on from JBBSNO010000207.1 coordinate 3,449, forward strand.
CCGCTGACACGCGTGTGCTCAGCGTGTCCGGTCGTGAGTCACTAGCCAGGACCTGTACGCCGTCCGCGGTCTCACGCGCGACGGCGGCCTCCACTTGAGCGAGGCGCGCGCTCGCGCCGCGGATGGTAGCAGCGGGCCAGAGCACGACGTCGACGATCTGCGTTCCGGGCGCGTTGAGCACGAGGTCCGGGTCGGCCCGGTCCTGTCGGGAGTACAAGGACACCCCTTGCAGGTTGTCCAGCAGTTTTGCCCAAGACGCGGGGTGGTCCCACCGCGTGTCGGACGAGGCGTAGTCGCCGAGCAGCTCCCGCAGCTCCCGCAGCGCCCGGCGGCCGTCGGCACCGGTCAGCACGTAGTAGGTCCAGTCCGGGGTCTCCCCTAGTGCTTCAAGGTGCAGGCCGCGGAAGGGGCCGGTCTCAAGACGGGTGTTCCCTGCGAGCTTGAGCACGATCGGCGCGTCGTCGTCCTCGTCGCTGGCTGCGCCGGCGATGGACTCGGCTGCGTCGAGGCTGTTCTGCAGCTCGCGCCCGTGCGTCCGGCGATCGACCGGTACGGGTTCGCGCTGTCCGCCTAGGCGCCGGCGCGACTCCACGGGCACGGGCGGCGGGAGCGGCAGCGGATCTGGCACGGCCAGAGTGTCTCCTACCGCGACGTTATGCGGCTTCCGAACCGCCGCGGGTGATCAGGTCCAGCGTCTGCCCAGGACCACCGATAGGGCCCAGCGCATGTCGTGCGCGTCCGCAAGGGACCTTCCTGAGCGCACAGCTTGCCGCAGCGCCTCATGCGCTGCGCGCTCCGCAGCGGCGTGCGGGAGGCTCAGGAGCTCTGCCGCCGCCGCGGGCAGGTGGACCTCCGGGTCGAGGCGGCCCATCAGTATGCGCGACAGGAGCGACTCGATCTGCTCGACCGTCGGCAGTCCGACCGCGAGGACCTCGTCGAAGCGTCTCCATAGCGCCGCGTCGAGGACCTTCTCGTGGTTCGTCGACGCCACCAGGAGCGAAGGACCGTCGTAGCGGTCGACGAGTTGCAACACGGCGTTCACGACCCGCCTGAGCTCGCCGTGGTCGCTCGGGTCGTCACGGGCCTTGCCGAGCGAGTCGAACTCGTCGAACAGGACAACGCACGGCACGCCGTCGGCGAAGTCAAAGATGCGGCGCAGGTTGCTCGCGGTCTCACCCAGGAACGAGGACACGACGCTTTCGGTCCGGACCGTCACTAGCGGGCGCCCGAGGTCGCCCGCGAGAGCCGCCGCGACGCTCGTCTTGCCGCAGCCGGGAGGTCCGTACAGCAGCAGCCGGCGACGCCTCGGCACGCCGGCGGCGTCCAGCAGGGGCCACTGCGGCACCTCGGCCGCCAGGTCGGCGAGCCGCTCGTGCAGCTCGGGCGCGAGCACCAAGTCGGCGAGGTGGCGGTCGAGGACTCGTATGTCGGCCAGC
>JBBSNO010000208.1:0-4876 GCA_038232615.1 Actinomycetales bacterium
GAGCCGCACGGCGAGGGCGGCGACAACACGACCGGTCTCTGCGGGGAGCCGACGGCTGATCGTGGCGCCCGCCCGACTGACGTCGCGCAGCCGTGGCCGGTCAGCCGGGAGCTCCACCGGCGTAATCCGCTCCGGCAACTGCGCCTGCCACCAGTTGAGGTTTCTCTCTGTGTAAGCGACGGCGGCCGGTGCGGACTCGCGCGCGGCGACATCGGCTGCCTGCACGGGCAGTGCGGGGAGCCGCTCACCCGCGTAGAGGGCGGCCAGGTCCCGGGTGAGGACATCGAGCGACCAACCGTCCCCGCACAGGTGGTGCAGCGCGAGCACGAGAACCCCCTCGTCGGTGCCGACTCGAAGGAGCACGGCTCGGAAGGTCCCGTTGGACAGGGTGAACGGCGCGACCGCGATCCGCCCGGCCAGGTCGAGCGCCTCCTCGGCGGAGGCGACCTCCTCGATTTTCAGCAGCGGCTGCGTGTCGGCGGTGTCGCCGCTCTCGTGCACGATCTGTACCGGCTCACCGTCCGCCTCGTGGAAGGTGGTGCGCAGGGGCTCGTGCCGGGCGACCAGTGCGGCGACCGCATCGGACAGGGCGTCGAGGTCGATGCGCCCGCGCAGCCGCACCGTGAGCGACAGGACGTAGGCGCTGGACTGCGGGGCCAGCTGGTGAAGGAACCAGAGTCGACGCTGCCCGGCCGTGAGCGGCAGGGGACCGTCGCGCGGGACCGGGACCAGCGGCTGCTCGGCATGCGCCTCGTCGGCGTCGGTCAGCGCGGTGGCGAGCTGGGCGATCGTCGGGTGGTCGAACACGGTGCGGACGGTGACCGCTCGGCCCAGGGCAGCGCGCAGCCGCGACGTGACGGCAACCGCGAGCAGCGAGTGCCCACCGAGGTTGAAGAAGCTGTCCGTGACGCCGACGTCGGACGCGCCCAGCACTTCCTGCCAGACCTCTACGAGTAGCTCCTCCAGGGACGTGCGGGGGGCGACCCGGGACGCGGTGGCTGCGGCGGGCGCGGGGTCGGGCAAGGCCCCGCGGTCCAGCTTGCCGTTCGCGGTCAGCGGCAACGCGTCGAGCACCGTGACCGTGTCCGGGACGAGGTACGACGGCAGCCGCTCGGCGGCGGCGGTCCGCACGGCGTCCGGTGACGGCGGCTGGTCGGGGTCGAGGGGGACCACGTACCCGGCGAGGGTCGCGTGCGCCCCCGCACCACGCACTGCGGCGACCGACCGGCCAACACCCGGCGCGTGCAGCAGGGCGGCCTCGACGTCGCCGAGCTCGACGCGGAAGCCGCGCACCTTCACCTGCTCGTCATCGCGACCGAGATGCTCGAGCAGATCCGCGTCCAGCCACCGGGCCCGGTCCCCGGTGCGGTACCACCGCTGCCCGTCCGCATCGACGCTGAACCGGTCGGCTGTGAGGTCGGGGCGGCCCCGGTAACCGCGGGCCACGCCCGCGCCGCCGAGGTACAGCTCGCCAGGGACCCCGGGCGGCAACAGGCGACCCACCGCGTCCCGGACCTCCGCCTGGGTGCCCGGGATCGGACGGCCGACCGGCACCCGGTCGCGTCCCACGGCGTCGAGGCAGTGCACGGTGGACCAGACCGTCGTCTCGGTCGGCCCGTACGCATTCCACAGCTCGTCGACCCGTGGTCGCAAGGCGTCTGCCAGCTTGGCCGTGAGGGTTTCGCCGCCGCACACCGCCCGCGGACGCAGGGCCAACCAGTCCACGTCGAGCAGCGTCCACCAGGTCGTCGGTGTGGCCTGTACGAACGTCACCTGCTCTGCCAGCGCCAGCTCGACGAGGCGCTGCGGGTCGCGCGCCGCGTCCTCGTCCGCGAGTACGACGGTGCCGCCGGTGAGCAGTGGTCCGAACAGCTCCAGGGCGGCGATGTCGAAGGCGATTGTGGTGACTGCGAGCGCCCGCTCGCCGGCAGCCAGCCCGGGTTCGTGCTCAACCATCGCCGCCAGGAAGGCGGCGAGGCTGCGGTGGGTCACCTCGACGCCCTTCGGCTGCCCGGTCGAACCCGAGGTGAACAGCACGTACGCGAGGTCGTCGGGGCCGCCCGGGTGGCCCTCTGGAGAGAGGGGGGCCGCGGCAAGTGCCTCGGGGAGGTCGAGGCGGCGCAGCTGAGCCGGCAGGTTCCGCGCGGTGGCGGTCGTGACCAGGGCGAGGCGGGGACGCGCGACGTCGACGACGGCAGCGATCCGGGCCACAGGCCACGCCGGGTCGAAGGGCAGGTAGGCGGCACCGGCGAGCCAGGTGCCGAGCAGGGCGGGGACCAGATGGCTGTCGCGGGGCAGGGCGATCGCGACGAGGTCACCGGGCGCGACCCCTGCGTGGCGCAGCCCACCGGCGACTCGCGCTGCCTCGTCGAGCAGGTCCCGGGCCGTGAGCCGGTCATGCCCGGCGACCAGCACCTCGATGTCGGGTTGCCGAGCGAGGGCCTGGGTGATGCGGACGCCGACCGGAGCATCCGCTGGCAGCGCCGGTCCGCCGTCGCCCCAGCCGGCGACGAGGGCCGCGTCATGCGGGTGGGTGAGGTCGACGTCGACGACCTCGGCGGCGCCCTCGCCGACAGCCCTGAGTGCCAGGTGGAAGGAGCGAGCCAGCCCAGCGGCGGCGCTCGCGCCGATTCGCCGGCCGTCGTAGGTGACGGTGACCGTCATCTGTGGCCCAGGGGACACCCGGACCGTCAGCGGGTAGCCGCTGCGCTCGAGCACCGGCCCGGGGGCCAGGGCCAGCCGCCCGGTCTCGATGGGGCGGAGCGTCTCCACGACCAGGACTGACTCGAACAGTGGCGCGCTCTCCGCCACGTCGCTCCAACGTCGGACGTCCACCAGCGGCGTGTGCTCGTGGTCGCGCAGCGCGTTGGCCTGCTGCTGGACAGCCGCGACCAGGCCGGCGACCGTCGCGTGGGGGTCCACGTGGATCCGTATGGCGAGCAGGTTGAGGAACAACCCCACCATGTGCTCCACACCGACCAGCTCTGCCGGCCGTCCTGACGCAGCGGCCCCGAAGACGATGTCCTGGTCACCGCTCGCGCGGGCCAGCACGAGCGCCCAGGCCGCCTGCGCGGCGGTGGCGAAGGTGAACTGGCCACACGCCATCGCTTCGGTCAGCTTCACCCAGGTGTCGTCGTCCGCGCTCCAGGATACCGAGGCGAGCGTCCCCTCCGTCGTCCCGGTCCCGTCCACACCAAGTGGGGTGGGGCTCGTGATGCCGGCGAGGTGCGCCTGCCACCAGACCCGGTGCTCGTCGTCCCGAGTGCGCTGCGCCCGTTGCCAAGCCACGAAGTCGCGGAACGGCCGTCGGGCAGGAGGGTGCGGGGATGGCCGGCAGGAGACCAGCGCGTCGTACTCCTGGCCCAGTTCGTCCAGCAGCAGGCCGACGCTCCACCCGTCGAGGAGAAGGTGGTGGTGCGTCCACACCATCGCGGAACGGCCCTCGGCCTGGACGACCAGCACCCGCGCGAGCGGCGCCCGCTCCAGGTCCAGTCCGCGGGCCTGATCGGCCGCGAGCGCCTCGTCGAGCCGGTCGGCCTCGAGGCGGGTCACCGGTAGCACAGCGTGCCGCTCCACGACGAGCAGGGGGTGTGGCACGTCCTGCCAGGCGACCCGCGCGCGCAGGACGGGATGGCGGACCGCGACCCGCCGCCAGGCAGTCGTGAGAGCTTCGGCGTCGACGTCATCGGGCAGGAACCACACGTGCTGCTCGAGGTAGGCATCCGGGTCGATCAACGTGTGGAACAGCATGCCCTGCTGAGCGGCGGTGAGTGGGACGAGGTCATCGATAGCGGCGGGATCCGGCGCCAGGGCTAGAAGACCCGCCTCATCCAGGCCGGAGAGCGGGAAGTCAGCTGGCAGCGCGCCCCCGCCCGTCTGGCAGGCGTTGACGAGGTGACCGACCTCGCGTGCGAACGCCTCGGCTGCCTGCACGACCCATTCCCGCGGAAGAGCCGCAGGGGACCGGTGCCACTCGACGTTCAGCCGGCCGTCCCGCACCCCGGCCACGACGTCGAGGCCGTACGCCCGCCGGTTCGTCGGCCCGATCGACTCGCCCTGCTCGCCGTCGACGACCCGCCACCGGCCCGAGCCGGCGCCGGCGGTGTCTCGGTGTCCGAGGTAGTTGAAGCTCACCGTGGCGCGGGGAGCGGGCGCCTCCGGCTCCCGCACCGCGTGCCGGGTCGCGAGCAGCTGGCGGCCCGGCTCCTCGTGCGAGGGGAGGAGCACGGACTGGATCGTGGTGAACCAGCCCACCGTGCGGCTGAGGTCGACGTCGTCGACCTGGTCGCGCCCGTGCCGCTCCACTGCCACGGCACCACCGCCGATTGCTCGCCCCAGGGCGGCGAGCAGCACCTCGTGCGCAGTGGCTCGGTAGGCCGAGCCCACGTCGCGCAGCAGCGCAGCGCTGACGTCGACGTCGAGCCGGGTCGTGAGCACGTCGTCCTCGGCCCAGGTGCCGAGCGGCAGCCCGTCGTCGCGCCAGGGGATGCTGTGCCCCCCACGTTCCTGCAACAGGTGCGCCCACCGTGCGTACGACGTCGTCCGGGGAGGGAACCGCGGCGGCCGGCCCTGCCGGCGGGCTTCGTACGCCCGCTCGAGGTCGTCGAGCAGGATCGGCCACGAGACCCAGTCGACGCACAGGTGGTGCACGACGAGCAGGAGCTGTGGGCCCTTGACGACCGCCCGCACGGTCGGCCCGCGCTCGACATCCAGCCCCGCCTGTGTCGCCTGAGCGGCCGCGGACCAGGATCCCGCCGCGACCTCCACGACGGGGTGAGCGTCTGCTACCACGCTGAGGCCGGCGCCGATGCGCCGGGTGCGCAGCGCGTCGTGCCGGTCGGCGACGGCGCCGAGGGCCGTGCGCAAGGCGTCCGGA
>JBBSNO010000209.1:0-4841 GCA_038232615.1 Actinomycetales bacterium
TACGGCACGACGGTGGCCGTCCGGGAGGTCGACCTCACCCTGGCCGCAGGCGAGGTCACGGCGTTGATGGGGCGCAACGGGTGCGGCAAGTCGTCGCTGCTGTGGGCGCTGGCAGGGGCCGGACGACGGCAGCGCGGCAGCGTCGACGTCGACGGCCGCGACCCGGCGAACCAGCCGCCCGCGGCCGCCCGGACGCTGGTGGGGCTCGTGCCTCAGACCCCCGCAGACCTGCTGTACCTGGAGTCCGTCGCCGCCGAGTGCGCGCAGGCCGACTCCGAGGGTGCGGCGCCCACCGGGAGTACGGCGGCCCTGCTCGTACGGATCAGCCCTGGCGTCGAGGCCGCCGCCCACCCGCGAGACCTCTCCGAGGGGCAGCGGCTGGCGCTGGTGCTCGCCGTCCAGCTCGTGGCGTCCCCCCGCGTCGTGCTCCTGGACGAGCCGACCCGAGGGCTGGACTACGGCGCCAAGGCACGGCTCGCGGCGGTGCTGCGCGAGCTCGCCGACGACGGTCGCACGGTGCTGGTGAGCACTCACGACGTCGAGTTCGTCGCGGGAGCGGCGGACCGGGTCGTGGTGATGGCGGACGGCGAGGTGGTGGCCGATGGGCCGACGCACGAGGTCGTCGTTGCCTCGCCCGCCTTCGCGCCGCAGGTCGCCAAGATCCTGGCTCCGTCGCGGCTGCTCACGGTGGCCGACGTCCGCTCCTCGCTGGCGCAGGCGCCGGCATGAGGCCGGTGACGTCGGACGCGGTGGCGGTGCACCTGGCCTCCACCGGCTCCCGGCCGGTGCGGCTCGGCCCCCGCGCGCTGGCGAGCCTGGGCCTGGCGTCGGTCGCGGGGATGCTCGCGTTCACCTGGCCGCTGCTGGCCTCCCCTGACGCGGGCCTCGCGCACGGGGCCGACGCCCCGCTCGTCTTCGCGTTGCTGCTGCCGATCGTGCTCGCCGTCGTCCTCTCCGAGATCGCGGACGGTGGCATCGACGCGAAGGCGCTCGCCATGCTGGGGGTCCTCTCCGCCGTGGGGGCTGCGCTGCGGCCGCTGGGCGCCGGGACGGCGGGCTTCGAGACGGTGTTCTTCCTGCTCGTGCTGGCCGGCCGGGTCTTCGGGCCTGGTTTCGGCTTCGTGCTGGGGACGACGACCCTGTTCACCTCCGCGCTGCTCACCGGCGGCGTCGGCCCGTGGCTGCCGTTCCAGATGCTCGGCGCGGCGTGGGTCGGGCTGGGGGCGGGCCTGCTGCCGCGCGCGACCGGGCGCCTCGAGGTCGCGATGCTGGCGGCCTACGGCGCGGTCTCGGCGTTGTTCTTCGGGTTGCTGCTCAACCTGTCGTTCTGGCCGTTCACGCTCGGGCCGGGTACCGCGCTGTCGTTCCGGGCCGGTGCGACGCTGGTCGAGAACCTGCACGCCTTCGGCCTGTTCACCCTGGCGACGTCGATGGGGTGGGACCTGGGTCGCGCCCTGACGAACGTGGTGCTGATCGTGCTGACCGGTCCGGCCGTGCTGGCGACGCTGCGCCGCGCCGTCCGTCGCGCCGCCTTCGACGCGCCGGTCGGGTTCACCCCACCCCCCTGATGCCTGTGAAACTCCGTGAAACTCCGTGACGAGGATGTCGCCCGTACCCGGTTCCCGTGATCGTCGGGCACGTGTGGGGGTGATCACCCCCAGAACTGCCCGACGATCACGCGGTTCCAGGCGTGCGGGTGGCGACGTCGACGAACGGGGGCTTGACGACGCGCACGCGCAGCTGACGCCCGCGCACGTCGACAGCCAGCTCGTCGCCCTCGGAGACGGACCGGTCGAGCAGCGCCAGGGCGATGCCCTGCTGCAGCGTCGGCGAGAACGTGCCCGACGTCGTCCGGCCCACGGGTCCACCGGACGCCGAGACGACGGGCAGGCCGGCGCGCAGGACGCCACGGTCCAGCGCCAGCAGCCCCCGGGCCAGCGGCCCGGACTTGGCCTCGCGCTCGGCCACCAGGGCCTCGCGCCCCCAGAACTGCGGCTTCTTCCACCCCACCGCCCAGCCGACACGCGCCTGGACCGGCGTGATGTCGCGCGACAGCTCGTGCCCGTGCAGCGCGTAGCCCATCTCGGTGCGCAGCGTGTCGCGAGCGCCGAGCCCGCACGGTCGCCCGCCATGGGCCTGCACCTGCTCGACCAGTGCGTCCCACAAATCGCCCGCGTCGTCCCATCGCGGCAGCAGCTCGTACCCGCGCTCGCCGGTGTACCCGGTGCGGCACACCGTCACCGGAGCCCCGCGCCACGCGGTGTCGACGAAGCTCATGTACTCGTGCCCCGCCGGGAGACCCAGCGCGGTGAGCACCTCGTCGGACCGCTGGCCCTGCACGGCGAGGACGGCGAAGTCGGTGTGCTGCCCGGTCACCTCGACGCCGTCCGGAGCGGCCGCGGCCAGCCGCTCGACGACCGCCGCGGTGTTGGCGGCGTTCGGGACGAGGAACACCTCGTCGTCGCTGCGCAGGTAGGCGATCAGGTCGTCGACCACGCCGCCGCCGTCGTCGCAGCACAACGTGTACTGGGCACGGCCGGGGGCGATGCGGCCCAGGTCGTTGGTCAGGCAGTCGTTGACGAACGCCGCCGCTCCCGGGCCGGAGACCAGGGCCTTGCCGAGGTGGCTGACGTCGAAGACGCCGACGGCGTCGCGGACGGCGCGGTGCTCGGAGACGACCCCTCCCCCGGCCAGCTCGAGCGGCATCGTCCACCCGCCGAAGTCGGCCATCTTGGCGCCGGCGTCCACGTGCCGCTCGTGCAACGGACCCTGCCGCGAGCTGTCGTCGGCGTCACTCACTGGTGCTCCCTCGTCGTCGGCACGGACGTCGGCCGCTTCGTGCTGGTTAGCTCACTCATCCACCGCAACCTACCGACGACTCGCGTGCCGCGACGGCTTGGCTACCCTTGACCGGCCCCTACCGGGGCTCCACCACCGACGAGGGAGATCCGTGACCCAGCTCAGCCTGACCGCCAAGGACGTCAAGGGCATCAAGGCCGACGCGGTGGTGCTCGCCGTCGCAGCCTCCGGCTCCGGGCCCAGGCTGCTGGGCGGCGAGGCGCTCCCCCGCGGGCTGCGCACGTCGCTGGAGAAGAGCCTCGACGGGCTCGGTGTCAACGGGTCCGTCGACCAGGTCCGGCGGACGACGTCCGGCGGTGCGCTGGCCGCACCCGTCGTCGTCCTGACCGGCGTCGGCTCCGTGAACCGGTCAGGTCCGGACGCGGAGACGCTGCGGCGTGCCGCGGGCGCGGCGACGCGCGAGCTGAACGGCGTCGCCCATGTGGCACTTGCCCTTCCCGCCTCGGACGCCGCCTCCGCCGCCGCGGTGGCCGAGGGTGCCCTGCTGGGCGCCTACTCCTACCGCGACTACCGCGGCCGCTCGGCGGACAAGCACAAGGCGCCCGTCGAGAAGCTCGAGCTCGTGACCGGCCTGACGCGAGACAAGGGCCTCAAGGCGGCCGTCGCCCGTGCTCACGTGCTGACAGCCGCCGTCGCCGGCACCCGTGACCTCGTCAACTGCCCGCCGGTCGACCTCTTCCCCGCGTCCTTCGCACAACGCGCGCTCGACCAGGCCAAGGGGCTGCCGGTCAAGGTCACGGTGCTCGACGAGAAGCAGCTGGCCAGGGGCGGGTACGGCGGCATCGTCGGCGTCGGCCAGGGGTCGTCCCGCCCGCCGCGCCTGGTGAAGGTGGCCTACGCGCCCCGCGGCGCCAAGCAGCACGTCGCACTCGTCGGGAAGGGGATCACGTTCGACTCGGGAGGTCTGTCCATCAAGCCCGCCGCGGGCATGGAGACCATGAAGATGGACATGGCCGGTGCGGCCACCGTCCTGCAGACCGTGCTGGCGGTCGCCCGGCTGGGACTGGCCGTTGCCGTCACGGCCTGGCTGGCGATCGCCGAGAACATGCCGTCGGGCACCGCGCAGCGGCCCTCCGACGTCCTGACCACCTACGGCGGCCGCACCGTCGAGGTGCTCAACACCGACGCCGAGGGCCGGCTCGTCCTCGCCGACGCGCTCGTCGCCGCCAGCGAGGAGAACCTGGACCTCATCGTCGACATCGCCACCCTGACCGGGGCCCAGATGGTGGCTCTCGGCAACCGCGTCGGCGCGATCATGGCCCCGGACGACGGTGTGCGCGCGCGTGTCAAGGCAGCGGCGGACACGTCCGGGGAGCAGTTCTGGCCGATGCCCCTGCCGGAGGAGCTGCGCGCCAGCATGGACTCCCAGGTGGCCGACATCGCCAACATCGGTGAGCGCTTCGGCGGCATGCTCGTCGCCGGGCTGTTCCTGAAGGAGTTCGTCGGCCGTGTCGGCGGCAAGGACGACGGCGACCTGCTGCCGTGGGCGCACCTGGACATCGCCGGTCCCGCGTTCAGCGACAAGGCGCACGGGTACACCAGCAAGGGCGGCACCGGTATCGGCGTCCGCACCCTGCTCGCGCTCGTGGAGGACGTGGCCGACGCCTGACCCCTGGTGACCCGAACGGGTCATCCTCGGCGAAAGGGGCGCGCCGGCGTCGGGACGAGGCGATGCTGGGGGTCACCGCGGGGCCCGCCCGCGGACGTTCGGAGGCTCACGTGTCCCGTCGTCTGCTGTCGCTCGTCGGCTCGAAGGCTCGCACCGCGGCCCTGGTCGCCGGGGCCGTCGCGTTGGGTGCCTCCGGTGCCTTGGCGCTGGGCGCCCCGACGACGTTCGTCACCGTCGCCGCGTCGGGATCGGTCGACACGGCGGAGCCGGAGACGTCGGCGTCCCCGACGCCGGACGAGAGCGCGGACGAGGAGCCCACGGACGGCGACGGCCTGGACGCCGAGGGTGCGGGCGAGGAGCCCACGGACGGCGA
>JBBSNO010000210.1:0-4803 GCA_038232615.1 Actinomycetales bacterium
ACCCGGCCGCCTCCGGGGCGGTCGTGGCGTCGAGGTCGGTCTCCTGCGTGACACGTACCGGCTGGTTCGTGCTCTGGTCGTCCGACGTCGCGTCGTCCGGTGTGCTGGTCTCGTCGGCCACGAGGTGAGGGCTCCCTGGTGTCTGGTCCATCGTCGTCCGGGCGACTGGGGCCCGGCATGACGACGGTCGCCGGGGGGACCCCACGTGCGACCGTCGAACACCCGTCAGCCTACTCCGGCACGGACGGTGGACGGGCCGTTGGCAGCCCGTGGCGGTGGATATCCGCGCCTCGCCGGCCTGGGGCCGAGGTCCCGTACGCACCGGGGGACCCACGACGTCCTAGCCGCCACCGTCCCGTACCCGCGCGAACCCACTGATCGTCGGGCGGGAGCGGGGGCGACCACCCCCAGAATCGCCCGACGATCAGTAGGGCCGAGGGAGCGGGGGCAAGCTCAACCGTACGTGTCGCGCGGGCCCCGACCACCCGCCGCGCTGCGCGGGCCACGCCGCCACGAGGGCCCGCTCGGTCCGCGCACCTCCAGGCGCGCGACGACGCCCGCCCCGAGCTCCTCGCTGAGCCGCCGCAGCACGGTCGGCGCCAGCATCCGCATCTGCGTGGCCCACGCGGTGGAGTCGGTGCGGACGACGAGGACCGACTCGTCGAACGTCTCGGGCACGCAGTGGGCCGCGACCTCCGCCCCGACGACCTGGTCCCAGCGGCCGATGACGCCACCCACCGCCACCGGTGTCTGCCATCCGCGTTCGGTCACCAGCCGCGAGATGCTCGAGGAGAAGCGCTGGGGGTCCCGGCCGTCCGGGCCGGTCCCAGTCCGTGGGGCACCCGCCACCCGCCGCCGGCCGCGCGGTGGCCGTCGTCCGGCCATGAGCCCCTTCGCCTTCGCCGCCGCCCGGGCCCGACCCAGGGCCGATCGGACGGCGTCCGCACCCTCGTCGTCCGCGACCGCGGCGTCGGTGCTGCCGGCACCCGGGACGTCGGCCCCGCCCGGGGCCGGCCGGCCCGTCGGCTCGGCCGGCACGTCGCCGGCCTCAGCCACGGGTGACCTCCCCGTGGCTGACCTGCACCCGGGCACCCGCCAGCTCCCGTGGCACGTCGTCCTCGACCGCGGCGGTCAGCAGCACCTGGTCGGCGTCGGCCACCAGCGCCGCCAGCCGCGAGCGCCGGCCGGTGTCGAGCTCGGCGAAGACGTCGTCCAGCACCAGGACGGGCTCACCGTCGCCGGACCCCTCGGTGCGCAACAGCTCGTAGCTCGCGAGCCGCAGCGCCAGGGCGAACGACCACGACTCCCCGTGGCTCGCGTACCCCTTCGCGGGCAACGGCCCCAGATCGAGCACGAGGTCGTCGCGGTGCGGGCCGACCAGCGACAGACCCCGCTCGACCTCCTTGGTGCGGCGCTCGCCCATGGCCTCCAGCATGGCGCAGGACAGCTCGGCGCGCGTGGGCAGCGGCGCTTCGGTGCCGACGACGGAGACGGCGCCGACATCTGTTCCGACGCCGTCCGGCAGCGAGCTGCGGTACGTCATCGCCGCCGTCACCTCACCGCCTGCCGGCGCGCCGGAGACCTGCTCGTACGCGCGGGCCACGTGCGGCGCGAGACGACGCACCAGGAACAACCGGGCGGCCAGCAGCTCGGCGCCGACGACGGCCAGGTGGGAGTCCCAGACGTCCAAGCTCGACAGGTCGGCGCCGCTGCCCGGCCGCGCCGCCCTCGGTCCCAGCTTCTTCAGCAGCACGTTGCGCTGACGGACGACCCGCTCGTAGTCCGCCCGGACCCCGGCGTAGCGGGGGGCGAGCAGCACGAGCAGGTCGTCGAGGAACCGGCGCCGGCCGTCGGGGTCGCCCTTGACCAGGGAGAGGTCCTCCGGGGCGAAGAGCACCGTCCGCAGCGTCCCGAGCACCTCGCGGGGACGCGGCACCTGGGAGCGGTTCAGCCGTGCGCGGTTCGCCCGGCCGGGCGTGATCTCGATCTCGACCATCGTGGGACGACCGTCGCGCACGACCGACGTGCGGACGACGGCGCGCTCGGCGCCGGCCCGGACCAGCGGCGCGTCCTGAGCGACACGGTGGCTGCCGAGCGTGGCGACGTAGCCGATCGCCTCGACGAGGTTGGTCTTGCCCTGGCCGTTCGGCCCGACGAACGCCGTCACGCCCGGCTCGAGCGGGAGCTCGACCGCTGCGTAGCTACGGAAGTCGGTCAGCGAGAGGTGGGCGACGTGCACGGCCGCGAGTCAAGCACGACCAGCCCGCGCCACCGAGCCCGCCATTCAGCGGCTGTCGCCGGTCCCGGACGACGGGCCGGCGTCCGGTGCCTCCGCCTCCTGCTGGACCTCGTCGGTCCCGGACGTCGGTCCCGCGGCGGTCACCGCGTGGCCGCCGAACTGGTTGCGCAGGGCCGCGACGGCCTTCATCGCGGGTGAGTCGTCCTGGCGCGACGCGAACCGCGCGAACAGCGCCGCGGAGATGACGGGCATCGGCACCGAGTTGGCGATCGCCTCCTCGACGGTCCAGCGGCCCTCGCCGGAGTCCGGGACGAAGCCCTTGATCTCCTCCAGCCCCGGGTCCTCCTCCAGGGCGGAGACGAGCAGGTCCAGCAGCCACGAGCGGACGACGGTCCCCCGCGTCCACGCCTTGAAGCACCCGTGCACGTCGGTGACGATGTCCTTGGCGGCCAGCAGCTCGAAGCCCTCGGCGTAGGCCTGCATGAGGCCGTACTCGATGCCGTTGTGCACCATCTTCGCGTAGTGACCGGCGCCGACCCCGCCGGCGTGCACGAAGCCCTCCTCGCGCGGCCCCTCCGGGCGCAGCGAGTCGAAGATCGGCATCGCACGCTCGATGAGCTCGTCGTCGCCACCGGCCATCAGCCCGTAACCGTTGTCCAGACCCCACACCCCGCCGGAGACGCCGCAGTCGACGTACCCCACGCCCTTGGCGGCCAGCTGGGCGCTGTGCTCGACGTCGTCGGTGAACCGCGAGTTGCCACCCTCGATCACGAGGTCGCCGTCGTCCAGCAGGTCCCCCAGCTCGCTCAAGACCGTGTGGGTGACCGCTCCGGAGGGCACCATCACCCAGACCGTGCGCGGCACCGGCAGCGCCTCGACCATCGCCGCGAGGCTGTCGGCGTCGCTGACCTCGGGGTTGCGGTCGTAGCCCGTCACCTCGTGGCCGGTACGCCGCAGCCGCTCGCGCATGTTGGCGCCCATCTTGCCGAGCCCCACCAGTCCGACGTGCATGTTCGTCCTCCTCGTTGGTCCTGCGACGGTTGTCCTGCGAGGATCCTGCTGGTTCCGGCGGTGACCGGCCAGCGTTCAGCCGGCCATCCGAACGGGCATCAGCAGGTACTTGTAGCCGTCGTCGTGCGTGCCGTCTATCGACGCCTGCCCGGTGAGCACCGCGGGCTTGGTGGCCTGGGTGAACGACAGCCGGACGAACTCGGTCCCGAGCGCCTGCAGGCCGTCGAGCAGGAACGCCGGGTTGAAGGCGATCGCGATGTCCTCACCGTGCAGTCGCGCCTCCAGGTCCTCCGACGCCTGCGCGTCGTCGCCCTGGCCGGCCTCGAGGGTGACCTGGCCGTCGGTGAACGACAGCCGTACCGGGGTGTTGCGCTCGGCGACGAGGGAGACCCGGCGCACCGCCTCCACCAGCGGACCGGTGGCCACGACGGCGAAGACCGGTGACTCGGCCGGGAACAGCGAACGCACCTTCGGGTAGTCGCCGTCGACGAGCAACGAGGTGGTCCGCCGCCCGCCGGCCTCGAACCCGATCAGCTCGCTCGCGCCGCTGCCGCCGGTCGCCAGGGCCAGCGCCACGTCGCCCCCGGCACCGAGCGCCTTGGCCACCTCGGAGAGCGTGCGGGCACGCACCAGGGCGATCGCGGACGTGCCGGGGGTCGCCGCGCGCCACGGCAGCTCGCGCATGGCGAGGCGGTACCGGTCGGTCGAGAGCAGGGTGACGGTGTCGCCCTCGATCTCCATTCGGACGCCGGTCAGGATCGGCAGCGTCTCGTCGCGGCTCGCCGCCACCGTGACCTGGGCGACCGCCTGCAGGAAGACGTCCCCGGAGATGCTGCCGGTGCCGCCGGGCATCTGGGGCAGCTCGGGGTACTCGTCGACGGGCATCGTCAGCAGCGAGAACCGGCTGGCGCCGCAGGTGACGGTGATCTTCGAGCCGTCCTGGGCGATGTCAACCGGCTTGGCCGGCAGGCTGCGAGCGATGTCGGCGAGCAGCTTGCCGGAGACGAGGGCACGGCCGGGCTCGTCGACGTCCGCGGGGACCTCGACACGGGCCGAGACCTCGTAGTCGAAGCCGGACAGGACCAGCGATCCCTGTGCGTCGGCCTCCAGCAGCAAGCCGGCCAGGACGGGCACCGGTGGACGGCTCGGCAGCGAGCGTGCCGTCCAGGTGACGGCCTCCGCGAGCACGTCGCGCTCAACCCGGAACTTCACGGGCCACCCTTTCCTGGTCCTGCTCGGACCGTCGCTGTGGCCCGCTCGGACCGATGACTCCACGTGTGAGGGGCCCGACAGTACGGCAGAGCGGGCGCCGGGGTGAACCGGGTGCGGCAGGGTCCTCGAGAAGATGGGTGGGGTTCGATCTGGGAGGAAGAACAGTTAGACATCGTCATCGGGGGTGTGCGTTCTGGGGACGAACCACGTCGGTGCAGGTCAGGCTGCCCGCCGGGCTGTGGACGGCCGGTGGACGGCGACATGACCGGGGACCGTGGTGCGGGGGGGGGCGGGGCGCGCGCCGGGGGGGGGGGGCGCGGGGGGGCCCCCCCCCCCCCCCC
>JBBSNO010000211.1:0-4790 GCA_038232615.1 Actinomycetales bacterium
CGGTGCCGCAGCCGCTGGAGTACCTCGTCCAGGACACCTCGCGCCGGCACGGCCGGGTCCGGGTGGGCAGCGCGGGAGCGTACCTGCGCTCGGACGACGAGTCCGTGCTGCTCGAGCTGATGGCGGACCGTCGAGCCGCGGCGCTGCGACTACGCCGACTCGCCCCCACCGTGCTGACGGCGCAGACGGACCCGGCCACCGTGCTGGAGACGTTGCGCGGCATGGGCCATGCTCCTGCCGCCGAGGGGTCGGACGGCGCGCTGGTGCTGCGGCGACCGGACGCGCACCGCACGCCGCCGCGCGACCCTCCCCGCCCGGTGACCCGCCTCCCGGCACCCGGTGCGCGGCTGGCGCAGGCCGTCGTCCGCGGCCTGCGCCAGGCGGACGCCGAGGTCGACGCGACGCCTGCGCCGTCGCACGGGAACGGGGATGCGCCGCCGCCACTGCCGTCGATGGACCCCGCCATGTCGCTCGCCACGCTGCGACGTGCCGCCTCCGAACGCCGCCGTGTATGGATCGGTCTGGCCGACCCCGGGGGCCGCGTGAGCCGGCGCCTCGTCGAGCCGCTCGGCATCGAGGGCGGCCGGATCACCGTGTTCGACCACGGGACGGGTGAGGTGCGGACCGTGTCGGTGCACCGGGTCACCGGTGTGGCCCCGCCCACGGCGCCGCCGGTGGCAGGTACGCCGGCAGACGACCGCGGCGCCGCGGAGTAGGTTCGCGGTGCGCCGCGGACGCGGTGCGGACCCGAGAGCTGCACCCGTGAGGGGGAGAACGTGACCGAGCAGAACCCGCGGCCGGACGACGAGACCGGTGGCACGCCCCCGCCGTCCTGGCCGGCGCCCGAGCAACCCGGCTCCGCCCATTCCTCCGCCGGCCAGGCTCCGGCGTCCGACGCCGAGGGGTACCCCTACGGCGGTGCGACGCCCACCGTGTCACTGGGCAAGGAGTCGGCCGGCCAGTCGTCGGACCAGCAGCCCTACGCCCAGCCCGGGCAGCAGGGTCAGTACGGCCAGCAGCAGGTCTACGGCCAGCCCGAGCAGCACGGCCAGCAGGGTCAGTACGGCCAGCAGGGCTACGGCCAGCAGGGCAGCCCCGCTCCCTACACCGGCGGCGGGTACGCGGGCGGTCCCGGGTACGGCCAGGAGTCACCTCCGACGCCGCCGTCGACGATCGTCCTGCTGGTCCTGTCGGGGCTCGCGACGCTGTCGGGGTTCTTCACCTTGGCGGGCATCGTCCCGCTGGTGATGTCCATCGTGGCCCTGACGAAGAACCGTCAGGACCCCGAGGGCGCGAAGCGGCTCACCCGGATCGGCTGGTGGATCTTCATCGGCCTGGTCGTGCTGGGGATCGTGCTCCTCATCGGCTTCTTCGCCGTCCTGGCCGCGACGTCGTCGACCACGAGCTTCGAGTCCAGCTCCTGACCCCTTGCCACTGCCCGCCCCAGGGTTGCGCGCCCCAGGGAAGGCGGAGCGGAGCGTGGGGGTTGTGCCCTGTACACGCCACCACCCCCGCGAGAGGAACCGAGTGAACGACGGTCCCCTGATCGTCCAGAGCGACAAGACGCTGCTGCTCGAGGTCGACCACCCCGACGCCGCTGCGTGCCGCCGCGCCATCGCCCCCTTCGCCGAGCTCGAACGCGCACCCGAGCACGTGCACACGTACCGGCTGACGCCGCTGGGCCTGTGGAACGCACGGGCCGCAGGGCACGACGCCGAGCAGGTGGTCGACGTCCTGCTGGAGCACTCGCGGTACCCGGTGCCGCACGCCCTGCTGGTCGACGTCGCCGAGACGATGTCGCGGTACGGCCGGCTGCAGCTGGCGACCCACCCGACGCACGGCCTGGTGCTGAACGCGATCGACACCCCGGTGCTGGAGGAGGTGCTGCGTTCCAAGAAGGTCATCCCGCTCGTCGGGGCTCGGGTCGACCCCGAGACGGTCGTGGTGCACCCGAGCGAGCGGGGCAACCTCAAGCAGGTGCTGCTGAAGCTGGGCTGGCCTGCGGAGGACCTCGCCGGCTACGTGGACGGCGAGGCGCACCCGATCGACCTCGACCAGACCGGTTGGTCGATGCGCCCGTACCAGATCGAGGCGGTCGAGGGCTTCTGGCACGGCGGGTCCGGTGTCGTCGTCCTGCCCTGCGGGGCGGGCAAGACGATCGTCGGCGCGGCCGCGATGGCACAGGCTGCCTCGACCACGCTGATCCTGGTCACCAACACGGTCTCCGCACGGCAGTGGCGCGAGGAGCTGCTGAAGCGGACGTCCCTGACCGAGGACGAGATCGGGGAGTACTCCGGCGCCCGCAAGGAGGTCCGACCGGTCACCATCGCCACCTACCAGGTGATGACGACCCGCCGGAAGGGCACCTACACGCACCTCGAGCTGTTCGACGCCCGCGACTGGGGACTGGTCATCTACGACGAGGTCCACCTGCTGCCGGCGCCGATCTTCCGGATGACCGCTGACCTGCAGGCACGTCGTCGCCTCGGCCTGACGGCGACGCTCGTGCGCGAGGACGGCCGGGAGGGCGAGGTCTTCTCCCTGATCGGCCCGAAACGCTACGACGCGCCGTGGAAGGACATCGAGAACCAGGGCTACATCGCGCCCGCCGACTGCGTCGAGGTCCGCGTCACCCTCCCGGAGAGCGAGCGGATGGTCATCGCGACGGCCGAGCCGGAGGACCGGTACCGGCTGGGGGCCACGAGCAGCGCCAAGACCCGCGTGGTCCAGCAGCTCGCGGCCAAGCACGCCGGTGAGCCGACGCTCGTCATCGGCCAGTACCTCGACCAGCTCGACGACCTCGGCGAGCGCCTGGACGCACCGGTGATCAAGGGCGAGACGCCCGTGTCGGAACGCCAGCGCCTGTTCGAGGCGTTCCGCGCGGGTGAGGTGACGACGCTGGTAGTCAGCAAGGTCGCGAACTTCTCCATCGACCTGCCCGAGGCGAGCGTGGCGATCCAGGTCTCCGGGTCGTTCGGCTCGAGGCAGGAGGAGGCCCAGCGACTCGGCCGGCTGCTGCGTCCCAAGGCCACGAAGAAGGCGGCCCGGTTCTACGCGGTGGTCGCGCGCGACACGCTCGACCAGGAGTTCGCAGCGCACCGCCAGCGGTTCCTGGCCGAGCAGGGCTACGCCTACCGCATCGTTGACGGCGACGACGTGCTCGCCGGGGCAGCCGAGATCTGAGCCCGGCCGACGTCCGCCATCAAGACGCGGGTCCGCTGGCACAGCGCGTCGCCCGTGTCTGCGTCGGCCTGGCCTCGACGAACGACCCCCGCCTTCGAGCGTGACCTGCTCTCGCGATCCACTCTCGGAACAGCGTGCCTGCTGCTGGACCTGGACCACTTCAAGGCGGTGAACGACACGTTCGGCCGCCCTGCCGGCGACCGGCTCCTGCGCGCCCTGGTGGCCGAGCTCGCCACCGAGCTCCGCGACGGCGACACGCTGTACAGCGTCGGGGGTGACGAGTTCGCCGTCCTCGTGGGCGTCTCGGACGCCGACGCCGACGGGTGCGCACGACGATCTCGGTGGGCGTCGCGATGCTGGGGGAGGCCGACGGCGACGCCGTCCGCCTCGTCGCGGACAGGGCGCTGTACCGGGCCAAGGCGAGCGGCCGGGACCGGGTCGTCGCAGCCTGGACCCCGTGATGGCCGGTTCGCGCGCGCGAGCGCACGCGCGAAGGCGTTTCATGGGGGGATGACCACCCTCGACACCGTCGTGCTCGACGTCGACGGCACGCTCGTCGACTCCACCTACCACCATGCGCTCGCGTGGCGACGCGCCTTCCACGCGAACGACGTCCCGGTTCCGATGTGGAGGGTCCACCGGGCGATCGGCCTCGGCGGCGACCGCCTCGTGGAGGCCGTGGCCGGGCCGGACGTCGAGAAGCGTCTCGGCGACACGCTGCGGGAGCGCTGGGACTTCGAGTACACCGCGGTGGAGGCCGAGGTCCGCCCCTTCGTCGGTGCCGCCGACCTCCTGACCGCGCTGCGGGAACGGGGCTGGCGAGTCGCCCTGGGGTCGTCGGGCTCGCCGGAGCACACCCAGCGGGCGATCGACCTCCTCGGTGGAGCCGAGCGGGTCGACGGGTGGACCACCAGCGACGACGCGGCGTCGTCCAAGCCGGCGCCCGACATCCTCACCGCGGCGCTGGCCGCAGCCGCCGGGACCGCCGCCGTCTGCGTCGGTGACTCGCCCTACGACGTCGAGGCGGCCCGCGCGCTGGGCTGGGACTGCATCGGCGTCCGCAGCGGTGGGTTCTCCGAGGCCGAGCTCGCCGGAGCCGGCGCCACGACCGTGGTGGACGACGTCGGCGCCCTGCTGGGAGTGCTCGACGAGACAGCCTTGCGAGCACCGTCATGACGTTACCCGGAACCGTCGTCCACGCCGGGAGGGTGCGCTCGGGCGATCCGCTTCCGGTCACGCAGCGTGATGTAGTCGCACGATCGGTCCTGAACAGGGTTCACTGGTACCCCCGCGGTGCCGACAGGAGAAAACACCCAACCAGGAGGAACCTGTGAACACGCTCGCGAAGACCATCTCCGCCACACTGCTCGCCGCCGTCGTCGTCACCGCGGGAGGCCCGGCATTCGCCGCCGGCGACTCCCCGCCCAAGAGCAAGGGCGTCACGCAGGGTGCGTCCCTCACCGGCGCCTCGCTCACCGGTGCATCGCTGACCGGTGCATCGCTGACCGGGGCCTCCCTCACGGGTGCATCGCTGACCGGCGCGTCCCTGACCGGGGCCTCCCTCACGGGTGCGTCGCTGACCGGCGCGTCCCTGACCGGGGCCTCCC
>JBBSNO010000212.1:0-4693 GCA_038232615.1 Actinomycetales bacterium
CGACGACGAAGTACATGGGCGGGCACTCCGACGTCGTCGGCGGCGCCCTCGTCGCGGCCGACGCCGCGCTGGGCGAGGAGTTGGCCTTCCACCAGAACGCGATGGGGGCCGTCGCAGGGCCGTTCGACGCGTGGCTGGTGCTGCGCGGGATCAAGACCCTCGGGGTGCGGATGGACCGGCACTGCGCCAACGCCGAGCGAATCGTGGCGATGCTGACCGGGCACCCGAAGGTCGCCTCGGTGCTCTACCCCGGGCTGCCCACCCACGACGGGCACGAGGTCGCGGCCAAGCAGATGAAGTCCTACGGCGGGATGGTTGCGTTCCGGGTGCACGGCGGGGAGGAGGAGGCGGTCGCGATCTGCAACCGGGCGAGCCTGTTCACGCTGGGGGAGTCCCTCGGCGGCGTCGAGTCGCTGATCGAGCACCCGGGCCGGATGACCCACGCCAGCGCCGCGGGGTCGCCGCTGGAGGTGCCCGCTGACCTGGTGCGGCTCTCGGTCGGGATTGAGGACGTCGAGGATTTACTCGCCGACCTCACCCAGGCCCTCGCCTGACCCCCAAACCCCGCGGTGATCATGCACGGGTGTACGGGCCCCGACGAACACTGCGGCCGATGAGCCTGGCGTTGTGCGTCGATGTCGGGTCGACGTTCACCAAGGCGGCCCTCGTCGACACCGACACCGGCGAGCTGCTCGCCACGGCATCGAATCCCACCACGCTGTCGACGGACGTGCTCGACGGTGTCGAGGCATGTCGTACGTCCATTGTCGCCGCCGTGCCCGCGGCGCGCGACGCGTCCGTGCTTGCCTGCTCCAGCGCGGGCGGTGGGCTGCGGCTGGCCGTGGTCGGGTACGAGCGGGCGATCACCGCAGAGGCGGGGCAGCGGGTCGGGCTGTCCGCGGGCGCGCGGGTCGTGCACGTCGCCGCCGGTCGCCTCGACGGGCGGGGCCTCGCCGCGTTGCGGGCCGCCGGCCCCGACGTCGTCCTGCTGGTCGGCGGGACGGACGGCGGCAACGCCGAGGTGCTGCTGCACAACGCCGGCCGGCTCGCCCGCTCGCGGCTGCGGGCACCGGTCGTCGTCGCGGGGAACGTCGACGCGCGCGAGGAGGTCTGTGCACTGCTCGCGGACCGGGGTGCCACGGCCCTCGCGACCGACAACGTCCTGCCGCGCATCGGCGTGCTCGACCCTCGGCCGGCGCGCGAGGCGATCCGCGCGATGTTCATCCGCCACGTCATCGGAGGCAAGAAACTCTCGCGTGGCCAGGCCTTGTCGAGGATGGTCCGGGCAGCGACGCCGGACGCCGTGCTCACCGGGGTCGAGCTGCTCGCCGACGGAGCGGGCTCGGTGCCGGGGGCCGGCGACGTCCTGGTCGTCGACGTCGGGGGCGCCACCACCGACGTCTACTCCGTCGTCACCCCGGATGGGGAGGCCGACCTGCACCGCGGCGCCGTCGAGGTGCTCTGGCGCAGCCGCACGGTCGAGGGCGACCTCGGGATGCGCTGGAACGCGCCCGGGATAGTCGCCGCCGGCGTGTCCGAGCGCCTCGTGGAGGACGCCGAGGCAGCCACGCTGGGACCGGCGGCCGGGCGCCGGGCGGAGGAACCGACGTACGTCCCGGCCTGCGGTCTCGAACGGGAGGTCGACGCCCGGCTCGCGGAGCTCGCGCTGACCGTCGCCCTGCGCCGGCACGCGCGCGCGAGCGGCAAGGTGCTGCGAGACGTACGTCTGGTCGTCGGTTCCGGCGGGGTGCTGCGCCATGGCGACGGGATGCTGCGGGAGCGGGTGCTCGCGCCGGCGAGCGGCGACCTGGCGGGCGGCTGGGCGTTGCCGGAGCGGGCGCGGCACGTGGTCGACGCCCGGTATGTGCTCGCCGCCGCGGGCCTGCTCGCCGCCGAGCATCCCGAGGCGGCGGCGCACTTGCTTGCCACGGAACTGGCCGCAATTCACTCCACAAGCCGGCCCGCCGGTGGGGGCGGGACGACGGGCGTCGGAACGCCGGCCCGATTGTGGGCAACGGCACGTGGCGGCGCCTGGGAAGGCCGGGTGGCGCTCGGCGGCCACTGGAGCTGTGAGGCCGCTGCCAAGCTCGGGTAGTGAGAAGTGGGCGGTGCCCTTCTATGGGCGCCGCTGGTCGTGCTCGTCGACGTCGACCAGGTCCGCGAGCAGCGTACGTAGCGCAGCGTCGTCGCCGTTGAGGCTGGCGGCGGAGGCCTCGACGTTGCGCTGCGCATCCAACCGGGACCAGGAGATGTGGTGGTCGGCGTCGAGGGCAAGCTGGCCGAGGAGGGCACGCTGGGTCCGGCCGTTCCCGTCCCGGAACGGGTGCAGCGCGTTGATCTCCCCACAGAAGTAGGTGAGCCCGACGAGAAACGCGTCGCGGTCCAGCCCCTGCAGGTACTGCTCGCGTGCGAGCCGGCCGAACACCTCGGCGCCGTAGGAGGTGATGTGCTCAGGTAGGCAGAACAGGCCGGTCTTAGCGATCGCGACGGTGCGCACCTCCCCCGCCCCGGGTAGATGTCTCCGAAGATCGCACGGTGGAACGCCTGTAGGTGCGCCAGATCGTAGCCGTCGGGGATGCGGCGGTAGGCCAGGCCGGCCAAGGCCAAGGCAGTGACTTCGGCCTCCACCACGGTCAGTTCGGCCTGGGACCGGATGCCGCGGTGATTCCGCAGCACGCTGGTGCCGGGATAGACGTAGGGGTCTGGGCTCATGCCGTAGGTCTCGGCCGCGACGCCCGGGAGGCCGAAACTGTCAGGTGCGGACCGCCGCGGCCGGGCCGAGCAAGTCCTCGATGCTCTCGCCGCAGGCCACCCGCTTCCGTGCCTCGACGAGCTGGGCGTCGCTCAGCTCGCCGCGGGCCCAGCGGTCCAGCAGCGCCTCGGCCCGCGGACCGGGCTCGAGTCCCTCGGCGCGGACCGATCCGAGCGCGTCCGCGGTGGCCTGCCGCCGGCTGATCTCCATGGCTTCCGTTGTCCTCCTTCATCTCTGCCCTGGACAGCCGTGCGTCATCGGCATCGTCAGCGTCCTCCTCCGCGTAGTGCTCACGCGGCTCATCTACCGGAGCAGATCCCGGACCTGACTGCGTAGGGAGGCGGGGCGAAAGGCGCTCATCCGCCACACCTCGTCCTCGTCGAGATCGGGCAGCCGGCAGTGCGCGAGCTTGTTCCGCAACTGATACAGCCGTGCCCACGGCTGGTCAACCTGCGGGTCAATCCCGGCCAGCCGGGCGTAGGCGAGGGCTTCGTTGCCGACGGCGATCCATAGCCGGTGCAACACCCATCGAAGATGGGCATCGGTGTCGAACCTGTGCCGGTCGCCGTCCGCAGCCAGCGCCTCGATCAGGGCGAGGAGCCCGTCGAGTTCGAGAGGGCATGCCGGTCGGCTCGGACCTCCCCAGCGTTCACACCGGCTGGGCGGCCACTAGATCCGGACTGACGTGCGGCTTGCCCAGCACCGATCTGAGAACAGCTCGATCTCAGCGCCGAGCAGCGCTCGGGCGGCGATCTCGAAGTCGGCGGTGTCCAGGGCGTCCCTGTCCTCCGCGACATGTCCGAGGAGGCGACCCGGCGAGGCGAACCGCAGCTCGCTGATGCCGTATTGAGCCGCCAGCGCCCGCAGTTCGTCGCCACGGCTTCGCACCGTTGCCTCGTCGGCCGGAGGCAACAGCGACGGCTCGACCGCAGAACTGCTCACGAGCCTCATGATAGAGGGCTGCGCCCGGCTGTAGCCATCTCGCAGGAGGATCCAACGATCAAGGGATTGGTGGCGGCAAGAAATCCTTCAGGCGCCACCTACCCCTTGATCGTTGTGCGGGCGGGGGGTGGCGAGCAGCGTCAGGCGACGGTCTGAGCGGTGGTGTCCGAGACCAGCTGGCCGTCGCGGAGCTCGGTGACACGGTCGGCGTAGGCGATGAGGACGGGGTCGTGGGTGGCGACGATGGCGGTGACGCCGCGTTCGTGGACCAGGCCGCGGATCAGGTTCATCACGGTGCGCCCGGTCTCGGAGTCCAGCTGCCCGGTGGGCTCGTCGGCGATGAGCACGGCCGGTTCATTGGCCAGGGCCCGGGCGATCGCGACCCGCTGCTGCTGGCCGCCGGAGAGCTCGTGCGGGCGTTGGCGGGTGTGCGCGCTGAGGCCGACCACGTCAAGCAGCTCGGCGACGCGCCGCTCGCGCTCGGCGGGCTTGGTCCCGACCAGGCGCAGGGGCACCCCGACGTTCTCCGCGGCGGACAGGATCGGCAGCAGCCCGAAGGACTGGAAGATGTAGCCGACGGTGCCGCGGCGCAACGCCACCAGCTCGCGCTCGGACATGGCTGAGACCTCGCGGTCGTCGAGGTGCACGGTGCCGGCGTCGGGGCGGTCTAGCCCGCCGAGCAGGTTGAGCAGGGTCGTCTTGCCCGACCCGGAGCGTCCCTGCACCGCGAGCAGCTGCCCGCGGGGGATGTCCAGGTCGACCTCGCGCAGGGCGTGCACCTCGGTGGCGCCGCTGCGGTAGACCCGGGACAGGCCACGAGCCCGGAGTACGACGTCGCGCGCCCCTGCCCCGGCCGGCAGATCAACGGCGTGGGACATGGCCCTCCTCCTGCTCCTCGGGGCGGCCAGGCCCTTCGGCGCTCTGGTCGGCCGTGCCAGGATCCGCTGCGCTCTGGTCGGGCCAGACCCCGATGTGGTCTGGCTCCAGCGCCAGCCGCAC
>JBBSNO010000213.1:0-4684 GCA_038232615.1 Actinomycetales bacterium
CCTGTGCTCAAAGAGCGAGCACGGAGACGCCCTGCGCTCACGTCGGATGAGCGGGATCCGGCCCGTGCGGTCCGGCGGCGCCCGGTCGGGCGGGGGGCAGGCGGGGGATCAGGCCGTGACGGCGGTCACCGTGACAGGGACGTTGCCACGCGTGGCCTTGGAGTACGGGCACAGCTGGTGGGCCGCGTCGGTCACCTTCTGCGCCGTCCCCGTGTCGATGCCCGGCAGCTCCGCCTCGAGGTCGACGGTGATCGCGAACGACTCGCCCTCGGGGCCGAAACCGACGTTCGCGGTGACCTGCGGCTCCCCGGAGAGCTCGACGCCGAGGTTCTTGGCGGCCAGCTTGGCCGCCCCGGCGAAGCACGCGGCGTAGCCGAGGGCGAAGAGCTCCTCCGGGTTGGTCCCCGAGCCGTCACCACCGGTCTCGACGGGCGCCGTCAGCGTCAGGTCGAGCGCCCCCTCCGGGGTCCTGGCGGATCCTCGGCGGCCACCCACGGCGGTCGCGACGGCGGTGTACACGACCTTGCCGGTGTCTGTGTCATAGGAGCGTCAGGACGTCTGGGCCTGCAGGTGTTCCCAGGCCGCGGCAAGACGGCGGACGGCCTCGCTCAGCCGCTGCGGCGACGTGGCGATGTTCAGCCGCACGCCTCCCGTCCCGCCGGCCCCGAACGACGTGCCCTCGTTGACCATCACGCGACCCCGCTCCAGCGCCACGGCCGCCGGGTCGTCGTGCCCGTAGGCCCGGGTGTCGAGCCAGGCGAGGTACGTCGCCTCCAGGCTCCGGGCGCGTGTCCGCGGAAGGTGCTCGGCCACCAGCTCGCGGACCAGCGCGCGGTTGTCGTCGAGCCGTTCCAGCAGGGACAAGAGCCAGGGACCACCGGCGCTCCACGCCGCCAGGTTGGCCGCGATGCCCAGCGTGGAGACGCCGTGGTTCGCGATCAGCGGCACCGCCCGCAGCGCGTCGGCGTCCACCTCGCTACCGGTGACCACCTGGGCGCACTTCAGTCCCGGCACGTTCCACGCCTTGCTGGCCGACAGCACGGCGACGCCGTGGTCCGCGGTCCCCTCGACCGCCAGGTACGGCACGTGGGCGGCGCCTGGGAGCACCAGCGGCGCGTGGATCTCGTCCGAGATCACCCGCGCCCCGTGGCGGGTGACGACGTCACGTAACCCCTCCAGCTCCGTACGTGAGAACACCCGGCCCCACGGGTTGTGCGGCTGGCAGAGCAGCACGGTGCGGGCTCCGGCGGCCAGCGCTTCGTCGATGCGGTCCAGGTCGAGGCAGGCTGTCGGCGAGGCGGGGTCGAGCGGGACGTCGACCCGCTGGCGCCCGGAGAGTGGTACAACTTCCAGGAACGGCGGGTAGGCGGGGGTGGGGACGACGACAGGAGCGTTGTCGCACAGGGTGTTCAGGATCAGCAGGACGCCGGCCATCACGTCACCGGTCAGGACGACGCGGGCCGGGGAGACGTCCCAGGCCCAGGCCGTCGCCGCATGGGCAACGACGGCTTCGGGCAGCCCGGTCGCGGAGTCCGCAGGGGCGTAGCCCGTCGACTCGTCGCGCAGGGCGCGCGCGACGCCCTCGGCGACCTCGGGTGCGAGGGCGAAGTCGGTCTCGGCCACCCAGACCGGCAGGACGTCGTCCGGAACGGTCCACTTGACGGTGCGCCGCGCGCGGAGCTGCGCGTCGCTCAGGTCGGCGAGAGGTGTCACAGCGTCATCCTGCCCGACCCTCTCGATAGGTACGCGGCAGTGAGCGAGCGACAGCGAGCGAGCCGAGGGCACAGAGCGACGCTCGCGTCGACGACAGAGGAGGAGGAGACGTGAGCGATCTGCAGTGTGCCGCCACCGTCCTCGTCGTCCGGCACGGTGAGGCCGGCTACGACGACCCACACGTGCTGTCCGACGCGGGCGGCTGGCTGACCCCCTCGGGAATGGCGCAGATAGACGACCTGGCGGCCTCGCTGGCCGGACGCAACGTGGCCGCCGTCTACGTCAGCCCGCTCGCGCGGGCCGAGCAGAGCGGCCGACGGCTGGCGGACGTCCTCGGTGTCCCCTGGCGGACCCTGCACGGCGTCGAGGAGTTCTCCGTGGGCGCGCTCGCCGGTGCCGCGCACGACGACCCACGGATGCTCTCGGTCTTCGACGCGTGGCGCGACGGCGACCTGACGCCAGGTCTTCCCGGTGCCGGCAGCGGTCACGACGTCGTGAGTGCGTGCCGGGACGCCCTGGACGCAGTCGCCGACCAGCACCGCGGCGAGACGGTCGTGGTCGTCAGCCACGGTGGCGTGATGTCACTGGTGCTCCCGCGGCTGGCGTTCGACGCACCGGACGACGTGGCGAGAGGCCGCCCGGTGCCGAACGCCGGTGTCGTGGAGCTGCTCGCCGACAGCGACGGGTGGAGCCTGCGCAGCTGGCCGGCGTGAACGTGCCGACGCCCTGAACCGGTCGGTCAGACCCGGCCGCGGCGCGAGAGCCCGCGGACCAGCGACTTGACGCCGCGCTGGACGTCGGGGTTCTTCGCGGCGCCGCCCACTCCGCCACCGCCCCGACCGGTACCGCGCGAGCCGGTGCCTCGCGCGGCACCGCCTGCGCCGCGCCCGGTCGACCGGCGACCTCCGAGCTGGCTGAGAATTCCTCGCAGCATGGCTGGTCCCTTCTGTCGGGCCCGTCGAGAACGGGCGCTCGACCTCCCACCCTGGGTGACGTCGTCGTCCCGCGCACCTCGGGGTCTGCGCAGGTGGGGGCTCACGACGGGGCCACCTCGCGGACGGCGGCCAGCACGTCGTCGGCGCAGCCCCACGACAGGGTCACCCCGCTGCCGCCGTGTCCGTAGCAGTGCACGACCGACGAGTCGCCGACCAGCTCGGTCTCCAGCCGGACGGCGGGTCGCGCCGGTCGCAGCCCGACGCGGTGACGCAGCACCCGGGCGCCGCGCAGCGCCGGCACCAGGCTCGCCGTCCGCTCCAGGATGTGCTCCGCCGTGGCGGGGCGGGCGACGGGGTCCCAGTCGCCGGTGAGTGCGGTACCGCCCAGCACGACGGTGTCGGTGCGGGGGAGCACGTAGGTGAGGTCGCCACCTTGCTCACGCTCGTCCACCAGCCACCGCGTCAGGCCCGGGTTCTCCACGACGACGACCTGCCCGCGCACCGGGTGCACGGACTCGTCATGGGCCACGGCACGGGCGCTGACGCCGGTCGCGTTCACGACGAGCCCCCGGTTCGGCAGCGCCGGCAACGGCATCCGGGTGACCGTGCCGCCCGCGGCCTCGAGCCGCCCGACGAGCCACGGCAGGTAGGCGCCCATGTCCACGAGCGGGACGCGCAGCGACCACCCGCCGGCATAGCCCGGCGCGGGGTCGGCCACCGCCTGCAGGTCGGCCAGCCCGCGGGCCGCGTCCGCCCACGGTGGGCGGTTCGGCGGGGCGTCCCGGTGCAGCAGGACGCCTTCACGCAGCAGCACCCCGGAACCGGGCTCCCGGTCGTGGATGCGAAGAAGCTCGGTGAACGTCGCGCGCGCCCACGGGCCAACCCGCTCGAAGGGTTCGGCTCGGTACGGCAGCCAGAGCGCACCGGCGACGGCGGACGTCGTCTCACCCGGCATGTCGCGGGCCATGACGTGGGCGTCGTAGCCGGCCTCGGCCAGCCGGACGGCGCACGACAGGCCGATCACGCCGGCCCCCACGACGGTCACCCTGCTCATCTGCCGATCCTCGCAGCGAACCTAGAACAGACGGGAGCCGACGTCGTCGACGCCGCGCAGGGCCGCGTAGTCCAGCGTCACGCAGCGGATGCCGCGGTCGGTCGCCAGCACCCGGGCCTGGGGCTTGATCTCCTGGGCGGCGAAGACGCCGGCGACGGGCGAGAGCAGCGGGTCGCGGTTGAGCAGCTCGAGGTACCTCGTCAGCTGCTCCACGCCGTCGATGTCACCGCGACGCTTGATCTCCACAGCGACGCTGAGGCCGCCGGGGTCACGGGCGAGGATGTCGACCGGGCCGATCGCCGTCGGGTACTCGCGACGCACGAGGGTGTGGCCGGCGCCGAGCACCTCGATCTGCTCGGCCATCAGCTTCTGCAGGTGAGCCTCCACGCCGTCCTTGACCAGGCCGGGGTCGACACCCAACTCGTGGCTGGAGTCGTGCAGCACCTCGTGCACGCTGACGACGAGCTGGTCGTCGGTCTTGCTCTGGCGCACGGTCCAGACCTGCTCGACGCCGAGGGCGCCCTGGCCCTCGTCCGGGTCGCTGACCACCAGCGCGCAGGGCGGGCTCATCCAGTTCAACGGCTTGTACGAGCCGCCGTCGGCGTGCACCAGGACGCTGCCGTCGGCCTTGACCAGGAGGAGCCGCGTGGCCAGGGGCAGGTGCGCGGTGAGCCGGCCTCCGTAGTCCACCGAGCAGCGGGCAATGACGAGTCGCACAGCGAGCACTGTAGGCCGCAGCCATCGCCGACACGGCGCGCGATCTCCGACGAGCTGGGTGAGCAAGGGCACGGTGACGACCACCGGCTGCTCTGCGAGGATCGCCGGGCCGGCGGGAGCGCCCCGGGCAGACGAGCAGCAGGGAGCAGCGACGTGGGACGCGACTTCACCACCATCGGGGTGATCGGCCTCGGGACGATGGGCTCGGGGATCGTCGAGGTCTTCGCCCGCAACGGCATCGACGTCGTCGCCGTCGAGGTAGACG
>JBBSNO010000214.1:0-4656 GCA_038232615.1 Actinomycetales bacterium
CGGCAGCGTCGTCCCGGCGGACCCGGACGACGCGAAGAAGCGGACGTCGCCGGCGTCGAACCAGCGCTCGGCCAGCAGCCGGCGCATCACACCGCCGACCTGGCCGGTCGCTCCGAAATCCCCTACGCGCATGACCCCGACGCTACCCGCGTGCCCGGCCCGCGTGACGGAGGCGCTCAGAAGCCGAGACGGCGCAGCTGCCGCGGGTCGCGCTGCCAGTCCTTGGCCACCTTCACGCGCAGGTCGAGGAACACCGGCACCCCGAGCAGAGCCTCGATCGCACGGCGCGACGTCGTCCCCACCTCGCGCAGCCGGGCACCGCCCTTGCCGATCACGATGCCCTTCTGGGAGTCCCGCTCGACGTAGAGCAGCACGCGGACGTCGAGCATCCCGTCGCTGCGTCCCTCGCGCGGCTCCATCTCCTCCACCAGGACGGCGAGGGAGTGGGGCAGCTCGTCGCGCACGCCCTCCAGCGCCGCCTCACGGACGAGCTCGGCGATCATCACGGCCTCGGACTCGTCGGTCAGCTCGCCGTCGGGGTAAAGCCGCGGCCCCGGGGGCAGGCCGTCGGTCAGCAGCTGCTCGACCACGTCGACCTGCCGACCGCGGGTGGCGGACACCGGGACGACCGCCGTCCACTCGCCGAGACCGTCGAGGCCCACCAGGTGCTCGGCGAGGCGGTCCGGGCTGACGAGGTCGGACTTGGTGGCGATCGCCACGACGGGACGCCGGCGGCCGAGCTCGGTGAGCTTGGCGGCGATGAACCGGTCCCCCGGCCCCACCTTCTGGTCGGCGGGGCAGCAGAACCCGACGACGTCGACCTCGTGCAGGGTCTCCATCACCAGGTCGTTCAACCGCTGGCCGAGCAGGGTGCGCGGACGGTGCAGTCCCGGGGTGTCGACCAGGACCAGCTGGGAGTCGGGACGGTTGACGATGCCGCGAATCGTGTGGCGCGTCGTCTGGGGACGGCTGGAGGTGATCGCCACCTTCTCCCCCACCAGCGCGTTGGTGAGCGTCGACTTGCCGGCGTTGGGGCGCCCGACGAGGCAGGCGAACCCGGAGCGGTGCTCAGCCATGACGCTCCACCACGGACGCCGCCGGGTCGCGCCGCGCCAGCACGGTCGCCACGCGGTTGCGCCGGCCCTCGCGGCGCTCCGCGACCAGGACGAGCCCACCCACCGAGACCTCGTCGCCCGGAATCGGCACCTTGCCCAGCGCCTTCGCCAGCAGCCCGCCGACCGAGTCCACCTCGTCGTCGTCTACCTCGACCCCGAAGACGTCGGCGAGGTCGTCGATCGACATCCGCGCCGAGAGGCGGTAGGTCTCCTCCTCGACGCGTTCGACGCCCGGTAACTCCCGGTCGTACTCGTCGGCGATCTCACCCACGATCTCCTCCAGCACGTCCTCGATGGTCACCAGTCCCGCCGTCCCGCCGTACTCGTCGACGACGACCGCGACGTGGGTGGAGTCACGCTGCATCTCCCGCAGCAGCGCGTCCACCGGCTTGCTCTCGGGGACGAACACCGCCGGTCGAGCGACCTCCTCGGCCCGTTGCATCCCGGCCTGGTCGGGGTGGGTGTGCGTGCGCCGGGCCACGTCCTTGAGGTAGAGCACGCCGCAGACGTCGTCCACCGACTCGCCGACGACGGGGATGCGGGAGAAACCGGAGCGCAGGAACAGGGTGAGGGCGTCGTGCAAGGAGGAGTCCGCGTCGACGGTGACGACGTCGGTGCGCGGCACCATCACCTCGCGGACGATCGTGTCGCCGAGCTCGAACACCGAGTGGATCATCTGCCGCTCACCGGCCTCGATGACCTGGGACTCGCTGGCGAGGTCGACCATCTCGCGCAGCTCCCCCTCCGACGCGAACGGACCCTCGCGGTAGCCGCGGCCCGGGGTCACCGCGTTGCCCAGGACGACGAAACCCTGCGCGACGGGACCGAGCAGCCGTGCGGCCGCCCGCAACGGGCCGGCGGCGACCAGCGCCACCTGCTCCGCGTGCTGGCCGCCGACGGTGCGCGGGCTGACCCCGACGAGCACGAACGACACCGCGGCCATCACCGCCGCACTGACCAGCAGCACCGGCACCCAGCCGGAGTCGATGACCGCGGCCAGCACCAGCGTCACGCACACCGCTGCGGCCGACTCCGCCGTCACGCGCAGGAAGATGGAGACGTTCACGACACGCGCCGGGTCGGCGACGACGGCCTGCAGCGCCCGGGCACCGCGGCGTCCGTCGGCGACCAGGCGTGCGGTCTGCGTGCGGGTGATGCGTCCGAGTGCGGCCTCCGTCGCCGCGAGGAAGCCTGCGGCGACGACGAGCAGGACGGCGATCGTGACGAGCAGCCCGCTCGGGACCGAGCTCACGGCTGCCTGCGCCTTCTGGTTCGCTCGCTCCGCTCGCTCACTGCTTGCCGCGCCCGGAGAGGAACTCGAGCAGCAACTGTCGCTGCAGCGCGAACATCTCCTTCTCCTCGTCCGGCTCCTCGTGGTCGTACCCGAGCAGGTGCAGGATGCCGTGCGTGGTCAGGAGCAGCAGCTCCTCGGCGGCGGCGTGCCCCGCGGCGGCGGCCTGGGTCGCTGCCACCTCGGGGCACAGGACGACGTCGCCCAGCAGACCGGGAGGGCTCGGCTCACCGGCGCGACCCGGGCGCAGCTCGTCCATGGGGAAGCTCAGGACGTCGGTCGGTCCCTCGGAGTCCATCCACTGCACGTGCAGCCCGCTCATCGCCTCGACGTCGACCAGCAGCACGGAGAGCTCGGCCTGCGGGTGGACGTGCATTGCGTCCAGCACGTGCCGGGCCAGCGACGCGATCTCTGCCTCGTCGACCTTCTCCCCCGACTCGTTGACGACCTCGGTGCTCACCGGCGTCGGCCGCGCTCGGTGGGCCCGCGTTCGACGGGTCCGTGCTCGCTGGGCGAGCGTTCGTGAGCCGGCGCCTGGCGGACGGCGTCCCAGCGCCCGTAGGCGTCGACGATCTCGCCGACCAGCCGGTGCCGGACGACGTCCGTGCTGGTCAGGATCGAGAAGTGCACGTCCTCGACCTCGTCGAGGATCTCGCGCACCACGCGCAGGCCGGACGTCGTCCCGCTCGGCAGGTCCACCTGGGTGACGTCGCCCGTGACGACCATCTTCGACCCGAACCCTAGCCGGGTCAGGAACATCTTCATCTGCTCGGCGGAGGTGTTCTGGGCTTCGTCGAGGATGATGAACGCGTTGTTGAGGGTGCGCCCGCGCATGTACGCCAGCGGTGCCACCTCGATGGTGCCCGCAGCCATCAGCCGGGGGATCGAGTCGGGGTCGAGCATGTCGTGCAGCGCGTCGTAGAGAGGGCGCAGGTACGGGTCGATCTTCTCCGTCAGGGTGCCGGGCAGGAACCCCAGCCTCTCGCCGGCCTCGACGGCCGGGCGCGTGAGGATAATGCGGCTGACGGCCTTGGCCTGCAACGCCTGCACGGCCATGGCCACCGCCAACCAGCTCTTGCCGGTGCCGGCCGGGCCCACCCCAAAGGTCACGACGTTGTCGGCGATGGCATCCACGTAGCGCTTCTGGCCGCTGGTGCGGGGCCGGACCCGACGGCCCTTGGTGGTCTTCAACACCTCGGTGGAGAACACCTCCGACGGGCGTTCGTCGGCCTTCACCATGTCGATGGTGCGGGCCAGCAGCGCCGGCTCCACCTGCTGGCCGGTCTGCAACAAGATGACCAGCTCGTCGAAGAGGTGACCGACCAGATCGGCTTGGGCCCCGCCCAGCACCACCTCGTTGCCCCGCACCAGGATCGACGTGTCCGGGAAGGCGTCCTCGACCTGGCGCAGCAGTTCGTCTCGCTCACCGAGCAGCGGTCCCATCAGGTGGTTGCCAGGTACGTGGATGGTGAGGGGGGTGGACGTCAAGATCTGCTCTCTGGGCGGGTGGCCACAGCGTAACCGTGCCCGCCGGCACCTTTGCTGGGATCGACACCAGAGGTCGCTACCCTCGCCGCCATGGCGGAGCCCTCCGACGCCGACGCCGCCGCCAGCGGCGGGACCCACGGCACGGGCGCCGACGACGAGACCGGTGGGCTCGGCGGCTTCGATGGGCTCGGCGACTTCGATGGGCTCGGCGATCGCCAGCTGCAGGACCTGCTCGACCACGAACGCCGCGGCGACGCGGTGGCCCATCGGCGGCGGGCGCACTGGTTGGGCCGCCAAGCAGCGGCAGGAGCCACCCTGGCCGGGTTGCTCATCGACCTCGGTGAACGAGCCCAGCTGGTGGCCATCACCACCTCGTCGGGGCGCCAGGTGCGAGGGGTGGTGGTCACCTTGGGCACCGACTTCTGCGGTGTTCGCTGCGCCAACGGGGAGCGGGCCATGGTCTGTCTGGCCGCGGTGGGCACCGTCCGCCCCGAACCCGGCACCGGCCACCCCGTCGGGGACCGCACCGTCCACCAAGCAGCCACCCTCGCCGGTGAGCTGAGCGAGCTGGGCGCCGGGCGTCACGCCGTGTCGGTGCACACCACCACCGGCGAGACGGTGACCGGTGAGCTGCGCGATGTCGGCGTCGACCTGCTCACCGTGGCGTCGACCACCACCGGAGACGCCATCTCGGTGCCGCTGGCCAACGTGGCTGACCTCACCCTGTCCTGATCGGGCCACGTCACCGCGTCGGCGGGCCGC
>JBBSNO010000215.1:0-4617 GCA_038232615.1 Actinomycetales bacterium
GTCGAGGCCAGGTCGATCTCCTCGGCGTGCTGGGTGGACAGCACCACGGTGTCCACGCGGACCGGACGGTTGTCGGCGTCGTACTCGATGGTGACCTGGGTCTTGCCGTCGGGGCGCAGGTAGGGCAGCACGCCCTCCTTGCGCACCTGCGACAGCTTCTCGGACAGGCGGTGGGCCAGCCAGATCGGCAGGGGCATCAGCTCGGGCGTGTCGTCGCACGCGTAGCCGAACATCAGCCCCTGGTCGCCGGCGCCCTGCAGGTCGAGCGGGTCCGCGCCGTTCTCCACGCGGGCCTCGTACGCCTTGTCGACGCCGGCCGCGATGTCCTGCGACTGCTGGCCGATGGACACCTCGACCCCGCACGAGCGCCCGTCGAAGCCCTTGGTCGAGGAGTCGTAGCCGATCCGCAGCACGGTCTCGCGCACGATCTTCGGGATGTCGGCGTAGCCCTCGGTGTCCACCTCGCCCGCGACGTGGACGAGGCCCGTCGTGACCATGGTCTCCACGGCCACCCGGCTGGTGGGGTCCTGCTCGAGCATCGCGTCGAGGATCGCGTCACTGATCTGGTCGCAGATCTTGTCCGGGTGCCCCTCCGTGACCGACTCGGAGGTGAACAGGCGAAGGTCAGGCTGGCTCAACGGCTCTCCCGTGGTGTGCAGCGGCTGCTGTCTCGTGGGGCCCGGGTCCGGCGCCGGCGCAGGTCCCGGGGCCGGGTCACTCTAGCCGGGCGACGACCGCGTCCCAGACGGCGTCCGCCACGTCGGCCTTGGAGGCGGGGCCGACGGCCTTGTGCCCGCCACCGGAGTCCAGGAGCACGACCGTGTTGTCCGGCGTCCCGAACGCCTTGCCGTCGCCCACCTCGTTGACGACCAGCAGGTCGCAGCCCTTGCGCGCGAGCTTGGCGCGGGCGTGCTCGAGCACGTCCCCGTCATCGTCGCCGGTCTCCGCGGCGAAGCCGACGAAGACCTGGCCCGGACGACGACCCGCGCAGAGCTCGGCCAGGATGTCGGGGTTGCGCACCAGCTCGACGACCGGCGCGTCGTCGCCGTCGGCGGACTTCTTGATCTTGGACGACGACACGCTGGCCGGCCGGAAGTCGGCGACCGCGGCGGCCATCACGACCGCGTCCGCGTCGGCGGCAGCGGCCAGGACGGCGTCCCGCAGCTCCAGGGCGGTGCCGACGTCCACCCGGGCCACCCCGGCGGGCGTGGGTGGCTCCGTGGCGGCGGCGACCAGGGTCACGCGCGCGCCGCGGGCCACCGCTGTCGCCGCGAGGGCGAAACCCTGCCGGCCCGAAGACCGGTTGCCCAGGAACCTCACCGGGTCGAGCGGCTCCCGCGTGCCACCGGCCGAGACGACGACGTGCCGCCCGGCCAGGTCCGGGGTGGCGGTGCCCCGAGCCAGGGCGCCACGCCTGAGCAGATCCAGGGCGGCCTCGGCGACCGCCTCGGGCTCGGGCAGCCGACCGGGGCCGGTGTCGTCGCCCGTCAGGCGCCCGTCGGCGGGGTCGAGGACGACGACGCCTCGGTGACGCAGGATTGCCACGTTCGCGACGGTGGCGGGGTGCAGCCACATCTCGGTGTGCATGGCCGGCGCCATCAGCGCGGGGCAGCGGGCGGTGAGCAGCGTCGAGGTCAGCAGGTCGTCCGCCAGCCCGTGGGCCGCCCGGGCGAGCAGGTCCGCCGTGGCGGGGGCGACGACGACGAGGTCGGCCTCACGTCCGAGGCGCACGTGCGGCACCTCGTGGACG
The DNA here is from genome assembly GCA_038232615.1 of Actinomycetales bacterium. Lineage (GTDB taxonomy): Bacteria > Actinomycetota > Actinomycetes > Actinomycetales > DASROP01 > DASROP01. Next base: position 1,751 of record JBBSNO010000215.1, read on the forward strand.
TCGGAGAAGACCCCTGCCGAGACCGGCTGCCCGGACAGCGCCTCCCAGGTGGGGGCGCCGACGAACCGCAGCGCCGCCTCGGTCGGCACGACGCGGACGTGGTGGCCGGCCTCGGTGAGCAGCCTCAGCAGCGACGCGGCCTTGTACGCGGCGATGCCCCCCGAGACGCCGAGGACGACGTTGCGGGGGGCACCTGTGCGGCTCACGTCAGCCGTCGGTCTTCTCGCAGGTGAGCATGCCGCCGTTGATCTCGCGCAGGGCGACGGACAGTGCCTTCTCCTGGACGTGCGTCTCGACCAGGGGTCCGACGTACTCCAGCAGGCCCTCCCCCAGCTGGGAGTAGTAGGCGTTGATCTGGCGGGCGCGCTTGGACGCATAGATCACCAGGGCGTACTTCGAGTCCGCTGCGGTGAGCAGGTCGTCGATGGGCGGGTTGGTGATGCCCTCAGGCACCGCGGTGGTTCCGGACACGCCGGTCTCCTCAGCTGCTCGTCGTCGGTGCGTCTGTCGGTGTCGTTCGATGTCGCCGTCCCCTCGTCGAGGGGACGGCGTTCATGGACGGGGACGCAACCCCATGCATGATACGAGATCGTCGGTCGCTCCGCTGACATCGGCGTTGACGACGGTCACGTCGAACTCGGACTCGGCCGCCAGCTCCGCCCGCGCGGTGGCGAGCCGGCGGGCCCGTTCCTCGTCGTCCTCGGTCCCCCGCCCGACCAGCCGGCGAACCAGCTCGTCCCAGCTGGGCGGCGCCAGGACGACGAACAGCGCGTCGGGCCAGGAGACCTTGACCTGCCGCGCGCCCTGGAGGTCGATCTCCAGCAGGGCCGGTCTCCCGGTGGCCAGCACCTGCTCGACCGGGGCTCGCGGCGTGCCGGACCGCTGCTGGGCGTGGATGACCGCCCACTCGAGCAGCTCGCCGCCGGCGACCATCTCGTCGAACGTCGCGTCGTCCACGAACCGGTAGTGGACGCCGTCCACCTCACCGGGGCGCGGGCGGCGCGTGGTGACCGAGACGGAGATCCAGATCTCGGGGTAGCGGGTGCGCACGTCCGCCGAGACGGTCCCCTTGCCGACGGCGCTCGGCCCGGCCAGGACGGTCAGACGAGAGGGTCCCTGGGGGTCCGGCGGGGGCGTCGGGGCCACGCCGGTCAGTGGAAGCGCTCGACGAGGGCGGAGATCTGGTGCGTGCCCAGGCCCCGCACGCGCCGCGTCTCGGAGATGCCGATCTCGGTCATGATCTGCTTGGCCCGCACCTTGCCGACGCCGGGCAGCGACTCCAGCAGCGCGCTGACCTTCATCTTGGCGACCACGTCGTTGCCGCGCCCCTCGCGGATCACCTCGGCCAGCGAACCCTGGCCGTACTTGAGGCGGTTCTTCACCTCCGCGCGCTCCCTGCGGGCCAGCGCCGCCTTCTCGAGGGCAGACGCCCGCTGCTCGGGGGTCAGGGGCGGGAGCGCCACGGGTAGGTCACCTCGGTCAGGGCAGGGAGCGCCGGCACGGGTCGGTCGGGCGGGCTGCGAACCTAGCGACTGCGACGCCGGTGAGGCAACGCCGCCCACCGTTCGGGAGACGCGGTGATCAAGGACCTCCCCACCCGTGATCAAGGAACTCCCCACCCGCGATCAAGGAACTCGCGCCCCGCGGCCCGTGAGCACGAGCTCCTCGAGCACGGGCCAGCGGTCGGGCGCCAGCGTGACGGTCAGGTCATCAGGGCGGCGGCGCACGCGTCGGCGGTGCGGCGGGCCACCGAGCGCAGCGCGGCGACGTCCGGCCCGGCGGCGAGGACTTCTCGGCTGGACGACGGCAGCACGGTACCGAGAGCCCCGGCGAAGACGCGGCGCAGGTCCGTAGGGCCGGCTCCCTGGGCGCCGAGGCCGGGAGCCAGCAGCGGACCGTTGACCGAGGCGAGGTCGAGGCCCAGGTCGTCGGGGGCGGTCCCGACCGTGGCACCGACGACCAGGCCGACCGAACCGAGCGGAGCGGCCCCGACATTCTCCGCCGAGGCGGCCGCGACCACCTGCGCGGCCACGGACCCGCCCCCGGTCGGCACGGCGTGCTGGACCTGCGGGCCACCGGGGTTGGAGGTCAGGCCGAGGACGAAGACGCCGCGGCCGGTCAGCGAGGCCAGGTCGAGCATGGGCCGCAGCGACGCGAACCCCAGGTACGGCGAGACCGTCACGGCGTCCCCCGCCAGCGGGGAGTCGGCTCCGCAGTAGGCATCGGCGTACGCGGACATCGTGGAGCCGATGTCGCCGCGCTTGGCGTCGACGATGCTCAGCGTCCCGGTGTCGGCCAGGTCGGCGATGACCCGCTCCAGGACCGCGACCCCGCGCGAACCGAGCCGCTCGTAGAACGCCGACTGCGGCTTGACCGCTGCGACGTGACCGGCAAGAGCATCGACAGCTGTGCGGGAGAACCGTTCCAGCCCAGCGAGGTCGTCCTCGAGACCCCACGCGTGCAGCAACGAGGGATGCGGGTCGATGCCGACGCACAGCGGCCCGAAGGTCTCCGTGGCTGCGCGCAGGCGCGCCCCGAACGTCTCGGTCATCGCGTCACCTCCTCGTGGGCGGCGCCGACCACGTCGGCGAAGGTGGTGACGCCTCGCTCGTCGAGCGCACGCGCCAGCTCGTCCAGCACCCGCACGGGCGCGTGGGGGTCGTTGAACACGCTGGTTCCCACCTGCACAGCGCAGGCCCCGGCCAGCACCAGCTGCAGCGCGTCCAGACCCGTGCGGACACCGCCGGCGCCGACGATCGGAACCTGCGGCAGGACGCCCGCGCGCATCGCAGCGTGCAGCTGCCAGATGACACGGACGGCGACGGGCCGGACGGCCGGCCCGGACAGCCCACCGGTCAAGTTCGCCA
>JBBSNO010000216.1:0-4569 GCA_038232615.1 Actinomycetales bacterium
GGCCTGGACGGCGAGCCCGTGCAGCAGGGGACCGACGGAGAAGGGCGAGCGCAGCAGCTCGCCGAACGCCAGCCAGTCGTGGGTGAACAGCCAGTCGTGGATCGCTGACAGCTGCGGCACCGCATCGAGGATCTCGACCACAACGACCGTGATCGCCGAGCGCGACCTCGGCATCGAAGGGGCGAGTCGCGCGAGCGGTGCAGCAGCAGCTCCTCGCCCTCCACGACGCGCACGACCGAGTCGTCGCACGGCACCCCGATCGGGCGGTCGTAACGGGTCGCCTCGCTTCGGCAGCAGCACCACAGGGCGGCGGGCACCCACGCGCAGGGCCTCGGACACCGGGTCGGTCACCGTCAGCAGTCGTGCCGACCCGAGGTGGAGGCTGCTCAAGGGCATCCTGCCGGTGTGCTGGCCAGTGCGGCGGGCACGAGCGGCTGAACGCCTTGACGTCGCTCGACATGGCGATGCTCGATGTCACGGACCCGCGCGCCTGGGCAGCTGCCGACTGGGGTGGGCGACAGTGTTCCTCGCCTGGTCTACGGCGCTGTGACGGCAACCGTTCTCGACCGTCTCGACCGGGGCTGAGCGCCTTCCCACGGGCCCGACGTACGTATGCTTCCCGCATGACGTCCAGACGTGCTCTTCTCGCGCTGCTGCCTCTCGTCCTGCTGCCTCTGGGGTGCGGGAGCGGCGGCGACGCAGGCGCAGTTGCCGATACCGGCACCGATACCAGCACCGGCACCGGCACCGGCACGGCGTCTTCCGGCTCCGCGACGCTCTACACGTGCGTCAGCGACACCACCATCCAGCCGCTGATCGCCGAGTTCGAGGACGAGAACCCGGGCAGCACGATCGACCTGTTCCGGGCGCCGACGGGTGAGCTGAATGCGCGCATCGCCGCAGACGTCCGGTCCGGGGGACTGGATGCGGACGCGGTGTGGGCCTGCGACCCGTTGACCATGCAGGCGTACGTCGACCAGGAGCTGGTGGGTGGGTGGACGCCGGACGACGCGAGCGCGATCCCAGCGGAGTACCGCACCGACGACTACGTCGGGGTGGCGGTGCTGTACATGGTCGCGGTGCACCGGGCCGATGCTCCCGCCCCACGCAGCTGGGACGACCTCGCCGAGGCGGGCGCGGTGGCGCTGCCCGATCCTGCGGTCGCCGCCTCGGCGCTGGGCGCCCTCGGCTACTTCGCGCAGGAACCCGCCTACGGGCTCGACTTCTACGAGAGCCTGAGGGCGCAGGGGGCCGAGCAGGTCAGCACACCGGACGACGTCACCAACGGTGTGGCGCAGGGGGTGTACGACGTGGGCATGACGATCGCGAACTCCGCGTACGCCGCCGAGGAGGCCGGGTCACCCGTCGGTGTGGTGTGGCCGGAGCCCGGGGCGGTCGCGATCTACGGCCCTGTCGGCGTCGCCACCGGCTCGGACAACCAGGTGGCCAAGGACTTCGCCGCCTACGTCGTCAGCGAAGCGGGGCAGCAGGTGCTCGCGCAGTCCGGGTCGTACCCGACCCTGCCGGGGGTGGACGGGCCGACCGTCCCCGACGGAGCGCCCGTCGTGTCGCCCGACTGGGCCGCCGTCAGCCAGGAGAAGGACGACCTGCTCACCCGGTACCAGCAGGTCTTCGGCGGCTGAACGGTGCACCGCGTGGGCACGACGGCGACGCCGCGGTTCCTCGTCGCTGTGGTGGTCGGCGCGATCCTGCTCCTCGTCGTCGTCCCGCTCGTTCGCCTCGCGCAGGTGGTGGTCGACGAGGCCGGTGGCGGCCTGGGTGAGATCCTCACGGGTGCAGGCATGACCGACGCGGTGACCAACACCCTCGTGCTGGCCCTCGTGGTCACCGCGATCTCGGTGCCGCTCGGAACCGGCGTCGCGCTGATCCTGCGTCGCCCCGACCTCCCGGCCAGGTCCCTGTGGCTGGTGGCCGTCCTGCTGCCGGTGGTGGTCCCCGAGTTCGTGCTCGCCTACAGCTGGACCCAGGCCTACGCCCGTGCCGGTTTCACCGACTCGCTGCTCGGGCTGGCCTGGCCCGGTGTCCTCGGTCCCCAGGGGGTCGTCGCGGTGCTGGTGGCGAGCGCCGTCCCGTTGACCTACCTGCTCACCGCCGTGGGCCTGGCGGCCCGTGCCGAACCGGACCTCGAGCGCGCCGCCCGGGCGTCGGGTGCAGGGCCCGCGACCGTGCTGCGCACGATCACGCTGCCCTTGCTGCGCCCGTCGATCGCCGCCGCCGCCATCCTCGTGTTCGTGCTGTCGCTGGGGACGTTCGCCATCCCCCAGGTGATGGGCGCGTCGGCCGGGTTCGACACCGTCACCACGAGGATCTACGCCAACCTGTCGCTGGGCGGGGACCCGTCGTCCTTCGTGGAGGCCATCGCCCTCGCCCTGTTGCTCGTCGTGTTCGCCGCTCTCGTCGTCGGCCCGGCCGACTCCCTGCTGACCCCACGCCTGAGGGCGACCCGCGTGGCAGGGCCACCGGGCGCGCCGATCGTCCCGGGCAGACCGAGCGTGAGCCGCGGCCTTGCCTGTGCGCTCGGTGGCTACCTGCTGTTCACCGCCGCGATCCCGCTCGTGGCCCTGGCTGCCGCCTCGGTCACCCGCGCGGTCGGGCTGCCGCCGACTCCGGATAACTGGACCCTGGGCCACTTCTCCGAGGTGCTCACTCCTCGCACGTTCGAGGCGCTCGGGCGCAGCGTGGTGCTTTCCGCGGTCGCGGCGACCCTCCTCGTCGTCCTGGGCGGTGCCGTGGCGGTGCTGGAACGCCGACGCTCCGGCCGGGCGGTCTCCACGCTGGTGACGCTCACGCTGGTGCTGCCCGGGTCCACGTTGGCGGTGGCCCTGCTGATCACCTACGGGCGCTGGGTGTCCAGCGCCTTGACCCTGATCCTGCTGGCCTACCTCGCCAAGCTCTGGGCGTTTGCACACCGACCGATATCGGGTGCCCTCGACCGGCTCCCGGTCGACGAGATGCACGCGGCCCGGGTCAGTGGCGCGGGCCTGCTGACCGCGGTGCGGACCGTTGCGTTGCGTCCCCTCGCTCCCGCTCTGGTCGCCGCGTGGCTGATCTGCTTCGTCACGGCCCTGCACGAGGTGACGATGTCGAGCCTGCTCTACGGCCCCGGCACCGAGACGCTCGCGGTGGTGGTGCTGAACAGCGCCGAGCTGGGACGGATCGGTCCCACGGCGGCACTGTCGGTGGTGTTGACGGCGCTCGTGGCCGCGCCGGTGCTGCTGTGCTGGCTCGCCGTGCGACTGCTGAGGGGGCCGAGGTCGGACGTCGCCGCCCGCGCGGTCGGCACGTCGCAGGAGCCGGAGCGGGCTCGTGCCTGACCCGGTGCTCGACGTCCGCGACCTGTGCGTGGCCTACGACGGGACGACGGTCCTGCGCGACGTCACGCTCGCGGTGGCCGCGGGCGAGGTGGTCGCCCTGCTGGGTCCTTCGGGGTCCGGCAAGACGACGCTCCTGCACGCGGTCGCCGGGTTCCGGCCGCCGAGCGGGGGGGAAGTCAGGCTGCGGGGCCGGCTGGCCGCCTCGCGCTCCATGTGCGAGCCGCCCGAGCGGCGGGACGTGGCCGTCGTCTTCCAGCACTACGCGCTGTGGCCGCACCTGTCGGCGGCGGACACCGTGGCCTACCCGGCGCGGCGGCGCGGCGTCGGCAAGGCTCGTGCCCGCGTCGAGGCCACCGAGCTCCTGGCCAGGCTCGACGTCGGCCACCTGGCCGCCCGACGTCCCGCAGAGCTCTCCGGTGGGGAGCAGCAACGGGTGGGGCTCGCCCGGGCGCTGGCGCGGCATGCCTTGCTGTACCTTTTCGACGAGCCGACGGCGCACCTGGACACGCATGTGCGGGGCGTGTTCCTGGCCGAGCTCGTGACCCGGCAGCGGGACACCGGGGCGGCCGCGCTCTACGCGACCCACGACGCCGAGGAGGCTCTCGCCCTCGCCGACCGGGTGGTGCTGCTGTCGTCCGGTCGCGTCGTGCAGGTCGGCACACCGGCCGAGGTCTACGCCGAGCCGGCGGACCTGTGGGCCGCGCGGCTGACCGGGCCGGCGTCCGTGCTGACCGTGCCCGACGGCGGGCAGGTGCTGGTGCGTCCGGAGTGGGCGAGCCTCGGCGGCGAGCGGGAGGGCAAGCTGCGTTCGGTGGCGTTCGCCGGGCCGCACTCGGACTATCTCGTCGAGACCTTGGACGGCGATGTTCTCCTGCGCGAGACCGGGACGCCGCGTGCCGCGGCGGGGGAGCAGGTGTCGTGGACGCTGCACCGCTCGTGGCCGCTCCAAGCACCGGGAGAGCCCGGCTGATCAGCCCAGCAGGTCGATCGAGCCCGCCGGCGCCCGCGTCTCGTTGACGATGTCGAGGTGCCGCGCGGTGAAGCCGTGCAGGTAGCCGACCTGCTGCTCGGTCAGGCGGTCGCAGACCCACTCCCAGTGCAGCGAGACCCAGTCGCCGACCTCGACCTGCCCGACCATCCCGACGCCGTCGACCGACTGCACGACCGTCTCGGTCTGCGCCGGCCCGAGGCTCAGCCTGCGGTCGTCCCAGAGCAACGGCTGGCTCTCGACCAC
>JBBSNO010000217.1:0-4548 GCA_038232615.1 Actinomycetales bacterium
CGCGATGGTCGCGCTGCCGCAGATCGTGCAGAACTTCTGCCCCCCGCAGCCCTGCGCTTAAAGGTCGTGGGTGTGATCCTCCCCGGCGCGCCGACCTGAGCAGCGTTACGGCCAGGACGGCCGCCAGCAGGGCGCAGGCACCGGCGCCGGCGAAGATCGCGTGCAGCTCCTCCAGCAGGGCGGCCCTGGTGGCCTCGGTGTAGGCGGGGCAGTCGGTGGGTGAGTCCGGGCAGATCGTCAGGGGCGAGCCGATCTCCTGCTGACGCGCGTAGAAGACCCGGAGGCCGACGGCGGTCAGCACCGACAGCCCGACGAGCATCCCCACCGTGCGCGCGACGACGACCAGGGCGCTGGCCACCCCGTGCACGCTGGGGCGGGTGGCGGCCAGGAGCGCAGCGTTCACGGGGGCGATCGCGAGCCCGAAGCCCAGCCCGGTGACGACGAGCGCGACCGTGGCGGCCGGACCGTCGAGGGCCGTGGCGTCCCACTGCGCCATCGCGGCGAACCCGGCGGTCGCCAGCACCATCCCGCCGCAGGCCACGGCGGGCGGGCCCAGGCGCCCGGTCAGCCAGCCTCCGAGCAGGGCACCGACGGGTAGGGCGACCAGCAGGCGCACGAGCACCAGGGCAGCGCCCAGCTGCGAGTCGGGGTAGGTCGTCGCGCGGGCGAAGACGGGCACGTCGACCAGGGCCGCGACCAGGGCCGCGCCCACCGCGGCGTTGACCGCCAGGGACCCCCACGCCGCGCGGTGGTGCAGCGCCCCGCGCGGGACAAGTGGGTTCCTCGCGGTGCGCTGGCGGACGACGAACAGCACCGCGCACACGACGGTCCCGGCCAGCAGCAGCGGGCCGCCGTCGCTGACGACCTGCCGGCTCGGGTCGGCCTCCGCGAAGGCCAGCACCACGCCCCCCAGCGCCAACCCCAGCAGCGTCGCGCCCACGACGTCGGCGTCCCGGGCGAGTCGTGCTCCCCAGGCCCGGGTACCGCGGAACGCCACCAGCCCGAGGCTGAGCAGCACGGCCACGAGGGCGAGCGGGCTGGACCAGGCAGACTCCCCCACCGCCGGCACGAAGAGGGCACCCAGCAGCAGGTCGTCTGTCAACGCCGCAGGGGCGACCAGCAGCAGGCACCAGGCCGTGACCGCCAGGCCGCCGACGAGCCAGCCGGAGGAGAAGCCGTTGACAGCCAGTCGTTTTCGACGTCGGACGGCCAGGACGACGACCAGCACCGCGGCGCCGGCGAGGTTCGCCCAGAAGATGACCCGCCACCCTGCGAGCGCCAGCACGCCCGCGCCGTACAGCGGCCCGGCGACGCTGCCGACCTCTTGGACCGCACCGACTACACCGAGTGGCACCCCGCGCCGCTCCGGCGCCCACAGGTCGGCGACCAGCGCCAGCGCCACCGGCACGAGCCCGCCCCCACCGGCGCCCTGCACCGCGCGCCCGACCACGACGAGCCCCAGCCCGTCGGCGCTGGCGGTGAGCAGCGAACCGAGCGCGAACAGCAGCAGGCACGCGACGAGCACCGGAACGCGTCCTCGCACGTCGGCGACGCGTCCCACCAGCGGCAGCACGGCCACGTAGCCGAGCAGGAACATGCTGATGATCGGGCTCGCCCGTTGCAGCTCGTCGAGCCCCAGCCCGACCCCGGTCATGATGTCGGGCAGCGCGAGGACGACGACGTACGTGTCCGCGGCTCCGAGCAGGACGGCCAGGGACGCGACGACGAGGTCGCCGCGGCCGACGTCAGCCCGGAGGCGTGGCACCGGTGGGCGGTGCGGTGATGTCGGCCGGCTCCCCGTAGCCGTCGAGCACGATCGTGTAGGTGCTGTCGACGTCCGCGGCGAAGAACGGGCCGGTCAGCTCGGCGCCTCGCAGCTCACCGGAGTCGCCCGCGATGCTGAAGACGGCGGCGACCGGTGTGCTCGGCTCGGCGCTGGTGAGCACCGCCTCGACGGCCTCGCCAGGGATCTGCGCCGACACCTCCCGCACGACCTCCCCGTCGACGCGCGCCTCCGGGCCGAACCTCGGCTCGGTGGCTGCCGGCAGCAGGCTGCTCACGCCCGTCTCGGGGTCGAGCAGCGCGGCCGGGTCGCTCAACCCGAACTGGGCCGGGTCGGTCGGGGCGTAGTCGGGCCCGAACGGCGTCCTGGCGTAGACGGTGCCGTCGACGCTGATCACGCCGACAGTGACGAGTGCCGCTGACCGAGACCTCCAGCTCCCCCTCGAAGCTGGCCGGGCGCGCCGCCGTCCCCTCGCCGCCGCGCAGCCCCGACACCCCGGGGGGCACGCCCTCGCTGGTGACGACCACGTGCACGCTGGTGGCCTCGTCCAGGACCGACTTCGCTTGTGCCAGAACGGTTCGGGGGTCCTCGGCCTCAGCCTCCTGGCCGCCGCCACTGCATGCTGCGAGGGCGAGGACGGCGAGGGCACCCGCCGCGTGCTTCCTGCCCCGCACGTCGTCTCCCCCACCTCGTCCGGACCGTCCCGGGCAGCCTGCCAGACCCGACGTCCCGTGTCGCCGCTATCGCCGCCCCCAGCGGGTCCGGCCCGGTCAGCCCAGCCCGGCACGCGCCCGCGCCGTCACGCGCAACCCGATCCCTCCGGCGTAGTCCTCGATCACCGAGGTGACCAACGGCGGGGTGACCACCGCCACCAGGGTCACCTCGGCAGTCTGGCCGTCCGGCGTGCCGGTCGGGCTGGCGACACCGAACGCGTCGAAGTCCGCGTAGGCGCCGCGGGACACCAGGTAGTCGTCCACGCTGGCGCGTACCGAGGCGTCGGTGATGGGGACGCCGCGGCCAGGCGCAGTCCCGTCGACGTAGAACGCGCCGGCATCGAAGGAGTCCGCGGCGTCCAGCGCCGCCTCGTCCGCGACGGCCAGCAGCCGCTTGCGTTCCAGGTGCACCGCCGACGCGCTTGTGACGACGAGCACCAGCACCAGCGCGACCAGGCAGTAGCCGAGGACGAGCAGGACGACCTGCCCGTCGTCCGACCCCCCGCGAAGACGACGCCCTACGGCGCTCATCCGCGCACGCTCGTCCGGCGCACGCTCATCCGGCGAACCGGTCCACGACCGCCACCGACTCCCCGCGCACGGGCACACGCGTCGGGATGACGGCGTCGACGAATGCCGGGACACCCGGCAGCACGGCCACGAGCTCCACGCGCACGATGACACGCGACTCCGGGGTCAGGCAGGGTGAGGCCGAGCACTCGATCGTCACGGCCGCGTCGGGGTCCACGTCGTCGAAGCCCTGGTCGCGGGCGGCCAGCAGGACGGCTGCCCGGACCAGCTCGGTACCGCTGGCCTCGTCGTCCGCGGTCACGAAGACCCTGCCGGCCTCACGCGCCGCCCCCTCGGCGGCAAACGCCGCAGCCTGGATGCGCCCCAGGGTCAGCACCAGGTAGACGATCGGGACCAGCAGCAGGACGCCGAGCGTCACGAACTCGACGACTGCGCTGCCGTCGTCTGCTGCCACTCGACTCCGCAAGCGACGCCTCACGGCGGACCCAGGACGCCGTGACCGGACACGGTCAGCGTCCTGGACGGCCCGAACAGCCCGATCAGGGGAAGCGGCGCAGAGACGGTGACCTCGACCGTCCGCAGCCCCGCGACCTCGGCGTACCCTGCGCGGACGTCGCCGGCGTACCCCGCCGACAGCGACATCGCGATCAGGTCCTCGGTGCGCTGGGCACCGTCCTCGGGCGTCCGGTCGGCGAACGCCCCGTAGCGCGCACCCTCCGACGCGCAGTCCACCAGCGTGTTCCGCACGTGCAGCAGCACGCCCAGCTGCACGACACCGAGGAACACGAGCGTCAGCAGGGCACCGACGAGGACGAAGTCGACCACGGCCGCGCCGTCGTCCGGCGAACGGGCCACGAGGGATCAGAAGTTCAGCACGCGCGTCATGGCGGTGGTGAAGACGTTCTCGAGCGCCGGACCAGCGACCGCCCATAGCCCGATCACGAGCCCCGCCGTCATCAGGGTCACCAGCACCCAGCCCGGCACATCACCTCGGTCACCACCTGCCCGCACCCGGTGGATCCGTCGCCTCACTGCACTCATGTTCCTCGCCTTCCTTGTTGCGGTACGACGTGATGGCACTTCCTCACGGCAGGTCCAGGCTCAGCACCGCCAACCCCGGGTACACAGCGAAGACGACGGTGACCGGCAGCACCATGAACACCACCGGGATCCCGGTTGTCAAGCGGTAGTATTCCTGGCATGACATTACGTAGCGTGATCTACGCCCGCCAGAGCCTCGACCGCACCGGCGAGGGCGCGGCCATCGAGCGCCAGGTGGAGTCGTGTCGCAAGTTGGCCGAGGCCCGCGGGTGGGACGTCGTGGACGTGGTGTCCGACAACGACATGAGCGCGTCAACCGGCAAGCGGCGGGCAGGGTACGAACGTGTGCTTGAGATGATGCGGGCCGGGTCCGTCGAGCGGGTGATCGTCTGGCACTTCGACAGGTTCACTCGTCGGATGCGCGATGTCGAGGACGTCATCGAGATCTGCGAGAGCACGGGCGTGGGGCTCGCGACTGTC
>JBBSNO010000218.1:0-4525 GCA_038232615.1 Actinomycetales bacterium
AGGTTGATGTACCCGGTGTCCCTGCCGGTCGCCGGGTCGAGGGCCGCCAGCCTCTTGGGGAAGTTCCCGCCGATGATCAGACGCCCGTTCACCAGCCGAACCTCGGTCACGCCGCCGGACGGCAGGGACGCGTTGAACCTCGTGTCCACCGCCCCGGTCGCCGCGTCCATCTTGACGAGCCCGCGTCGCGCCACGCCGTTCGCCGTCGTGAACTTACCCGCCACGTAGAGCGAGGACCCGCTCGCTGCGATCGCCCAGACCGCCCCGTTCATCGCCGGGGCGAAGCTCGTCAGGGCGCCGGTGGTGGCGCTGAAGGACATCAGGTTGGAGCGGGTCGACGTCCGCGTGCGTGCCGCGTCCTGCACGGACCGGAAGTTGCCTCCGGCGTAGACCACGGTCCCGGCCTGCGCGAGCGCGTAGACCGCCGCGTTCGACACCGTCGCATCGTCCACCACGTTCGGGGTGAAGTTCGCCGGGTCGGCGCTGACGACGCGGGGGTGGGCGATGGAGGCGCTCGCGGCCCCCGGGGCACCCACCACGACCACCAACGAGAGTCCGAGCGCGGTGACGACCTTGCCGATGCGGGTGCCCGAGCGATCCAATGGCATGCCTTTCAGAGATGACGCGGAGTGATGTACCTATGGTCCGGTTACCCAGGCATGGCGTCAATGCTCCAACCGGGCTACTTCCAGTAGCGGTACGGACCTCTGCGGTGACCAAGGGTGACGGAGAGTGGCGCGTCACCCGGACTCGTGACGCCGGACGTCGTCCTCCCACGTGCGCAGGGCCCGGCGCAGGGCCTCCTCCGCGGACTCGCCGGCGGCGCGGGCCCCGGCCACGTCATGCAGCAGTCGCGTGCCGACGTCCGTCGCTGCCGGCAGGGGGACGTCGACCCCGTGGCGGTGGAGCCTGTCCAGCACCTTCTCCGCGCGGGCGAGGGCGGGCAGCCCCACCGGGATCCCGTCCAGGGAGCTCGCGCGACCCTTCTCGACGGCCTTGTCCCGCTCCCACCGGCTCTCGACCTCTTCCGCCGTCGCGGCGCCCTGGTCCGCGTCGCCGAACACGTGCGGATGGCGGCGGACCAGCTTCTCGACGATGCCGGCGGCCACGTCGTCGACGTCGAACGGCTCCTCGTCGTGCTCGGCCGCGAGCCGCGCGTGGAAGACCACCTGGAGCAGCAGGTCGCCGAGCTCCTCGCGCAGGTCGGTGCGGCTGCCCGACTCGACGGCCTCGACGACCTCGTAGGACTCCTCCACGAGGTAGCGCAGCAGGGAGGAGTGCGTCTGCCGCGCGTCCCAGGGGCAGCCGCCGGGCGAGCGCAGGCGGTCCATCACACGGACGAGGTCGAGCAGCCGCGACCCCGGCACGTCGTAGGAACCCATCACGACCTCGACGGGCACCCCCCCGCGGACGGCGAGCTCCGCCATCTCGCGTGCGAGGGCGTCGTCCTGCGAGGCGTCGAACCAGACCTGGCCGTGCGCCGGGGCGTCCCGGCGCGACAGGCGGATGACGACGCCGGCAGCCTCGAGCGCGTGGCGCCACTGCGGGTCGACGGCGCGCGCGAGCACCTGGGGGGCTGCGCGCAACGCGTCCCAGCCCTGAGACGTCAGCAGACCGGGGGCCGTCCGGGGGCTGACCTGCACGAGCACGGTCCGGTCGGTCACCGGGCGGGCTCCGCACGACCCGCGGACGCGGCAGCGAGGAGCACGAGGGACGCCGTCCACTCGAGTGACACCTCGACCACCGACGAGCGCTGTGGCGACAGGTCCAGGTCGACGACCCCCGTGCCCACCGCGACCTGCCCGGCCAGGTAGAGCAGCGCCGCGAGCGGGACGAGCGCGCGCTGCCACCACGTGCCGGCCACGACGACGACCAGGGCGGGCAGTGCCAGCAGGAGCACCAGGAGCAGCTCGACCGGGTGGGACGCGAGGGGCTCCGGCAGCCCGGCGTCCAACAGGGCGGGGGCGTCGTTGGCGTGGAACGCCAGCGCGTGGTCCGCCGAGACGTAGACCAGCCCCAACGCGACGGCCCACCAGGCGAGCGCGGTCGGACGCCGCGGCCGGCCACGCGCCCACTCGCCGGTGGCCCGCAGGTGGCAGCCCAGCGCCACGACGGTGAACAGCACGACGGTCCACCACGCCGGCAGCCCGCGCGCGGCGCCGGCGCCCAGGTCGTCCCTGGCCTGCAGCAGGCCCGGCCCGCTCCCGACGGGGATCGTCGGCGCGACCCAGGCCGCCACCGCGACGACGCACGTCGCCACGACCAGGCCGGCGACCAGGACGCCGCCCAGGACCGGGGCCGGGCGGGCCGGCGAAGAGCTCACCCGCCCGTCCCCGTCACCGCCGCGGCGGTGACGTCGTCCAGCAGCACCCCGTCGATCAGGCTCCGCGCCCAGTCGAGCACCTCGGTGTCGCGCAGCGGCCGGCCGCCGATGCGTGCCGTCGTGGGCCGCGGGACGAGGATGGTGCGCACGGCGGGCTTGACCAGGGTCCCGGGGTAGAGCCGTTTCAGCCGTAGCTGCTGGGACTCCCGCAGCTCCACGGGTGCGAAGCGCACGTGGTTGCCCTGGGCGGAGACCTCGGCCACTCCCGCCCGGCGGGCGTGCACCCGGAACCGTGCGACCGACAGCAGGTTCTCCACCGCCTCCCCGGGCTCCCCGTACCGGTCGACGAGCTCGGCGCGGACCTCCTCGACCGACTCCTCGGTCTCGGCCGCCGCGAGCTTGCGGTAGGCCTCCAGCCGCAGCCGCTCGTGCGGCACGTAGTCGTGCGGCAGGTGCGCGTCGACCGGCAGCTCGATCTTCATCTCGGGCAGGTCCTGCGAGCTCCCGTCGCCCCGGAACTCCGACACGGCATCACTGACCAGCCGCACGTACAGGTCGAACCCCACCCCGGCGATGTGGCCCGACTGCTCCCCGCCGAGCAGGTTGCCCGCCCCGCGGATCTCCAGGTCCTTCATCGCGATTCCGGCGCCGGCACCGAGGTCGGTGTGCTGGGCGATGGTCTGCAGCCGGTCGGTCGCGGTGTCGGTCAGCGGCCGCTCCGGCGGGTACAGGAAGTAGGCGTACGCACGCTCACGGCCTCGGCCCACCCGACCCCGCAGCTGGTGCAGCTGCGAGAGCCCGAGCAGGTCCGCCCGTTCCAGGATCAGGGTGTTGGCGTTGGAGATGTCCAGCCCGTTCTCCACGATCGTCGTGCACACCAGGACGTCGAAGCGCCGCTCCCAGAAGTCGACGATGACCTGCTCGAGCTGGTGCTCGGCCATCTTGCCGTGCGCCACGGCCACCCGGGCCTCCGGCACGAGGTCGCGGATGCGGGACGCCGTCGCCTCGATCGAGTCGACCTTGTGGTGGATGTAGAAGACCTGCCCCTCGCGCAGCAGCTCGCGCCGGATCGCCGCCGTCACCTGCTTCTCGTCGTAGCCCCCCACGTAGGTCAGGACGGGGTGCCGTTCCTCCGGAGGCGTTGCCAGCGTGGACATCTCACGAATCCCGGTCACCGCCATCTCGAGCGTGCGCGGGATCGGCGTCGCCGACATCGCCAGGACGTCGACGTCTGTGCGCAGCTGCTTCAGCGTCTCCTTGTGCTCGACGCCGAACCGTTGCTCCTCGTCGACGATCACCAGGCCCAGGTCCTTGAAACGCACCGCACCCGAGAGCAACCGGTGCGTGCCGATGACGACGTCGGCGGTGCCGTCGGTGATCGACTCGACGACCACCTTGGCCTCACCGTCGGTCTGGAACCGGGACAACGCCTTGACCGTCACCGGGAACGGCGCGAAGCGCTCGGTGAACGTGTCCAGGTGCTGCTGCACCAGCAGGGTAGTCGGCACCAGGACGGCGACCTGCTTGCCGTCCTGCACCGCCTTGAACGCCGCCCGGAGCGCGATCTCGGTCTTGCCGTAGCCGACGTCCCCGCAGATCAGCCGGTCCATCGGGACCGGCTTCTCCATGTCGGCCTTGACCTCGTCGATCGATGCCAGCTGGTCCGGGGTCTCGACGTACGGGAAGGCGTCCTCCAGCTCGCGCTGCCACGGGGTGTCCGGCCCGAACGCGTAACCGCTAGTGGCCATCCTGGCGGAGTACAGGCGGATCAGCTCCGATGCGATCTGCCGCACCGCCTTGCGCGCGCGGCCCTTGGTCTTCTGCCAGTCCGAACCGCCCATCTTGTTCAGCGTCGGGGCCTCGCCGCCCACGTACCGGGTCACCTGGTCGAGCGCGTCCGTCGGGCAGAAGAGACGGTCGCCCGGCTGCCCGCGCCTACCAGGCGCGTACTCGATCACCAGGTACTCCCGGGTCGCGGAGCCCATGGCGCGCTGCACCATCTCGACGAAACGGCCCACGCCGTGCTGCTCGTGTACGACGTGGTCCCCCGGGCGCAGCTGCACCGGGTCGACCGCGCCCCGGCGCCGGCTCGGCATCGTCCGCATGTCCTTGGTCGACGACTTCCCCGCCCGACCCAGCAGGTCCGACTCGGTGACGACGGCGAGCTTGAGCCCCTCGGCGACGAAGCCGTCGCCCGCCGCG
>JBBSNO010000219.1:0-4448 GCA_038232615.1 Actinomycetales bacterium
TGCACCATCCGGTCGCGGGCGGCCGCGTCCTGCGATGAGGCTCTCTGACCCCGCCGCACCTCGTGCGTGTCTCGGGGCCGCCGAAGTATGTCGCCCCCCAACCCAGGCTCGCCCAGTGAGCGGGTGGAGGCCGGCCGCCGACTTCTGGACCCAAGCGACGTCGTGCCGTGCGACGACGCGCTTCCAGCCGACGCGCCGATAGTCCCGACGGGCACGAAGCCCAGGGCACAATGGACGTACGGGGTGCAGGTGGCGGTGCTCGCGCGTCCGCTGGTCTTGGGTGACCAACGACCACCCTGCTCCACCGCGGTGGCGTAGATCTGCCGTCACCGGCGCCACCCGCGGCTGAGCGCGGGAGGCCCCGGGCCGGTCAGCACCGGGCGGCGATCACCTCGGCCAGCCCCTCGATCGCCCGCACGGCCGGGCACGTAGGGGCGAAGTCGAGCACGCACAGGCCGCGCTGATCCGCCTGCACGACGGCGTCGTCCTCGGGGATGACGGCCAGCAACTCACGGCCGCGCTCCGCGGCGAACTCCTCCATCCGGAGGCGGTCAGTCTCGCCCACCCGGTTGCCGACGAACGCGATGTCGGCGATGCCGAGCTCGACGGCCAGGCGGTGCATCCGGTCGGCGGTCAGCAGCACCTTGGCGGTCGGCTGGAGCACGACCAGCAGCAGGTCGGCGTACCGCAGGGTGCCGCCGGCCCAGGACAGGTGCTCCAGCCCGGCCTCCATGTCGGCGACCACGACGGCGTCGGGCAGCGCGGTGTCGGCGTGGGCGATGAAGTCACGGACCGTGACATGGGCGCTGCCCGTTCAACCGGAGCCCGCCTTCTCCGAGCGGGCCGCCAGCATCACGGTGACGTCGTCGGGACCTCGGGAGCCGTACCGGTCCAGCAGCTCGGCGGGAGCAAGGTCGGCCGGGACGTGACGCCGCGGTCCGGACTGGTCGAGCAGGGACCGGATGCGGTCGGACTCCTGCACACCGAGCCCGATGCTGACGCCCAGGTTGGGATCGGAGTCACAGTCGACCGCGACCACCTGGTGTCCCTGGCGGGCCAGGCTTCGCGAGAGCACCGCGGCGATCGTCGACTTGCCGACGCCACCCTTGCCCGACAGTCCGATGCGCATGACCACAGCCTGCCCCATGTCGGGGACTTCGCGACAGACGGGGCGTTTGGACCTCGGTCGTCCGGACATGCGTAGTGCCAACCGAGGAGGACGAATGTGGTGGTCCACACTGACCGGCAAGCTCGAGCAGGCGGCGGTCCTGGACCCGGTGACCAAGGCGGTCACCGGGATCGTCGTGACCGTCCTGCCCCGCGGTCGGGTCAAAGACGCGCTGCACGGTCGCTGGCTCGGCCATCCGCTGCACCCGCTGTTGGTCGCGGTCCCCATCGGCCTGTGGTCGGGCGCGCTGCTGCTCGACCTGACCGGCGGGACGGCGTCCCGAACCGCAACGCGGCGGCTGGTCGGCACCGGCGTACTCCTCGTGGCCCCGACCGCGGCCTCCGGCCTGGCCGACTGGTCCGAGCTGGGCGAGTTCGAGCGGCCGAAGCGGGTGGGGCTGGTCCACAGCCTCGCGAACGTGACGAGCACGGTGCTGTTCGGCGCGAGCTGGCTGGCGCGCCGGCAAGGCCACGACGTACGGGGTCGTCGGCTCGCCCTCGCGGGGGCTGCGGGGATGGCGGTCGGCGGCTACCTCGGCGGTCACCTGTCGTACAGCCAGGGGGTCGGCATGAACCGCAACGCCGACGAGCAGAAGGAGCCGGGCACCTGGACCGATGCGGCGGCCGACAGCGACCTGGCCGAAGGCGGACTGGTGCGGGTCGACGTGCAGGGTCAGCAGATCGTCCTAACCCGCCAGGCCGGCGCGGTGTCGGCGATGGGCGCGGTATGCAGCCACTACGGTGCGCCGCTCGAGCAGGGCGAGGTGGACCAGGGCTGCCTGGTCTGTCCCTGGCACGGCAGCGCGTTCCGCCTCGCGGACGGGAGCGTCGCGAGCGGGCCGGCGACCGCCCCGCAGGTCTCGTACCGTGTGCGTGTGCAGCGGGGCCGGCTCGAGGTCGCGGTCCGTCCCTAGCCGCAAGCATGGCGCGTCCCGGCGGACTTCCGCCGTTCCGCCCCACTTTCGGTCGGGCGGGCCGCAGGGGCTTGGCCCGCACCTTCGGCGGGCATCCTTTCCAGAAGTGAAGTCCTCGGCCGTGGTCACCGAGCTGCACGAGCGGGTGGAGGTGGTGATGACGTGGCCGGTGAACGACGAGACGGCGCTCGCCGAGGTGCTGTCGCGGGGCGTCCGCGGGGTCATCAGCGACGAGGCCGACATCCTGCGCACCGTCCGGGGCGGCTGAGCCGGCTCACCCATTGCGGGCGTTCGCCGAGGCTCGGTCGTTCGCCCGGCCGATCGCCGTGACGAGCTCGTCCTTGTTCATCGACGACCGGCCGGGCACGTCCAGTCGCTGGGCGACCTCGTACAGGTGCTTCTTGCTCGCGTGGGCATCCACGCCTCCGGCGGTCGGAGTCGTGCTGTCGCGGGCGGCCTTTCCGCTCTGCTCACTGCGCGCGTCGCTCGGACCCTTGTGGTCCTTGGGCTCCCAGGAGTCGCCGACCTTCTCGAACGAGTGCTTCAGCGCGGCGTAGGCGGTGCGGTGCGCCCGCTCGCCCTCGCCGTACTGCTCCGCCGCCGCGTCATGGACCTTCGCGAACGTGCGCTGGGCCTTTGCAGGTGAACGCTGGAGGGTGGACGGCAGTTCCTGCGTGTCGGGCTTTCCCGAACGGGCGGTCTTGGGCATGGGCGTACCTCCTGCGGCCAGGGTGCCCTTCCCTCGTGAACGGAACGGCCTGCCCGGGAGGGCTACCGGACCGAGACGAGGTCCACGACGAAGACCAGCGTAGCCCCGCCCGGAATTGTGGGCGGCTGACCTTTTGCTCCGTAGCCGAGCTCGCTCGGGATGATGATCGCCCTTCGCCCACCCACTTTCATGCCGGTCGGTCCGACCGCGAAGCCGGGGATCACCCCGCGCTGGCAGATGCCGAACGGCAGCGTCTCGTCCGCTCCGCGACTCCAGGAGGAGTCGAACTCCTTGCCGGGGTCGTAGAACGCACCGACGTACTTGACCTCGACCTGGCTGCCGGTGCGGGCCTCGGCACCGGTGCCGACCACGATGTCGGCGTACTGCAGCTCGGTCGGCGCGGGACCGTCCGTCGGCGCGACCACCGGCTTGGTGGACAGGTCGGTGGTCGCTCCTGCCGGCGGGTCCACCTCGACCGCCGCGATCGGGCAGGCTGCCGCGGAGACACTGGGACTCGGGCTCGCCGGTGCGGCGCGGTCCTCGGCGTCGCCGCCGCAGGCCGCGAGAGCGAGAACCGCGACGACCGAAACGATCCAGGGGCGGGCGGGGCGCGTGGCCGTCATGAGGAGGCGGCGTCGGCGGCGAGGAGCCGCTCGAGTCGGGGTCCGACCAGCCGCGAGAAGGCTCGCCGCGGTCGGGTGCGGTCGAGGACGGCGGCTTCCAGGTCGTCCGCGGCCAGGGTGCGGGCGGTTCCGTCGGGGTTGTGCGACAGCGCGGCGAGCCCGAGCGCGAGGGCAACCTCCAGGGAGGCGGTGGGGTCGTGCCGCTCCTTGACGTAGTTGCTGATCGGCTCGCTGTTGCCGCCCATGACGACGTAGCCGTGCTCCTCGGCCACCGAGCCGTCGTAGGTGAGCCGGTAGAGCTGGTCGTCGGCGGCCCGCTCCCCCACCTCCGCGACGACCAGCTCCACCTCGTACGGCTTGCCGGACTCGGTGAAGATGGTGCCGAGCGTCTGGGCGTACGCGTTGGCCAGGCCTCGGCTCGTGACGTCGCGACGGTCGTACTGGTAGCCCCGCAGGTCGGCGTAGCGCACCCCCGCCAGCCGCAGGTTCTCGAACTCGTTGTACTTGCCGACCGCCGCGAAGGCGATCCGGTCGTAGATCTCGCTGATCTTGTGCAGGGCGTTGCTGGGGTTCTCACCCACGAACACCATGCCGTCGGCATAGGCGAGGGTCAGGACCGAGCGGCCGCGGGCGATGCCCTTGCGGGCGTAGTCGCTCTTGTCCTTCATCATCTGCTCGGGCGAGACGTAGAACGGCTGCGTCATGCGGGAGGCTCCTCGGTCGTGCGGTCGGGGCGGCGTTCAGGGGGCGGTATCGAGCCGGCTGGTCAGCCGCCCGGGTTGAGCATGCGCTCGCCGACCACCGTCTCGACCACGGCGCCGACTTCGGCGTCGCTCAGGCGGCGCCCGCCCGCATCGGTGACGCTCATGACGATCGGCCAGATGCGCCGGGTGAGATCGGGGCCTCCGGTCGCCGAGTCGTCGTCGGCGGCGTCGTAGAGGGCATCGACCGCGACCTTGACCCCCTCGGCCTCGGTCAGCCCGTCGCGATAGCGCTTCTTCATGGCGCTGCGGGCGAAGCTGCTCCCCGAGCCCA
>JBBSNO010000220.1:0-4439 GCA_038232615.1 Actinomycetales bacterium
CCGCAGAGCCTGTCCGGCCTGGTCGAAGGGATAGGACTGCAGCACCTTGGGATCGACCTTGCCCTCGGCGACCATCTCGACCACGGCCGGGACGCCCACCGAGCTGGCGACCAGGAAGCTTCCCCCGAGCTCGGCGACGCCCGGGTCGGCGACCGAAACGATCCTGGCTGGGTCGGTGACCAGGATCGCGACGTCGCGCAACGGCTTGCCGCCGATCACGTCGACGACGGCGTCGACCCCACCGGGGAGCAGGGCCCGCACCTGCTCGACCACGTCACCGCCGTCGTAGGGCACCAGGGTGGCGCTGAGGCTCTCGGTCAGCGGACGCTTGCTCTCGCTCCCGACCCCGAAGACCGCCGCGCCGCGGTCCCTCGCCAGCTGCGCCACGATCACCCCGACGCCACCGCCGACGCCGTTGATCAACAGCGTCTCGCCCTCGGCGAGACCAACCTTCTCCAGCACGTCCCACGCGGTCCCGCCCGCGACTGGTAACGCGGCTGCCTGCACGAAGCTCACCTGCGGGGGCTTCTGCGTGGTGTCGCTCGCGAGAAGCACCGCGTGCTCTGCGTAGCTGCCGTGCTCAGGTGCGGTCTTGCCCAGCACCGCATCGCCCTCGGCGAAGTCGGTGACGTCCGAGCCCGTCGCCACCACGATCCCCGACGCCTCTACGCCCAGCACCAGCGGGAAGCTCGGCGTGGCCTCGGGGTTGGCCATCGCGCCACCACGGATCTTGTGGTCGACCGGGTTCACCCCCGCGGCCTTGACCTCGATGACCAGCTCGCTGGGACCGGGCGTCGGCACCGGTCGGTCCAGCCAGGTCTCGGTCTCCTGACCACCGTAGGAGGTGTAGCCGTAGGCCTTGCTCATGGTGGATCGCCTCTCCGTCTTCTCGGTCAGCTGATCCGGTTCAGCCTATGCGGCCGGATGCTCCGGTCGAGCCTTGACCGCCGGCACGCTGTGCGGGAAGGGACCGGCAAGCAGTTGTCCTTGCTGTCGGCCACCGCGACACTCGGCAGCATGACGGACGTGCACCTCGAGCCGGTGACCGCGCAGAACTGGCGGGACTGCGCCGACCTGACCGTCCGCCCGGACCAGTCGAGGTACGTCGCGGCAGTGTCGTACTACCTCTGTCTGTGCCACTACGGCTTCACGTGGCAGCCGTTGGCCATCGTCCGCGACGGCGCTGTGGTCGGCTTCTATAGGTGGGCCGTCGACGACGACGATGCCAGCAGGTGGGTCGGCGGTCTCGTCGTCGCGGCCACGGTGCAGCGCACCGGCATCGCGCGCAGCGCTCTCACCGCTCTCCTCGAACGCTTCGAGCGCGATCCCGACTGCTCGGGAGTGACCCTGAGCTACACCCCCGGACAACCGGTCGGCCGCGGACCTGTACGCGTCGCTCGGCTTCCGCGAGACCGGGGAGACCGAGGACGACGGGGTCGAGTCGTCGCGAGACGAGCCCGGACGCCCGAGGAGCCACACGCGACGTGACAAGGTGATGAGGTGATCGAGATTCGCGGCGCGTCCTCCTCGTGGGACCTGTGCCGGTCTTCTTAGTCCCAGACGGTGGGTGGGGGTCTCGGTAGCGGCGGTTGGTGGGGGTGGTCCAGGTGACGGTGCGGTCGGGGGCCAGGGCGATCGACCAGCCGTCGGTGTGTTTCAGGACGTGGTGAAATCTGCACAGCGGAATCAGATTACAAGCGGCGGTGACCCCGCCGACGCGGTGCGCGGTGACGTGGTCGAGGTCGCACACGGTCGCGGGGCGCCGGCAGCCGGGGACCCGGCAGCGGCGGTGGAGTGCCTCGACGTGGTCGCGCAGGGACACCGTCGGCCGGTAGGCGTCGGTGCTTCGCCGCGCCTGCTGGCTGGTGATGGCCTGCTGGAGGGTGATCGTCTCGGCGGCCACGTCGTCGACGCGCCTGGCCAGGACGGCCTCTGGGTCCGCGACTGCTGCGTCGGCGGACGGCCGGTGGCGTCGGGCGGACCGGGAGAGCACCTGGTCGTCGGGGTCGACGCTGGTGCGCCGCCAGTCGGAGTCGGCGGCGATGGTGCGGGCGACCTCGGCGGTGACCAGTCCGTAGCCGGCGAGCAGGGCGGGGTCGTCGTCGGTTCCGGCCAACGTGGACGCGGCGACGACCACGTCGGTCTTCCACCGACCGCTGCCCGAGTGGGTGCAGGGCCGCGTCGTGCCCGGGTGGGTGACCATCTCGACCAGGGCTGTGACCCGGCGGTCGTCCAGGCTGACGTGGTTGCCGGTCTCGTCGGTGGCGGGCAGTGCCTGGGCGGCGGTGGTGATCTCCTCCCACACCGCCTTGAGCTCGACCGCGCTCATCACGACCCGCATCTCGCCCATGTCGTCCACGACCTCGGTCTTGGACATGCCCCGGTCGGCGCGGGCCGCCGTGGCGCGGGTGGCGGCGGCGCTGGGGTCGAGCTGCATCGCGGTACGGCGGACGAACAGCTTGACCTGCCTGGCGGTGGCCCCCTCCATGGCGTTCGCCAGGGCCGCGGCCTCGAGCATCGCCCGGTGCTCGGGCGCCGTGATTGACATCTCCGCCCCGATCGCCCGTGCGGTGGCCTGGTCGATCTGACCGCGCCGCAGCGCCAGTGCGGTGCTGGGAAAGGTGGCCAGGGTGATCGCGTCGTCCAGGACCAGCTCGGCCGCACGGGGTGAAGCCCGCAGCACCAGGGCGACCTCGCTGGTCGTCACCCGGACGGGGTCGGGGGCCGTGGCCCTGCGGCGCGGGTCGGGGTCGGAGCACGCCGCCTTCCGCTCCGCCTCACGACGGGCGAACAGCTCGGCGACCTCACCGGCCTGACGCGCCTGTGCATAGGCGATGACTCGGGCCCACCCGTCGATGTGGTCGACCACCTCGGCGGTCGAGCGCTCGCTCGCGGCCGGGCGGGCCTCCAGCAGCTCGGCCAGGCCAAGCCCCCAACGACCACGTCGGCTCGGGACCGCCACGGGACCGGACCACTGCGCCGGCACCGACTCGGCCAACGCCGACTCGGCCCTGGACAGGTCGACCAGCGCCTCGGTCACGTCGCCGGCCGAGGCGGGCCGGACGACGGGAGTGGGGGAGCTGGGGGGCATGCACTTATCGTACAGGTGTTCGAAGCGGCGCGAAAGAGGGCTCAGCGAGAAATGTGGGGAACCTTGGTCGCCGTCGCCGCCTGAGCCTCGGACGTTCGATGACTCACAGCTGATCGACGGCGGTGACGCGCAGCACCGCCTCGCCGGCCTCGTCGGACGCCGGCAGGTCGACCTCGGCGGAGATCCCCCAGTCGTGGTCGCGCGCGGGGTCGTCGATGATCTGCCGAACCACCCACCTCGAGGGCTCCGCGGTGACCATCAGCAGGTGCGGACCGCGCGCGTCGGGCCCGGTGCCGATCTGGTCGTGCTCGTCGAAGTACGGCGCTAGCGCGTCGGCCCACGCCCCGGCGTCCCACCCGTCCCCGCCGTCCAGCCCGCCGAGGGCGTCCCAGCGCCGCAGCGCCGCGAGCTCGACGCGGCGGAACATCGCGTTGCGCACCAGCACCCGGAAGGCGCGGACGTTCGTGGTGACGGGAGGCGGACGCTCGTCGAGGGGGTGCGCGACCGGGACGACCACGTCGGAGGGTGCGCGCAGCTGCTCCCACTCCTCGAGCAGGCTCGAGTCCACCTGCCGCACCAGCTCGCCGAGCCACTCGGTCAGGTCGGTGAGCTCCTCGGTACGCGCGTCCTCGGGCACGGTGTGCCGCAACGCCTTGAACGCGTCGGCGAGGTACCGAAGGAGCACGCCCTCTGAACGGGCGAGCCCGTAGAAGCCGACGTAGTCGACGAACGTCATCGCACGCTCGTACAGGTCGCGGGCCACCGACTTCGGCTTCAGCTCGTGGTCCCCGACCCACGGGTGACCGCCGCGGTACGTCTGGTAGGCCGCGGTGAGCAGCTCCTGCATCGGCTTGGGGTAGGTGACGTCCTCGAGCAGCTCCATCCGCTCCTCGTACTCGATGCCGTCGGCCTTCATCTGCGCGACCGCCTCGCCCTTGGCCTTGCTGCGCTGCGCGTGCAGCACCTGGCGCGGGTCCTCGAGGGTCGACTCGACGACGGACAGCATGTCGAGTGAGTACGTCGGCGACTCGCGGTCGAGCAGCTCGAACGTCGCCAGGGCGAACGGTGACAGCGGCTGGTTGAGGGCGAAGTCGAGCTGTAGGTCCGCGGTCAGCCTCACGGTGCGCCCTGCCGCGTCCGGTTCGTCGAGCTGCTCCACGACCCCGGCCGCCAGCAGTGCGCGGTAGATGGCGATCGTCTGCTTCACGTGCCGCACCTGGGCGGGACGGTC
This sequence comes from Actinomycetales bacterium, assembly GCA_038232615.1. Lineage (GTDB taxonomy): Bacteria > Actinomycetota > Actinomycetes > Actinomycetales > DASROP01 > DASROP01. The sequence continues at coordinate 4,323 of JBBSNO010000220.1, forward strand.
CTCGTGGTTGTCGAGCAGGAGCCGGCGCATGCTCGCCACCGCGTCGCCGGGCCGCTGCGCCACGTTGAGCAGCATGGAGTGGCTGACCGCGAAGCGGGAGACGAGCGGCTCCGGCTC
>JBBSNO010000221.1:0-4381 GCA_038232615.1 Actinomycetales bacterium
CAGGCGCGGAGAACTGGAGGAAGTACGACGAGGCGTCCGGTTGGTTGGCCCCGGTGCCCTCGACGACGCCGGTCAGCGGAACCACGTCGGCGCCCGGGAGCTCCCGCCGGGCCGCCTGGGCCAGCCGGGTCCAGCCGCTGCCGTCGAGGTCGTACGCCGTGATCGACCCCGCACCCATCGGCAGCAACGGGATGTACGTCGCCTCGTTCTGTGCGTTGTCGCTGCTGGTCGCGATCCCGAGCGCGACCACGCCAGCCACGGTGGCGGCGACGGCGGCCACGGCCGGGACGGTGCGGGTGCGCTGCCGCGCGGCGTCGCGGACGGCGTACCGCATCGTCAGCGGGAGGCGGCCCGACACCCGGGCCAGGGTGACCACGACGACCGGCACCAGCAGGATCATCCCGAGCACGGCCACGATCGCCGAGCCCGCGATGAAGTACTCACCGCTGCCCGCCGAGTGGGCGCCGTACGCCGCCCCGGCGATGCCCAGTCCGAGCAGCACGAGACCGAGGATGGGCGAGTACAGCCCCGGGGCTTGGTCGCCGCGACGCCCGGCCAGGATCGCCACGACGTCCTGGCGTGAGGCGATCCAGGCCGGCACGACGGCGGCGAGCAACGCGCTGAGCAGCCCGAAGCCGGCGATGCCGACCAGGTGCAGCCAGGGCACCTCGAAGGGTCCGAACCACGAGCTCGACCAGCGCTGCACCAGGGGCAGCAGAGCCCAGCCGGTGACGATGCCGAACAGGACGCCCACGGCCGCGGCGACGCCGCCGAGCACGAGCCCACCGGCGAGCACCACGCGCCGGCTCTGCCCGGGCGTCCCGCCGGTGGCGGCCATCAGCGCCAGGCTGAGCGACTGACGTCGGGCGCTGACCGCGAAGGCCGGCCCGGCCAGCAGCACCACCTCGAGGAGCGCCATCACGACGACCAGCACGATGACGGCCAGCAGCTGGTTGTCCCCGCCGAAGCCTGACAGCTCCGGTGGGAGCTCGGAGTCGGGCGGCGGATCGGTCAGGACCGCCCGGGAGAGCACCGTGACCCCGACCGCGTTCAGGGCGCGGACCTGGTCCCACGAGACCGGCCCCCCGCCGAGCAGCCAGGTCCGCTGGCCGTCGCCGCTGAGCCCCAGGCTGCCGAGCGGCCCGACCACCACCGGGTAGTCGCGGACCGTGGTCGACTCGGCGATCCCGACGATCGTGAGGGTCGTCCCGACGCCGTCGGTGGCGCCCGCGACGGTCCCCACGACCTCGAGGTCGTCACCGACAGCGAAGCCACGATCCGCGAGCGCGCGGTTCACCACGACCTCGTCGACAGCGCGCGGCAGACGTCCCGAGGTGAGGTCGAAGAGCCCCTTCGCCAGCGGGTCGGTCAGGTCGATCTCGGTCGCCTCGGCTTCGCCCACGCCCTTGCTGGTCGTCAGTGCGATTCCGCCGTCGCGGCGTTCGAGGGCGGGCGCACCCTCACCGCCCACCATCCGGCACACGTCGTCGAGGGTCGGCGTGGCTCGAGCGGTCCCCTCCGCTGCGCTGGCCGAGTTCACGTCCGGGTCGAACGCCTGGATGACGGGGCCGATCCCCTTCTGCACACTCACCCGCGCGTCGGCCGTGCCCAGCCGGCGGTCGAGCGACTCGACGCTGTTCACGTTCGACGTCTGAAGGACCACGTCGGCCGCAGTCACGGCGAGGACCGGCAGCGCGATCATCACGAGCACGAGGATGCTGCGAGCGCGCGACCTGGCGACGTCACGCCGGGCCAGCCGCAGTGGCAGCCGCCAGCCGTCGAGCCACCGATTCGGTCTCATCGCAGCCCTGACTCGAGGAGAATCTCGACCGGTTCGGCACCCGACTCGTCGACGACCACGCCGTCGCGCAGGAAGACCACCCGGTCGGCCCAGGCGGCGTGCCGCGCCTCGTGGGTCACCAGGACTCCAGCGGCGCCGGCGTCGCATCGGGCTCGCAGCAGGCGCAGGATCTCCTCCCCGGTCTCGGTGTCCAGCGCGCCGGTGGGCTCGTCGGCCAGGATGAGCCGCCGCTGACCAACGATGGCGCGGGCGATCGCGACGCGCTGCTGCTGGCCGCCGGACATGTTGTCGGGGAAGCGGTTCCAGAGCTCCCCGATCCCGACCTCGTCGAGTGCGGTCCGGGCAGCCCGGCGGGCCACGGCCGAGCGCTCACCGTCGAGTTCGCGGGGCAGGGCGACGTTCTCCGCAGCAGTGAGTGCCGGGATCAGGTTGAAGTCCTGGAAGACATAGCCGATCGACGTACGCCGCATCCGCGCGCGGCCGCTGTTGCCCAGCGAGGCGAGGTCGACACCCTCGACGGACACCGAGCCGGACGTCGGTGCGTCGAGCCCACCGGCGAGGGTCAGCAGGGTGGACTTGCCGGACCCCGAAGGGCCCATGATCGCCACCAGCTCACCCGGACGGGTCGCGAAGGAGACCCCGCGCAGCGCGACCACCTCGGTCTCGCCGTCGCCGTGGATGCGGGTCACGTCATCGAGGCGCAGGACGGCGCTCATCTCTCGCCCCTCGCGGTCGGCGTGGACTGCGTGACCTCGGCGGTCCGCTGGTGTCGCTCCACGATGGCCTTCCGCAGGCGGGTCACGCACTGCTCGAGCCAGCGTGTCTCCGCCCGACGCAGCCGGGCTGCCTGGTCGATCCCGATGGTGGTCATCGCTCGCCCCTCGGGGTCTCGAATAGCTCGACCGACGAAGGTTCGGGCTCGACCACGACGTGCGGTCCGGGGGCGCGTTCGAGGGCGGCCCGACGGAGCCGGGACTCGCAGTGGTCCAGCCACCGGATCTCGGCCTCCGCAGCGAACACGAGGGAGTCCAGCACGAGACTCCACGCCACGTCCTGGCAGCCGCTGGACTCGATCGGCACGGCCGCCCGCCCCCCACGCTTGAGCCGCGTGTAGTCCTGCAGAGCGGTCATCGTGGCCGTGCGCTGCTGCTGGATCACGCGACCGACGTCGACGCCCAGAATGGTGACAGCCAAGGCCAGCTTGATGGCCAGCTCGTCGCGGGGCGGCTGGATGCGGTCCACCGGGGTGGTGAACCACGCCGCCACCTCGTCTCGTCCCGCACGGGTGATGGCGTAGACGACCCGGTGGGCACCGGACTCCTCGTCGTCGGCCCCCGTGCCATGGACGAGACCGTCGCGCTCCAGCCGGGTCAGCGTCGTGTAGACCTGCCCGACGTTGAGTGGCCAGGTCGCTCCGGTGCGTTGCTCGAACTCGGCGCGGAGCTGGTAGCCGTGCATCGGCCCCTGCTCGAGCAGCGCCAACAGTGCCTGCCTGACCGACATCTGCGCCTCCTACGGGGTCCATCGGCCCCCGTGGTCGATGGATACCCGGTATGTATACCACGTATGTACGGCGGTGTGCGCCCGCAATCGCGGGCAAACGTTTCGGATCATCTGGCGCGACCAGGTGGCGCGCGCCTTGCCCGGAAAGGTCTTCGGCCCGCTCACCGGTTCGGTCCCCGCGGCTGCTCGACAGGTCAAGATCGACCAGTTCCCCGCGGCAGGGTACGGAGCCGTGCTGGTTTCACAGATCGTGGCCGGCGGCGTCGGGCTCAATATTCAAGCCGCCTCGGTCGTCGTGATCTGCGAACCACAGCTCAAGCCGGCTCAAGCCGACGACTGAGTGGCAAGCCATCGCGCGCGCCCATCGAATGGGACAACTGGAAACGGTGCAGGTCCACCGCCTTCCTTCTGAGGAAGGTGTCGATCAGCGAATCACCGAGATCCTCGCCCGCAAGCGGGAGTTGTTCGACGACTTCGCCCGGATCAGCGAGACGGCGGAGAGTGCACCCGAGGCTCTCGACGTGTCCGAGGCCGACCTCGCTCGCGACGTGATCGCGGTCGAGCGGGAACGGCTCTTCTCGCAAAGCGTCGCGAGCCAAACCGGCTCTTCGATCTTCAGCGTGATCGTGTCCTGACGTAGGCGCCGGTGGCCCTGCACCAGGCTGGGTGTTACCAGGCATCCAGCAGACAGGACCACCAGCGTGAATCAGCCTACGAGTGTTGCCCTCCCTTCGCCGCTTCCGGTTTCGCCGTGTGCAGCGACGGCGCTGTTCAACCTCCCCGACTACCGGGTCCTGGAGGTGCGCCGATCCGACGACGGCCACCGCACGGTTTCCCTGGCTGCGACCCAGAGGGAGGCTGCCTGCCCGAGCTGCGGTGTCCTTACGTCCCGGGTGCACCAGCGCACCGAGCAGCGCCTTCGCGACGTCCCCTTCGACGGCGTGGTCACCGTGCTCTGGGTCAAGCGGCGGTGGCGCTGTAGCGACGCGAGGTGCACGCGGACGTCGTTCGCCGAGCACACCGACCAGGTTCCGCCGCGGGCTCGGATGACGACTCGGCTGCGCGAGGCGCTGGTCG
>JBBSNO010000222.1:0-4342 GCA_038232615.1 Actinomycetales bacterium
CTCGGCCTCCGCGAGCCGCTCGTGCCGGGCGGGGCCGGTCCGGGCGATCCCGACCCGTGGGTCGAGCCCCTCGACGGTCGTCCGGACGGGGCGCCCTGGTCGCTGCGGGTTCCCGCTGTGGCGCCCGCTCCCCCGCCCGACGACCTGCCGTTGCGTACCGCCGTCGTGCTCGGCGACGGGCCGGCCGGACCCGCGGCCGCTGCGCTGAAACTGGCGTACGGACGGGGGTTCCCCGTCGTCGCCGAACCGAGCGCGGGCGCCACCGACGACCGCAACACGGTCGAGGTGGCCGAGCTGGTGCTGGGTTCGCCGGGCTTCCTGGAGTCGCACCACCCCGACCGGGTCCTGGTCGTCGGACGGCCGACCCTGAGCCGCGCCGTCGGGCGGCTGATCGCCGGCTCACCGGTCGACGTGGTGGCCGGGTACGACCGCTGGCCCGACCCCTCCCGTACCGCCGTCCGGGTACTGCCGGCCGTACCGGTCGCCAAGGGCACGTTCGACATTAACTGGCTGGACAGCTGGCAGACCGCCGGAGTGCTCGCCCGGATCGCCCTGGCCGAGGCGCTCGGCGACGAGCTGTCCGAGCCCTCGGTGGCCGCCGACCTGGTCGCCGCCTGCCCCGGCCTGCTGTTCGTCGGCTCCTCCAAGCCGGTCCGCGACCTGTTCCTCGCCGGCCGCCGGCCCGGCACCCGGGTGCTCGCCAACCGGGGCGCCGCCGGCATCGACGGGCTGGTGTCGAGCGCGGTCGGGGCCGCCCTGGCCCATCAGGCCGACGGCGGCGGGCCAGCGCACGCCCTGCTCGGCGACCTCGCCTTCCTGCACGACGCGAACGGGCTCGTGCTGGGACCGGACGAGCCGCGGCCGGATCTCACCGTCGTCGTGGTGAACAACGACGGGGGGGCCATCTTCGGTCTGCTCGAGCCGGGCGAGGCGGCGTACGCCCCGGCCTTCGAGCGGGTCTTCGGCACACCGCACGGGGTTGATTTGGCGGCGCTGTGCGCGGCGACCGGAACGCCGCATGTCCTTGTGTCGACGCGGGCGGAGCTGCGGGCGGCGCTGGTGGCATCCGGCGGGATCCGGGTCGTCGAGGTCCGCACCGACCGGCCGGGCGCCGTCGACCTCGACCGGCGGCTCCGGAACGCAGTGAACGACGCGCTTCGCTGGTGACAGGCCTGCAGCTGCCCGTCAGCGTCGGTAGACGTCGCGCCGGTGGTCGACGTCGAGGACCCGCACCGTCCGGGTCTCGTCGTCGATCTCGTAGCGCACGCGGTACTCCCCTCGACGGGCCCGCCACTGCTCCGCGAAAGGAGCCCGCAGCGGTGCCCCCGCCCGACGGGGAGCGTCGGCAAGCGGTCCCGAGATGAACTCCCACGCGGCGAAGGCCGCGGCCTCCGGCAGGACCTCGGTCAGAGCGCGTCGGGCACCCGGAGACAGGACGAGTCGGTACGGAGCACTACGCCCGCTTGCGGTCATTGCGCCGGCGCTCCATCAGGACTCTCATCTGCTCGCCCGAGATGCCCTCTCCCCGAGCGAGATCCGTCTGAGCCTGGCGAACGCGTTCCACGGCTGCCGGCTCGCTCATCAGTTCCAGCGTCGCCTCCAACGAGGCGAGATCCTCCGCGGAGATCAACACGACGTAGGAGCGGCCGTTCTTGGTGATCTGCACCCGTTGGTGGGTGCGGTCCACCTCGTCGGCGATCTGCGACAGGCGCGTCTTGGCATCAGAGAGCGGGATCGTTTCCATAGATCAGAACTGTAGTCTGACCTGACGTGATTGCGCGAAGGATCCTGTGGCCGCTCACGGCGCCAGGAGCACGCACCAGATGTTGACGTCAACCCGCGTCAGGACTGCAGCGCGTCGCGCATCGGGATGAGCTTGGCGACGCTCTCGGCCAGCTCCTCCTGCGACCGTGACCCGGCCACGATGCCGCAGCCCGCGAACAGCCGCAGCCGGCAGGGGTCGTCGCGGTCCACCTCCGCGCACCGCAGGGCGATCCCCCACTCGCCGTCACCCGTGGAGTCCATCCAGCCGACCGGGCCGGCGTACCGGCCGCGGTCCATTCCCTCGAGCTCGCGGATCAGCGCCATCGCGGCGTCCGTCGGCGTGCCGCAGACCGCGGCCGACGGGTGCAGCGAGGCGACCAGCGCCAGGGAGGTCGACCCGTCCGCAACGACGCCGGTCACGTCGGTCGCCAGGTGCATGACGTTCGGCAGGTGCAGCACGAACGGCTCCTCGGGAGCGTCCACCGAACCGCAGTGCGCGGCGAGCGCGTCGGCGACCGACCGTACGGCGTACTCGTGCTCCTCCAGGTCCTTGCTCGACCGCGCCAGCGAGGCGGCCTCCAGGACGTCCCGCTCGGCGTCGCCGCTGCGCCGGATGGTGCCGGCCAGGACCCGGCTGGTCGCGACGCCCTTCTCCAGGCGCACGAGCACCTCGGGGGTCGCCCCCAAAAGTCCTTCCACCACGCAGGTCCGGCAACCGGCATAGCCCGAGGCCAGCCGGGTGAGCGGCCAGCGGACGTCGAGCGGCTCGTCGAGGCACGCCTCCAGGTCCAGTGCCAGGACCACCTTCGCGACCTGGCCGGCGGCGATGCGCTGCACCGCCTCGTCCACGACCCGGCCCCACGCCGCGCTGCTCAAAGCGCCGTCGGCGTAACGCGCGGTGCCGGGCGGCCGCACCGGTGAGCGGGCCGGTGGCTGCGGGCTCGCCCCGTACGCCGCGACGGTCGTCTGCCACCACACGCCGTCACGGTGGCCGACGACGACCTCGGGCACGACCAGCACCGAGGAGGCAGCGCTCGGGTCGAAGGCGAACGAGCCGAAGCAGAGCAGGCCGCAGCCGGGCAGCCCGACCTCGTCACGCACCTCGCTGCGGCCCAGCAGGTCCCGCCACCACGCCTGCGCGTGGTCGAACCGGTCCGGGCCGTCGAGCTCGACCCGGGCCGCCTCACCCCAGCCGACCAGCCCCTCCGGCCCGGTGAGCCAGGCCAGCGCGCCGGTGTCGGGGAGCAGGTCGAGCAGCGGGCCGGGGTCGTCGATGCGCACGGTGCGGGCCGTGAGCAGCGCGAGCGCGGGCGCGGAGGTCACACCACCGGATACGAGGCGAAGGGCGAGTCGGCCGGGCGTGCGATCCGCGCCGGCGGGCTCACTGCGCGAGCGCGCACAGGGCCGTCACCGTCGTCCAGTTCCGCGCCGTCGCCTCCACGCCGAGGCGCACTCTGGCGAGGGGGGAGTTCTGCGAACCGGTCGCGTAGCGCAGGTAGAGGGCCCGATCCCCCACCGCCAGCCGGTCCGGCAACAGCGCGCGGTGGTCGAGCGCGGCCACGCGGGCCGGATCGGGAGCACCGGTCAGGAACGCGACGTGGAGCAGCTTGGGGTCGAAGCTCTCGCCCGCGTAAGGGTTCGCCTCGACCGCGGCCGCGAGCTCGGCGCCGGTCCGCACCATCACGAGCACCGACAGGCCGGCGTCGGACTCCACGCCGGCAGCCACCGCCCCGGGCAGCGCGTCCGGAGGTCCCGGCCAGTCGACCACCCCGTTGCCGCTCTGCAGGTAGGTCTGCACGCCGGTGCAGCCCACCCCTTCCAGCACCGCCCGGAACGCGGCCATCGAGATGCGGTGATGCTTACCGACGTTGACGCCCCGCAGCAACACCACGCTTCGAGTCATGCGATCGATCCTGGCAGAGTGCCAGGTGCGGTCAGCGTCAGGCACGGTCAACCCCGGGAGTGCGTCATGTTCCACCTCGTCATCGAACACCTGCGACCTCGCCGCACGCGACGGATCGCGCGCGCGGCGATGCGGGACTACCTGGACTACCTCCTGAAGGCCGCCGCGTGATGTGTGACCTAGGTGATCTGGCCATCCGCCGTACTGCCTGAGAACACTGCGCTCACAGCGGTGCCGGAATTGTCGATCCGCGTTTTAGCTGCCGGCGCCGGCCGGAACGGAATGTGCGGGCCATATCCGGGCGGAGCCTGTCTCGATGGCCGCGGATCCCGCGGCGACCGTGCCGGGTCTGCCGAGCAGGTAGCCCTGGACGCTGGCCCCAGGGGGCAGTGCCTGGAGCTGCTGCGTCGTTTCGACGCCTTCGACGACGCACTGCAGACCGAGATCGCGGGCGAGCCCGGCCACGGCGCGGACGATGGTGGCGCAGGTCGGGTCGTGCGGCAGTCCGGCGGTGAAGCTCCGGTCGATCTTGACGGCGCTGACCGGGAGCTCGGCCAGGTAGCGCAGGCTGGCGTAGCCAGTGCCGAAGTCGTCGATCGCGATGCCGATGCCTGCGTCCCGGAGCTGGTGGAACGTCGTGATCGTCGACCGCCCGGCCTGCAGCAGCACGCTCTC
>JBBSNO010000223.1:0-4267 GCA_038232615.1 Actinomycetales bacterium
CTTGGGGAGGTCGGGGTCGACGGTGATCTGGGTCTGGTGGTTGGGGGTGGTGGTCACGTCGGTGCCCCTAGCGGGGTGGTGGGGTGGGTTCGACGTCGTCCGGCATCGACGCCAGGACGTCGTCGAGGCGTCGGTAGCGCTCCTCGGCCTGGAGGCGGTAGCGCTCGATCCACTTCGTCATCAGGTCGAACACCTCCGCCTCCAGGTGCACCGGGCGTCGCTGAGCCTGTCGGCTGCGGCTCACCAGGCCGGCGCCCTGCAGCACCTTGAGGTGCTTGGACACCGCCTGGAGGCTCACGTCGTAGGGCTCGGCGAGCTCGTTGACGGTGGCGTCCGCGACAGCCAGCCTGGCCACCATGTCGCGCCGGGTGGGGTCGGCCAAGGCCGAGAACACCTGGGAGAGCGCATCCGCCGCCACCGTCGACCTCCTCGTGTTCAACCGGCTGGTTGAACAGACGTTACGACCGGGACGAGGTCTTTGTCAACCGACTGGTTGATTGCGTCTGGACTGCCGTTCGGCCCGCGTCAGCGCGGCGCCATCCGGATCGCGCCGTCGAGGCGGATGACCTCGCCGTTGAGCATCGGGTTCTCCACGATGTGCTGCACCAGTGCGGCGTACTCGCTCGGGTCCCCGAGCCGGCTGGGGTGCGGCACCTGCGCGCCGAGCGACTCCTGCGCCTCGGCGGGGAGCGCGGCGAGCATCGGCGTCCGGAACAGTCCCGGGGCGATCGTCATCACCCGTACCTGCCGGCCCGCGAGCTCACGAGCCGCGGGCCGCGTGAGACCCACGACCCCGCCCTTGGACGACGCGTAGGCGGCCTGGCCGATCTGGCCGTCGAAGGCCGCAGCCGACGCGGTGTTGACGATGACTCCCCGCTCCTCGCCCACCGGCTCGGCGGCCGTGATCCGCTCCGCGGCCAGGCGCAGCACGTTGAAGGTGCCGACCAGGTTGACCTCGACGGTCCGCCGGAACAGGTCGAGGTCGTGCGCTCCGCCCTTGCCGACGATGCGGGCTGCGGGGCCGACGCCGGCACAGTTCACGGCGATGCGCAGTGCCGCACCGGTTTCGCCGGCGCGGTCGAGCGCGACCATGACGTCGTCGGGGCTGGTGACGTCGCCGGGCGAGAAGTGCACCCGGTCACCGAGCCGCTGTGCCACCTCCGCACCGTCCGAGCCGGGAAGGTCCAGCACGACGACGTGGGCACCTGCCACCGCCAGGCGCTCGGTGGTGGCCAGGCCCAGGCCGGAGGCGCCTCCGGTGACCAGGGCGGTGGTGTCGGCGATCTGCATGGCGGAACGGCTCCTCGGGTAGTGGGACGGCGGGTTGGCGTGGGACTCAGAGGCGCTCGATCACCGTGGCGTTGGCCATGCCGCCGCCCTCGCACATCGTCTGCAGGCCGAAGCGACCGTTGGTGGCCTCCAGGTGGTTGACGAGGGTCGCGAGCAGCTTCGTACCGGAGGCGCCGAGCGGGTGCCCGAGGGCGATAGCCCCACCACGCGGGTTCAGCCGCTCGGGGTCGGCACCGGTCTCCCGCGCCCACGCCAACGGCACCGGCGCGAACGCCTCTTTGACCTCGTAGACGTCGAGGTCGTCGATGCCCAGCCCGGCCTTGGCCAGCACCTTCTGCGTCGCGGGGACGACGCCGGTGAGCATCATCAGCGGGTCGTCACCGCAGACCGAGAAGGCGTGGAAGCGGGCGCGCGGCGTCAGGTCGAGCTGCCGCGCCCGCTCGGCGCGCATGATCAGGGCCGCCGACGCGCCATCGGTCAGCGGCGAGGAGTTCCCGGGCGTGATGCACCAGTCGATCTCGGGGAACCGGGTGGACAGCTCGTCGGTCTCGAAGGCCGGCTTCAGCCCGCCGAGCTGTTCCGCCGTCGTCCCGGCGCGTACCGTCTCGTCGCTCAGGTGGGACGCCGCCGTCCCGTCGTCCGCCCTGATGGGCACCGGCACGATCTCGGCGTCGAAGCCCCCGCTCGCCGCGGTCCGTGCGGCCTTGTGGTGCGAGCCGGCCGAGTACGCGTCGAGGTCGGCGCGGTCGAGCTTCCACCGCGCCGCGACCAGCTCGGCGCAGACGCCCTGGTTCACCAGACCCGCGGGGTAACGGGCCGCCAGCTTCGCGCCGAAGGGGTCCTCGCCCGCCAGGGACGAACCCATCCGGACGCGCGACATCGACTCGACGCCGCAGGCGATCGCCACGTCGTAGGCACCGGCCATCACGCCCTGAGCGGCGAAGTGGGTGGCCTGCTGGCTCGAGCCGCACTGCCGGTCGATCGTGGTCGCGGGCACGGAGTCCGGCATCCCGGCGGCCAGGACGGCGTTGCGGGTCACGTTCCACGACTGCTGGCCGACCTGGGAGACGCAGCCGCCGATGACGTCGTCCACCAGGGCTGGGTCGAGGTCCGAGCGCTCGAGCAGCGCCTGCAGGACGCCGGCCAGCAGGTCGACCGGGTGGGTTCCCGACAGCGCCCCGCCGGGCTTGCCGCGGCCGGTGGCGGTGCGGACGACGTCGACGATCACCGCTTCGTGCACGTGAGGACTCCCGGTGGTGGACGACGAGGTGAGCGCCCGCTCACCCTACGGCCCGCCCACCGTAGGGTCAGGGCCCGCACTGATCAACGTGGCGGCGGTCACGAGGAGGTCGAGGCGATGAGTGGTCCCCTCGCCGGTGTGCGCGTGGTCGAGCTCGCGGGGCTCGCGCCCGGACCGTTCGCCTGCATGGTGCTGGCCGACCTCGGCGCGCACGTGCTGCGGGTGGACCGTCCCGTGTCCCGCGCCGGAGCGCCCGAGGTCCCGACCGATGCCCTCGGGCGCGGGCGGACGTCGGTGGCGGTTGACCTCAAGTCCCCCGAGGGCGCCGCACTCGTGCGACGGCTCGCCTCGGACGCGGACGTGCTGGTCGAGGGGGCGTCGTCCGGTCGTGGTCAGGTCGTCGACGCGGCGATGGTGGACGGCGCGGCGCTGCTGACGACGTTCCTGCACGGGATGCGGGCCGCGGGGGCGTGGCCGGGCGCGCGCGGGGAGAACCTCCTCGATGGTGGCGCACCGTTCAACGACACGTACGAGACGGCGGACGGCGGGTACATGGCGGTGGGCGCGCTGGAGCCCGCGTTCTACGCGGTCCTGCTGGAGGGGCTGGACCTGGACGTCCCCGACGTCCCCGACCGCCAGGACCCTGCGCAGTGGCCGGCGCTGCGATCGTTCTCGCACAGGCTTTCTCGACTCGTACGCGTGCCAGGTGGGTCGAGGTGTTCGCCGGCGTCGACGCGTGCGTCACCCCGGTGCTGGAGCCGCGCGAGGCGCCGTCCGACCCCCATGCCGTCGCGCGCTCGGCGTTCGTCGACGTCGGTGGCGTCACGCTGCCGGCGCCGGCGCCACGGTTCTCCCGGACGACGGCAGGATCGCCCGCACCTGCCCCCGCACCCGGCCAGCGAGGCGCGGACGCGTTGCACCAGTGGGGTCTGGACGCCGACGAGGTCGCTGCGCTCGTGAGCTCCGGGACCGTCGGCACCGGCTGAGCCGGGACGGCGTCCGGTCCCAGGACATCGTCCGGTCGCGGGACGTCGTCCGCCGGGGCAGGGTGGGGGCATGCCCATTCCCGTGACCGGCTTCGCCCACGTCCGACTGACCGTCACCGACCTGGCCCGCTCGCGCGCCTTCTACGACGACCTGTTCGGCTGGGACGTGGCCTTCGAGGTGCCCCCGGACGCCGACGACGCCACCCGGGAGCAGCTGGCGTTCCTGTACGGCGGGATCATCTACGCGTTCCCCGGCGGCCTCTTCGGGTTGCGGCCCGTAGCCGAGGGATCCGACTCGTTCTCCGAGGACAGGGTCGGCCTCGACCACCTCTCGCTGTCGTTGGCCTCGCTGGAGGACCTCCGCTCCGCCGTGGAGGTCCTCGACAGCAGCGGCGTGCCGCACGAGCAGATCAAGGACCTGGGCGAGGTGTCGATGCTGGAGTTCCGGGATCCTGACGGCGTCGCGCTCGAGCTATCGGCGCCCAACGCCTGACGACTCGGCCCCGCGTCCCGGACCTGTTCTCCTTGTCCCTGCTCACCAGGTCGGTGGTTCGGAAGCCTCGAGCTCCGGGTCGCTGACGACGAGGGTGCGGATCGGCCCGGGCGCGGTATGGGGCCCCTCGAAGCGGACCGTGACACGCCGCTGCCCGAGCCCTGCACCCACCCGGAACCGTGCTCTCCGTGCCGCACGTCCTGTCCGGGAAACCAGGTACGGACGGTCTCTGCGTGCTCGGTCACCGGGTCGCCGTCC
>JBBSNO010000224.1:0-4224 GCA_038232615.1 Actinomycetales bacterium
GGGCGCGTGGTCGGTGGGTGTTGTCTCGGTGCGCGACGGCCGCACCAACGAGGAGCACCCCCGCCTTGTGCGCGTCGGCCCGGCGACCCCCGCCTGTGGGCGGGACGTGCTGGCTGTGGGCGGGACGTGCAACAACCCTCAGCCCTTGCGGGCCATCGCGACGCGGGTGGCCCGGTGGTCGCGCAGCACACCGCCGACCGGTCCGAGCACCCGCTCGTCGGCGACCGCCCCCACGGCGCCGCGCATCCGCTGCTCCGTCCGCCTGCGCCGTCGGCTGGCACCGAACGCCGCCAGCCGGCCACCCACGACGGCCAGCAGCAGCCCTGCCAGCAGCCCCCCGACGAGCAGCACCGTCGGCCACGGCAGCGGGCCGAGCTCGGGCGTCGAAGGAGCCGGCAGCTGGAGCCACCCGACCACGAACAGGGCGGTCAGCCAGAGCGCGCCTGCCACCGCCGCCGCGGCGAGGAGCACCTGCAGCACTCCCAGGACACCCCACCAGATCGGACGGCGACGCTCGAGCTCGATGCCGGTGACCGCCTGGTCGAGGGCGTCCGCGAGGTCCGCGCCCGTCGGCGTCGCGGCACCCCGCACCGCGTCGGCCCAGCGCTCGGGCAGCCCCTCGGACGCCTTCTCGGCGACCCGGCGGGTGGCCAGCTCGACCTGCGCCCGTTGCGACTGGGTGGCCTCGGGCAGCGACGAGCGCTCGAGCCTGAGGGACTCGGTCGTCGACTGCCCGAGCCGCAACCGTTTCAGTGGGTCGGGCCGGAACCGGCGGAGCCATCGTGTGAAGGGCCAACCCACGGCCCCCTGGGCGCTGCGGCGGTAGTCGCCCTGCACGGCGTCGAGCACCGCCGGCACGCCCGCCGCCCCCGCGAGCGCGTCCACGAGGACGGCTGCGCCCTCGATCTTGTCGGGGTCGGCCTCGCGCGCTCCCACGCTGGGGGCCAGGCCCCGCACGACCCGGTCGAGGTCCGCCGCCGACCGCTGGGCCACGGTCTCGTGACGCTCGACAACCTCGCCGACCACGTTCCGCAGGTCGTCCACCCCCTGGCCGGTCCGCGCGGACGTCGTCAGCACCCGGACGCCGGCCAGCCCGTCGTCCGCCAGCAGCCGGCCCAGGTCGAGCCGGCACGCCTCGACGTCCGCCGGGGAGAGCCGGTCGACCTGGTTGAGGACCACGAGCATCACCGACGCGTGCTCGGTCAGGGTGCGCAGGTAGAGGGCGTGCAGTGCCTCGTCGGCGTACTTCTGCGGGTCCACCACCCAGACCAGCAGGTCGACGAGCGTCACCAGCCGGTCGACCTCGAGCCGGTGCGACAGCCTGGTCGAGTCGTGGTCGGGCAGGTCGAGCAGGACCAGTCCGGTCAGGTCGTCCTGCACGGTGCCGTCCAGCTCGCTCTCGCGGTGGGTCCGGTGGCGGCGGGGGACGTCGAGCCAGTCCATCAGCGCGTCGGCGCCGTCGCCCCAGACGCACGCGGTGGGCGTCGATGTGGTCGGACGGCGGGCACCCACCTGGGCGATCTCCATCCCCGCCAAGGCGTTGAACAGCGACGACTTGCCGGAGCCGGTCGAGCCCGCCAGCGCCACGACGGTGTGCTGGGCGCCCAGCCTGATGCGTTCGTCGGTCCGGGCCAGCACCAACCGGGCAGCCTCGGCTGGCGCGAGCTCGAGCCGGTCGCCGCCGTGCGCGAGTGCGAGGGTGAGCGACTCGACCCGGCCCGCGACGTCCGGCACCGTGCGTCCGCGGCGGTTCAGGCGCACCGCACGACCCCCGGCGGACCCCATCAGCGGCCCGCCTGGACTGCGTCGGACGCCGCGCGCAGCCGGGCCGGCGCCTCGTCGTCCAGCCCGAGCCCAGCCAGCAGCTCGGCGAGCCGCGACCGCTCCTGCATCAGCAGCTCGTCGACACGACGCATCAGGTCGCGGCGCGCCTTGGCAGCAAGACTGCGTACCGCCTGGTCACCGAAGACGGCCTCGAGCAGGCGCTGGGCCAGCACGGCGCTACCGCCCGCGATCGCGACCTCGCCGCCGGTGAGCCCCGCGGTCCCGGCGAAGACCACGAGCATCAGGACGACGGCCAGCCCGTTGACGCCGAACGACAGGATGCGTGCCTGGGTCCGGCGGCCCTGCCCCTCCTCGCGCACGAGCTCGAGCACGTGGCGCTGCCAGTCGCGCACCATCCGCTCGAGGCGCTCGTCGAGGTCGGCGGGCACGCGACCGGCGTCCGGCGTCTCCCGGAGCAGGACCCTGCCCGCGGGATGCGCGCGCCAGCGCAGCACCGCCCCTTCGGCCGCGGCCTCGGCCTGAGCGCGCACCAGGGCCGCGACACCGGTCTGCAGCGCCTGCCCGAGCGGCTCGGCGGGTGCGGGGCGACCGCGGACGACGGCGGTCGCCCGGTCGCGAAGGCGGCTGATTGCCGACTCCAGGCCCCGGAAGAACTCGCCCGTCCCGACGAACTCCTGCCACCGCGCGAGGACCTCACCGCGCAACAGGGACCCGTCGGTGAGGCCCTGCTCCAGCTGCCGGTCGGCGTCGGCGTAGGCCGCGTCGAGCTCGGCGGCCAGTGCCGTCGCCCCGTCGACCTGCGCCTGCGCGGCATCGGCGACCGCTGGAACCCGGGCGCGCAGCGAGTCGAGCGCTCCCCCGAGCGTGCGACGGACGACGAGCTGACGGGCACGACCGTCCGAGGCCAACGACGTCAGCCACGAGCGCAGCGGCGCGATGACCGGCCCAGGCAGCAGACCATCGGTAGCGGTCGTCTCCACGACGGTGAACAGCGGGGCTGTCGACAGCGAGTTGTCGCGCAGCATCGTGGCGAGGTCGGTGCGCACCTCGTCCATCGCGTCCGGGGGCACCCGGTCCAGGACGACGGCGACGGCGGTCCCCCGCTCGACGGCGGTCCGCAGCAGGTCCCACGGCACGGCGTCCGCGTAGCGGGCGGCCGTCGTGACGAAGATCCACAGGTCGGCCGCGGCGAGCAGCTGGTTCGCGAGCTCCCGGTTCGCCTCGACGACCGAGTCGATGTCGGGTGCGTCCAGCAGGGCGAGGCCGGCGGGCAGCGCGTCGGACTCCACCAGCCGGACGCCCGAGATGCGGCCCCCGGCGCTCTCGTCGTCCGCCCTGGCGGTCAGCCGCGCCAGCGTGGGCAGCACCCGCGCCCCGGTGAACGACTCCGCGTCGTCGGGGTGGTGGACCAGCACGGGTGAGCGCGTCGTCGGTCGCAGGACGCCGGACTTGGACACCTCCCGACCGAGCAGCGAGTTGACCAGCGTCGACTTGCCGGCACCGGTTGACCCCCCGACGACGGCGAGCAGCGGGGCGTCGAGCTGCCGCAGCCTCGGCAGCAGGTAGTCGTCGACCTGGTCGCGCAGGCGGTCCAGCGTGACGCGCGACTCCTCGGCGTCCGGCACGAGCAGCGGCAGGGCGACCGCGTCGAGCTCGGCGCGCAGCCGCTCCAGGGAGGTCAGCAGCGCGTCAGGGCCGGCGGGCGGCTCTTCGCCCTTGCGCATGCCGTTGCTGGGACCGGTCACGACCGGTCCTCCTGGTGGGTTCACGTCCCCAGCCTGCCGTGCGGACCGATCCCGACCAACCAGGCACGCCGAGAGCGACGATGTGGCGACCGGTCGGGTCCGACGCTCACGGGTCGGTGAAGTCGTGAAGCCATTGGTTGATGTCTGCCATCGCGCCAGGCCCGGCCGTGCCGGCGCGTCCGGTGATCCGGGCCCGCGCGATCGTGCGAGGTTGCTCGGTCATGGCCAGGCTCGGGTGCGCAGCTGGACCTGCGGGCCGTTGATGCGCACGTGGTGCGGCCAGCCGCGGTCGGTCGTCGTCACCGGCACGACGATCACGAGCTCGGGGACGTTGGCCAGGTACCCATCGCTGGCGATCACGACGGCGGGCCTGGTCCCGGCCTGTACGCGGCCTCGGGTCGGGCTCAGGTCGACCCAGCCTGGTGGTAGGAACAGGACTACCGCCGCGCCGCTCGTGCCAGGACTCCCACCGCCGCTGCCGCACCGGTCGCCACGGCGGCGCTCAGGGCCCGGTGCGTGCTGACCCACAGTTCCGGGCTGCGCGCGTGGGAGACCTCGTCGAACACCCCGTGGGCCCCGTGGTCGCCGGGGACGGGCTCCCAGGTGTTCGACCGCTGGGCGGGCGGGTCGTGGTCGGCGTTCTGCTGCGCGTCGACGTTGGTGCGGGCCAGGAAGCGGTCGAGCAGGCCGGGCA
>JBBSNO010000225.1:0-4199 GCA_038232615.1 Actinomycetales bacterium
AGCCAGCCGAAGATCGGCACCAGCAGCAGCCGCACGACGGTCAGAGCGTTGGCGATGTTCCAGTTGCTGGGGCGCGTCACGAGACCGCACCGGGCCGGGCGACCAGGTCGGCCCCGGCGCTGCTCACCACCACTGCCGGCACGAGGTGGCCGACCTGCGGGCGGCCGGCGACATTCACCTCGAGGGTCGTGCTGCCGTCCACGTCAGGCCCCTGGTGGGCCGCCCGACCCTCGGCGACACCGTCCACGACGGACTCCACCAGCACGTCCACGTGCTCGCTGACCCGGTCCTCGGCGCGCTGGTCGACGAGTTCGTCGACCAGGGCCGTGACGTGCGCGACCCGTGCCCGAACCTCCTCGGTGTCGAGATGTCCGTCCAACCTCTCGGCCTCGGTGCCGTCCTCGTCGGAGTAGCCGAACACGCCGGTCGCGTCCAGCCGCGCCGCGCACAGGAAGTCGCACAGCACCTGGACGTCGTGCTCGGTCTCGCCGGGGAAGCCGACGATGACGTTGCTGCGTGCGCCGGCCAGCGGTGCGCGGCCGCGTACCTGGTCGAGCAGACCCAAAAAGCGGTCGGCGTCACCGAAACGCCGCATGGCCCGCAGCACCGGCGCGCTGGCGTGCTGGAAGGACAGGTCGAAGTACGGGGCGACCCCCGGGGTGGTCGTCAGCACGTCGATCAGACCGGGCCGGGTCTCGGCGGGCTGCAGGTAGGACACCCGGACCCGGTCGATGCCGTCGACGGCGGCGAGCTCGGGCAGCAACCGTTCGAGCAGGCCCAGGTCACCGAGGTCCTTGCCGTACGACGTGGTGTTCTCGCTGACGAGGAACACCTCGCGTACGCCCTGGTCGGCCAGCCAGCGCACGTCGGCGTGGATCTCGGCGGGACGGCGCGACACGAACGCGCCACGAAAGCGCGGGATCGCGCAGAACGAGCAGCGCCGGTCGCACCCGGAGGCGAGCTTGACCGGGGCCATCGGTCCCGACCCCAGGCGGCGACGGACCGCCCGCGGTCCCGACGCCGGAGCCAGCCCGTCGGGCAGGTCTGGGGCACCGGCGTCCGACGCGTGCCCGGGAACCACGGTGGCCGAGTGGGCGGCGCGGTCCACAGGGGAGAGGGGCAGCAGCCGCCGCCTGTCCTGCGGCACGTGTGCTGCCGGGGGTCTGCCCGCCAGCACCGAACGCAACCGGTCGGCGATGTCGGGGTAGTCGTCGAAGCCGAGGACGGCGTCCGCCTCGGGCAGCTCGGTCGCGAGCTCGCTGCCGTAGCGCTCGGCCAGGCACCCCACGGCGACCACGGCACGCTGCCGTCCGGAGGTCGCTGCCGGCAGGTCTGCCGCGGCAAGCAGCGTGTCCACCGAGTCCTTCTTGGCCGTCTCGACGAAGCCGCAGGTGTTCACGACGACCGCGTCGGCGTCGACCGGCTCGTCGACCAGGCGGTAGCCGCCACGCTCGAGCCGGGCGGCCAGCTCCTCGGAGTCGACGTCGTTGCGGGCGCACCCGAGGGTGACCAGGGCAACCGTCGTCGGGGTGTTGTCGGGGCGGGTGCTCATCGAGGCAGTCATCAGCCCGCCCAGGATAGGGGTGTTCTCAGCCACCCAGGGTGCGGCGTACCGGCTCACCCGGTGTGCCGAGCCGGCCGACACGGCGTCCGTCGACCTGTACGAGGACAAGGCTGCCGTCGGTGGCGGTGATCGTCGCCTCGTCCGTGATCTTGATCCGCTCCACGGCACCGGGTGCGATCACCCCGTCGAAGAGGACCTGGCCACCCTTGGCCGTGACCGTCAGTGGGGTGCTCGTCACGGCGCCGGGCGCCGCGGCCAGGCGAAGCCACACCGGGCCAGGACCGCGTCCCATGGTCGAGAACCGGTCGGCCGCATTGGCAGGCGAGCCCGACGCTGCGCTGTTGGCCCGTTGCTGCGGCGTGCTGCCCGACCCGGTCACGTTGTCCGCCTCGTCGACATTGCTCACCAGCAGCTGCGCACCGGCCCACAGCAGCGCCAGGACGACCACGACACCGATCAGCACCGACCATCGCGGACCGGTCGACGGGTCGACCACGCGACCGGAGCTCGCCAGCTCGGCCTCCAGCACGCTGCGCGCCGTGACCGGGGCGGAGGCGTACCGCTCGTCGAAAGGTTGCAGCAGCCCGTCTGGGTCGATGCCCAGCACCCGGGCAAGCACCCGCAAGTGACCGCGCGCGTACACGTCGCCCCCGCACGCGGAAAAGTCGTCGACCTCGATCGACTCGATGACGTGCGGGCGGATCCGGGTGCGCTCGGCCAGCTCGTCCACGCTGAGCCGCAGGTGGCGCCTGGCGGAGGCGACCTGAGGGCCGATGACGGGGTCGGACACCGGCTCGGGGTCAGGGTGCGGCTCGCTGCCGCGGGCGGTCGCTGGTCGTGGTGCGGCCGCGGGGGCGTCCTCGAGCTGCAGCGGCGGAGGACTCTGGCCTGGCTCGTCCACCGGTCGCAACGCACTCGACACCGATCCGGGCGAACCCGTGATCGTGACGTCCGCCCGCGCAGTCCGGGGAGCCTCCGCCTGGGTCGGTGCCATCAGCAGCGCGTCAGCCGTCTCGGTCGTGGAGACGGCACGCGTGGCCGATCGGCCCGAACGGGCGGACCACCATGAGCCGCGACCCCTGGGCGCAGCAGTCCGCTGCTGCTCCGCCTCGGGCTCGACTGCCTCGGGTGTCGCCGCGCCCGGGTCAGTCACCTGGGGCTCGGCCGTCTCGGGCTCGGCCACCTGGGGCTCAGCCGCTTTCTGCTCTACCGCGTCGGGCTCAGCCACCTCGGGCTCGACCGCATCCAGCTCCACCGCCTCGTGCTCGACGACCTCTGGTCCGGCCACCGCGACGTCGACGGAGGCCGGCGCCATCCGACGCAGCACGTCGGGCAACGCCCGTACGTCACTGGGATCGACCATGGAAAGCCGCAGCGAGCGATCGCCTCCCGCCGCCATGCCGACGGCGAGGCGGGCATCGCGGCGGGGTAGGCGTGCGGCGGCGAGACGGACGTCACGGACCTGATCCCAACGCAGGCCGACCCAGGCCGCGCCCGTGCGCAGCCGGATCCCCGTCTCGTCGGCGACCAGCAACGGGACTCGCGCATCCCACCAGGCGGCCAGGTGCAGGGCGGCGACCGGCAGCAGCGCAATCGCCAGTGCCGCGGCGAACGCACCGCCACCGCCGGCAATGGCCCGCCACGCGTAGGCGAGCGCGACGGCGGCCGCAGCGACGCCGACCAGCAGCAACGCCCCGCGGCGCCGGTGCAGCAGCACCGGCTCCCGGTCGTCGGATGGCGCGTCGGACGGAGGGTCGGGCGAGGTCGGCTCCGACCCGACTCGCGACGTGTCGTCCATGGTCATCGTCATGCTTCCCCCTGCAGCGTAGCGACAACCTCGTCGAGGTCGTCGGGCTTGACGAGCACGTCGCGGGCCTTGGAGCCCTCGCTGGGCCCGACCACGCCCCTGCTCTCCAAGATGTCCATCAGCCGCCCGGCCTTGGCGAAGCCGACGCGGAGCTTGCGTTGCAGCATCGACGTCGAGCCGAACTGGGTGTTGACAACAAGCTCGATGGCCTGCACGACCAGGTCGAGGTCGTCGCCGATGTCGTCGTCGAGCGTCCTGGTCGACTGCGGCGCCGCGGTGACGTCCTCCCGGTACGACGGGGTGAGCTGTTCCTTGCAGTGCGCCACCACACCCCGGATCTCGGCCTCGGTGACCCAGGCGCCCTGCATCCGGACCGACTTGCTGGCGCCCATCGGCAGGAAGAGCCCGTCCCCCTGGCCGACCAGCTTCTCCGCGCCGGGCTGGTCGAGGATGACGCGGCTGTCGGCCAGCGACGACGTGGCGAACGCCAGCCGGCTCGGGACGTTGGCCTTGATCAGGCCGGTCACCACGTCGACGCTGGGACGTTGGGTTGCCAGGACCAGGTGGATGCCGGCGGCGCGCGCCAGCTGGGTGATCCGTACGACAGCATCCTCGACGTCGCGGGGCGCCACCATCATCAGGTCGGCGAGCTCGTCGACGATGACGAGCAGGTACGGGTAGGGCACGAGGGTGCGCTCGCTGCCCGGCCGCGCCTGCACCGCCCCGGCCCGCAAAGCCTTGTTGAAGTCGTCGACGTGCCGGAAGCCGTACTCGGCCAGGTCGTCGTAGCGCAGGTCCATCTCACGCACGACCCAGGCCAGCGCCTCG
>JBBSNO010000226.1:0-4198 GCA_038232615.1 Actinomycetales bacterium
CAGCCTCAACGGTGCCGGACACAGCCTCAACGGTGCCGGACACAGCCTCAACGGTGCCGGACACAGCCTCGACGGTGCCGGACACGTCCTCGACCGGCGCTACGACGGTGTCGGTCGCCTGAACGAGCTCGTCGACTGGGGATGTCGCTTCGGCGACCGCGTCACCCAGTAAGCCGGCTTCGGCTTCGGCCGAAGCGGCGGACAGCAGCAGCGCAGCCCCGGCTACACCACCGGCCAGCACCAAGCGGCGGGCGACACGCAGCAGCAGCGCGTCTCCCGTCCGGCTCTGGGCCGACCATCGCATCGTGCACCGCCTGCATCGTCGTGTAGTCATCGGTTGCCACGTAGCTTGTAAAGTAACCCAGCGTGTCAAGGTAGGCGATCGCGAGCCAGCACGATGTTGACACGGCAACGACCTGTGACGACCGCGGCGTCACCCGGACGGAGCAAACAAGACCGATCCCTCCTCGCGGACCGCTCCGAAGGACAGTGCGGTGGAGCACGTGACGGCGAGGCGATGTGCCGGAACAAGCCGCGAACCTGTACCGTTCCTCTACGGAGAGATGATCAGATCCGGGGCCGCCGTTAAGGCCTGCCCCGACGTCACTGTGAGGGGGTCGACGCCATGGGGCGCGGCCGTCAAAAAGCCAAGCAGACGAAGGTCGCCCGGGAGCTGAAGTACTTCAGCCCCGAGACCGACTACGAGCGTCTGCAGAGGGAGCTGGGGACCGGCGAGGCCCGCACCCCGGCGAGCGAGGGCACGGACGACGACCAGGAGGACGGCTACGGCAGCTGGGCGGCCGGGCAGGGTCGCTGACCCGGTCCCCCTCGTCGCGAGGTCAAGGCTCAAGGACGTGGGTGAGTCCCGACCAGCTGCACGCTGCCCCCGGTGACACCCTTGGTGCCCCGGACGACGTCCGCCGTCTGATCGCCGTCGTCCGGAGTCACGCGGCCGAGCACCCACGCGCTGGCACCACGCGCCCGCAGGGTGTCGAGCGCGCGGTCGGCACCGTCCGCAGCCACCACGGCCACCATGCCCACCCCCATGTTCAGCGTGCGCTCCAGGTCGAGAACGGGGACGGAGCCGAGGTCGCGGACAAGGTCGAACACCGGCAGCGGTGACCACGTGGCGCGGTCGATCGTCGCGCGGAGGCCGACCGGCAGCACCCGGGCCAGGTTGGCCGCGAGGCCGCCGCCGGTTACGTGCGTGAACGCGTGTACGTGGCACCCCGTGTCGTCGGCGAGCGCCAGACAGTCCGTCGTGTAGAGGCGGGTCGGCTCCAGCAGCTCCTCCCCCACGGTGCGACCGAGCTCGTCGACGTGCCGGTCGTACGACCAGGCAGCGAGCTCGAGAACCCGCCGGACCAGCGAGTAACCGTTGGAGTGCAGGCCCGAGGCGCCCATGGCCACGACGACGTCACCGTCACGCACGCGCTCGGGCCCCAGCACAGAGTCGGCCTCCACCACGCCGGTGGCCGCCCCCGCGACGTCGTACTCGTCCGGGCCCAGCAGGCCGGGGTGCTCGGCCGTCTCGCCGCCGACGAGCGCCACCCCGACGGACGCGCACGCCTGCGCGGCGCCCCGCACGATGGCGGCGATGCGCTCCGGGACGACCCGGCCGCAGGCGACGTAGTCGGTCATGAACAGCGGCCGCGCCCCGCTGACGACGATGTCGTCGACGACCATCCCCACCAGGTCGTACCCGATGGTGTCGTGGACGTCCATGGCCTGCGCGACGGCGACCTTGGTCCCGACGCCGTCGGTGCTGGTGGCCAGCAGCGGACGTCGGTACGCCAGCAGCGCGCTCGCGTCGAAGAGCCCGGCGAACCCACCGAGGCCGCCCAGCACCTCGGGGCCGTGGGTGGCGGTCACCGCTGCCCGCATCAGCTCCACGGCGAGGTCGCCCGCCTCGACGTCGACTCCGGCGCCGGCGTAGGTGACCGACCCCTCGCGCGAGGCGTGCGGAGGCGTCACGGCCGGCCGAGCGAGTCCGTCGCCCCGCCGCCGGTGCCCGTGGTGACGCCCTCGACGTCCACGTGGTCGCTGCCGCCGAAGCCCGCGCCGAGCGGCAGCTGCTCCTGTGAGAGCAGGTGCTTGCCGAGCTGTTCGTCGTCCGGCAGCGGGATCGGGTAGGTGCCGCTGAAGCAGGCCGTGCAGAGCTGGTCGACGGGCTGCTCGGTCGCCTCGACC
This sequence comes from Actinomycetales bacterium, assembly GCA_038232615.1. Classification (GTDB taxonomy): domain Bacteria; phylum Actinomycetota; class Actinomycetes; order Actinomycetales; family DASROP01; genus DASROP01. The sequence goes on from JBBSNO010000226.1 coordinate 2,191, forward strand.
ATCGCGTCGTGGGAGAGGTAGCCGAGGGAGTCGGCGCCGATGGCCGCCCTGACCTCGTCGACGCGCAGTCCGGTGGCGATCAGCTCGGCGCGGCTGGCGAAGTCGATGCCGTAGAAGCACGGCCACTTCACCGGCGGCGACGAGATACGCACGTGCACCTCGGCCGCGCCGGCCTCGCGCAGCATCCGCACCAGCGCGCGCTGGGTGTTGCCGCGCACGATTGAGTCGTCGACCACGATGAGCCGCTTGCCCCGAATCACCTCGCGCAACGGGTTGAGCTTGAGCCGGATGCCGAGCTGGCGGATTGTCTGGCTCGGCTCGATGAAGGTGCGGCCGACGTACGAGTTCTTGACGAGCCCCTGCCCGTAAGGGATGCCGGAGGCCTCGGCGTACCCGATCGCGGCCGGCGTCCCCGACTCGGGCGTGGGGATCACGAGGTCCGCCTCGACCGGGTGTTCGCGCGCCAGCCGGCGTCCCATCTCGACCCGGGCGGTGTGCACGACGCGGCCCGCGATCGTGGTGTCGGGCCGCGCAAGGTAGACGTACTCGAACACGCAGCCCTTGGGCGTGGCCGCGGCGAACCGCGAGGAGCGCAGACCGTCGTCGTCGATGGCGACCATCTCGCCCGGCTCGATCTCACGGACGAAGGCCGCTCCGACGATGTCGAGCGCGGCGGTCTCGCTCGCCGCGACCCAGCCACGTTCGAGGCGACCCAGGACCAGCGGCCGGACGCCGTGGGCGTCACGGGCGGCGTACAAGGTGCGTTCGTCCATGAACACGAGGCTGAAGGCGCCGCGCAGGCGAGGCAGCACCTCCAGGGCGGTGGCCTCCAGCGTGCGGTCCGGGTCGCCGGCGAGCAGCGCCGTCACCAGGGCCGTGTCGGTCGTGTTCCCCCGGGCGAGCTCGCTGCCGGCCGAGCGGCCGTGCAGCTCCTCGACGAGGTCGCGCAGCTCCGCGGAGTTGGTCAGGTTCCCGTTGTGCGCCAACGCGACCGTGCCACCCGCCGTCGCCCCGAGGGTCGGCTGGGCGTTCTCCCACCTGCTCGCACCGGTCGTCGAGTAACGCGAGTGCCCGATCGCCAGGTGGCCCTTGAGCGAGCTCAGCGCGGCCTCGTCGAACACCTGCGAGACCAGGCCCATGTCCTTGTAGACCAGGATCTGGCGGCCGTTGCTGGTGGCGATCCCGGCCGACTCCTGGCCGCGGTGCTGCAACGCGTAGAGGCCGAAGTACGTGAGCTTGGCGACCTCCTCGCCCGGCGCCCACACGCCGAAGACCCCACAGGCGTCCTGCGGTCCCTTCTCGCCGGGGAGCAGGTCGTGCGTCAGCCGTCCGTCAGCGCGAGCCACCCGGCCATGGTCGCACAGCACTGCGCCTACGATCCTCCTCGTGCTGTGGCTGCAGGTCCTCGGGTGGGTCGGCTCCGCCGTGCTCGTGTACTCGCTGACCCTGACCCGGGTGGACCGCTTCCGGGCGCTGAACCTGCTGGCGTCGGTGCTGCTCGTCGCCTACAACGGCGTGCTGGGCATCTGGCCGATGGTCGCCATGAACGGGGTCATCGCCGGCATCAACGTCTGGCACCTGGTGCGGATGCTGCGGACCCGCGACGACGACGCGACGTACGAGGTGGTCCAGGTCGGCCCCGACGAGGAGTACCTGCACCACGTGCTGCGCCGGCACGCCGTCGACATCGAGCGGCACAACCCCGGGTTCGCGTGGGACGGCACCGCCCCCGGCCGCTCCGCGTTCCTCGTCGTCCGGGAGACCGAGGCCGTCGGGGTGGTCCTGCTCAGCGAGACGGCGGACGCCGGCACCGGGCGCATCGAGCTCGATTACGCCCTGCCCCGGTTCCGTGACTTCAGCGTCGGCAAGTTCGTCTACCGCCGCGAGGGGCTGCTCTCACGGCTGGGCTTCCGCGTGCTGCGTGCCCCGACCGACCGGATGGCCGACGCCGCCGAGTACTTCACGCGGGTGGGCTTCCACCGCGACCCGGCCGTCTCGGGCTCCCTCG
>JBBSNO010000227.1:0-4167 GCA_038232615.1 Actinomycetales bacterium
CAGCTGCTCACCGCAGTCCGGGCACCCAGGCGCGAAGCGCCCGGCCCGCAGGTCACCGGCAGCACGCGGCCGGGGAGCCACCCGCCCATCCCGCTCGCAGTCGTACGCCCCTTCGCCGTACACGACCATCGACGAGGCGTAGACGACGTGCCCGACGTCCGCCGTCGCGACGGCCGCCAGGACGCTCGCGGTGCCGACGTCGTTGTGGCTGACGTAGTCGGCCATGTCGGCCATGTCGACGCCGAGGCCCACCTTGGCGGCGAGGTGCACGACGCAGTCGGCCCCCCGCGCCGCAGCGGTGACGGTCGCGGTGTCCCGGACGTCGGCGGCGACGGTCTCGTGGTCCGCCGCCGGTCCGGTCAGGGCACGGTCGAGGACGACGACGTCGTCACCCGCGGCCAGCAGGTGCGACACCACACCAGCTCCGATGAACCCCGCGCCGCCGGTGACCAGGACGCGGCTCATCCCCCTACTGTGCCAGGCGCCCCAGGTCCCGGTGCAGCACCATGGGGCGATGGAACTCATCGGGAGCTCGTCGGACGACGAGAAGGCGCAGCGGCTCGTCGTGTGCGGGCGGGTCGAGGCCGGTGTCGAGCCGGGCTCGGTCGTGCTCGTGGCCGAACCCGGCGGCATCGGTGCCGCCGCCTACCAGCTCGGACGGGCGTGGCAGCACGCCGTCGGACGCCGGGTCGACGCCGTCGTGCAGACGCTGCCCGGGATGATGACGACCGCGCAGCAGGGCCTGCCGGTCCGGGTGGTCAGCCTCGCCGACGCCGACGGGTTCGGGCCGGACGGGCCCGTCCGGAGCGACATCGGACCAGGCGGCGCGGCTGACGCGGGGGGACCACAGCCCGCGCGATAGGTTCGCCGCCGTGAGGGTCGCCGTGCCAGCAGAAGTCATCCCCGGGGAGCGCCGGGTCGCCGTCACGCCCGAGACCGTGGCCCAGCTCGTCGGCGCGGGCCTGGAGGTGGCCGTCCAGGCGGGTGCGGGCCGGCACGCGAGCATCGCCGACTCTGCCTACGCCGACGCGGGTGCGGACGTCGTCGAGGCGGTCGACGCCGGCCAGGTCGACGTGCTGCTGCACGTGCGCCCCCTGCATCCCAGGCTGCCGGCCCGCCTGAAGGCGGGCGCGATCACGGTGGGGCTGTGCTCGCCGTCGGCCGAGACCGTGACCGTGGCGGCCCTGCGCGACGCGCGGGTCACCGCATTCGCGCTCGAGCTCGTGCCGCGCATCTCGCGCGCCCAGTCGATGGACGCCCTTAGTTCGCAGGCGCTGGTGGCCGGTTACCGCTGCGTGCTGGAGGCGGCCACCCGCCTGCCCCGGTTCTTTCCCCTGTTCATGACCGCGGCAGGCACCGTGCCCCCGGCGCGGGTGCTGGTGCTGGGAGCCGGTGTCGCCGGGTTGCAGGCCATCGCCACCGCGAAACGGCTGGGGGCCAAGGTGTTCGGGTACGACGTGCGACCGGCGTCGGCCGACGAGGTGCGCTCGGTGGGCGCCACGTTCGTCGAGCTCGACCTGGAGGCGCTGGAGGGCTCCGGCGGCTACGCGCGCGAGATGAGCGACGACCGGGCGGCGCGCCAGCGCGAGCTGCTCGCTCCCCACGTGGCCGAGGCGGATGTCGTCATCACGACCGCCGCCGTACCGGGCCGCGCGGCCCCGCTGCTGGTGACCGCCGAGATGGTCGCCGCCATGAAGCCGGGGTCGGTCGTCGTCGACCTCGCCGCGGAGTCCGGCGGCAACGTCGAGGGCTCGGTCGCCGGCGAGGAGGTGCTGGTACCGACCGCCGACGGCGGAGCCGTGACCCAGCTGGGCATGCGGGACGCCGCCTCGACGATGCCCGTCGACGCCTCGCGCCTGTACGCCAAGAACGTCGCGACGCTGCTGCTGCTGATGACGTCCGAGGGCGAGGTGGTTCCCGACTTCGACGACGAGGTGGTCGCCGGGTCGTGCCTGACCCACGACGGTGCGGTCGTCCACGAGCCGACCCGGGCGATGCTCGAACCGTCCGACCCCGACCCACCTGCTGCGTCCGCAGATGTGGCTGCTCCGGCGACCACTTCGGCGGACGTTGCCGAGGAAGAGAGCCGCTGATGGACGGCATCGCGCTGCTGACGGTGTTCGTGCTGGCCGTGTTCGTGGGCTTCGAGGTCGTCTCGAAGGTGTCGAGCACCCTGCACACCCCGCTGATGTCGGGGGCCAACGCCATCCACGGGATCATCCTGGTCGGCTCCATCATCGTGACGGGGCAGGCGGAGTCGACCGTCGTGCTGGTCGTCGGGCTCGTCGCCGTCGTCCTGGCGACGGTCAACCTCGTCGGGGGCTTCGTCGTCACCGACCGGATGCTCGAGATGTTCAGGGGCCGCAAGCCCACGGCCGACAAGGGTGAGCGCTGATGGACCTGCTCTCCCCGACCGCGACCGCGCTGCTGTACCTGGTCGCCGCGGTCTGCTTCATCCTCGCACTGAAGGGGCTCAGCTCTCCGGCGACGGCGAGGCGCGGCAACCTGATCGGCGCCTTCGGAGCCGTCGTCGCCGTGCTCGTGGTGTTCTTCTCCACCGAGCTGGACAACCTGCTGCTGATCGTCATCGCCATCGTGGTGGGCAGCGCGCTGGCCGTCCCGGCCTCGCGCATGGTCAAGATGACGCAGATGCCGCAGCTGGTGGCGCTGTTCAACGGCGTCGGCGGTGGCGCTGCAGCGCTCGTGGCGCTGCTGGAGCTCGGCGAGCTGGGCGAGGGCGGGTTCGGCGAGCTGCTCGCCGTGGCCTTCACGGTCCTCGTCGGCGCGGTGTCGTTCAGCGGCTCGGTCATCACGTTCGCCAAGCTGCAGGAGATGATGACGACCCGACCGGTGGTGCTGCCCGGTGCGCGCTGGCTGATGATCGGTGCGCTCGTCGCGGCCGTCGTCCTGGGCGGGTTGCTCGTCGCCAACGGGCAGACGCTGCTCGCCGTCGTCCTGCTGCTCGTCGGTCTCCTGGTCGGGGCGTTGCTGGTCTTGCCCGTTGGCGGGGCCGACGTCCCGATCGTCATCTCCCTGCTCAACGCGTTCACCGGCCTCACGGTGGCGGCGTCCGGCTTCGTCCTCGACAACGTGCTGCTGCTCGTGGCCGGCACGCTCGTCGGCGCGAGCGGCACGATCCTCACCCGCGCCATGGCCTCGGCGATGGGCAGGTCGGTCAGCGGCATCATGTTCGGTGCGCTGGCGGGTGGCTCGACCGCCGGCTCCACCGAGATGTCCGACCGGCCGGTGCGGTCGTCGTCCGCCCAGGACGTCGCGATCCTGCTGGGCTACGCGCAGACCGTCGTCGTCGTCCCCGGGTACGGGTTGGCCGTGGCCCAGGCCCAGCACACGATGGCCGAGCTGGCCGAGACGCTGGAGGCGCGCGGGATCGAGGTCGTCTACGGCATCCACCCGGTGGCCGGACGCATGCCGGGACACATGAACGTGCTGCTCGCCGAGGCGAACGTGCCGTATGAGTCGCTCCAGGAGATGGGCGAGGTCAACCCCAGGCTCCGGACGGCGGACGTCGCGCTGGTCGTGGGCGCGAACGACGTCGTCAACCCCGCCGCCAAGACGTCACCCGGGTCACCGATCTACGGGATGCCGATCCTGGAGGTGTCGACCGCGCAGCAGGTGGTCTTCCTGAAGCGGTCGATGCGCCCGGGGTTCGCCGGCATCGAGAACGAGCTGCTCTACGAGCCGCAGACCACGCTGCTGTTCGGCGACGCCAAGGACTCGCTGACGAAGGTGCTCGCCGGCGTCAAGGCCCTGTAGCCCACGTCGGCCGTCGCGAGGTCACCGCGCCGACCTGCCGGGGCCCGGCACCCGGACATCGTGGCGTATCGCTACGTCCCGTCCACAGCGCGTCCCCGGAGCCCCCTGTCCACAGGCGGCACCTCCCTGCCGACGGCAGGCCCGGCGACGCCGCAGGGTGGGCGTCGGTGGTCGGACCTGCCGACCCTCGGGAGGACCGGAGGCGACGTGGACGTCGGGGTGGCACTGGCCCTGCTGGAGCCTGCGCGGAACGCCGCCGTCGCCGCGCGCGCCGGCGCACGGCAGCTGAGACTCCTCGCGGACGACGTGCGACGGGTCGCGCGCCGCGTCGGGGGGACGGCGACGGTGGACTGGCGCTCCCGCGCCGCGGAGGCGTTCCGGTCCCAGGCGTCC
>JBBSNO010000228.1:0-4134 GCA_038232615.1 Actinomycetales bacterium
ATGCCGTCCCGGCGGTGCACGGTCAGGCGTCGACCTTCACGACCTGGGTCTGGTGCGGCTTGCCCTCGGCGTCCAGCTTCTTGTTGCGCAGGATGGAGTTGATGAACGCGGCGAGGATGAACCCGACGCCGATCAGGCCGGTGACCACCTCGGGCACCTCGTACTTGATGGTCACGAAGAGCAGGACGGCGAGTGCGCCGATCGCCCAGTGCGCGCCGTGCTCGAGGTACACGTAGTCGTCCAGGGTTCCCTTGCGCACCAGGTAGACGGTCAGCGACCGGATCCAGAACGCGCCGACGCCGAGGCCGGCGGCGATCACGAAGATGTCCTGGCTGATCGCGAAGGCGCCGACGACGCCGTCGAACGAGAACGACGCGTCGAGCACCTCGAGGTACATGAACAGGAAGAAGCCGGCCTTGCCGGTCGCCTTCGCCGTCTCGCTGGGCCCACCGTTCCCCGGCGGGACGGGCGTACCCGCGGACTGGACGGCCGCCGGGCCCTCGACCTCCTCGTCGTCGTCCACCATGCCCTGCTCCTCGAAGAGCGTGCCCAGGCCGTTGACGAGCAGGTACGTGACCATGCCGAGCAGGCCGGAGACCATCACGGTCGTGGCCTCCTCACCCTCGGCGAGGAACGAGGCGGCCGACACCAGGCCGATCGCGGCGACGACGACCGCGACCATGTCGAGCTTGCCGATCCGCGCGAGCGGCGTCTCCAGCCAGGACAGCCACTTGATGTCACGGTCCTCGAACAGCCAGTCCAGGAAGAGCATGCCCAGGAACATGCCACCGAACCCGCCGATCGCCGGGTGGGCGGCCTCGAGCCGGCCCGCGTAGCTCTCCGGGCCCTCACCACCGGCCAGTGCCAGCTCGAACACCTGGATCGGCCCCAGCTGCGCGGTGAACCCCACCAGGATCAGCGGGAAGATCAGGCGCATCCCGAACACCGCGATCGCGATGCCGATGGTGAGGAAGATCGTCTGCCAGAACTTGCTCATCCGGACCAGGATCTTCGCGTTGACGACGGCGTTGTCGAACGACAGCGAGACCTCGAGGATGATCAGGATGGCCACGACGGCGAAGACCGACGGCCCGCCGAGGACGAAGGCGCCGATCAGCGCGATGAGCGTGACAGCGCCGGAGACGCCGAAGATTCTGAGCACGGTTGTCCTTGTCTGGGGTGGAGAGATCCGGGACGCCGGACGCCTCAGCCTAACGTCGCCGGGGCGGTCGTCAGTTCGTGCGCCTGCGACAGGAGCCAGCCGGTCAGCTCCTCGCCGGCGAGCACCCCCCGGGCCTTGGTGACGTGCAGGTGGCTCGCTGTGAAGCCGGCCTCCTCCAGCTCACCGTGCCTCGGGCGTACCGCACGGTCGGCGGCCTCGAGCAGCTCGCCGTCCAGGAGCGAGTCCCCCGCGGCCAGCCACTGGTGCACGTCGGTACGGCGCACCACCTCCCGCGCCGCGGCGGACTTCGTCAGCGGAGCCGGCACGCAGTAGACCTTGCGCCCCTGCAGCGAGGTCAACCACCCGCGCGCCAGGCACCACGACGTCAGCTCGTCGAGCCACCCGTCGGGCACGTCCGCCCGCTCCACCACCGCGTAGACGAAGAGCCCGGACGCCGTGCGCAGGTTGTGCATGAACCCGCCGTCGGCCACCGGTCGGCTCACGGCCTGCACGTGCTCGTGCACCTGCTCAGCTGGGGCGCAGCCTCGTACCTGGCGGCGGACGTGTGCCGTCCAGGCGGCGTCCTGGAGACCATCCACCAGCAGGTGGCCGCCGTTGCTCGCGATGGCGTACTTCGCGGGAGGCCCCGGCAGGTGCACGCGCGCCAGTTGCTCCGGGGTCCGGGTCGTCGTCGGCACAAGGACGGCGGCGTTCGTGAGCCGGACCAGCGCCTCGGCAGCCGGCTCGGTCATGAACGACAGGGGGACGCCGCGGTACAGCTCCACGCACAGCAGCCGGGGCGCGAGGGCGTCGGGGACGTCGAGCAGCAGTGCGGACGGCGAGTAGATCAGCGTGCGGTCGAGGTCGACGCACGCGACCTGTCCGGACGGCGTCACGTGGCCGCCGCCTGGCCGTCGGAGCCGGTGGCCCCGCGCGAGTACCGGGGGTGGATCAGCCCGACACAGCTGTAGGGGAGGTCGTCGACCTCGATGACCTCGACACCACGCTGGGCTGCCAGCACCCGGATGTGAGCCAGGTCGGCCGCACGGTCGGGACGCACGAGGATGCGCCACGGTACGCGTCGCAGGAGCACCCGGGTGGCTTCTCCCACACCGGGCTTGACGAGGTTGACGTCGCCGATGCCGTACTCGTCGCTGAGGCGCTCGACGGCCGCCCAACCCTGGAAGGTCGGCGTGCGGTCGAAGGCTGCGAGCAGCGGCCAGTCGCGGGCCACGTCGTCCGCGACCTCGTCGAAGCAGTCGCTGACGGCGTCGAGGAAGACACGCGAGACGTCGGTCGCTGCGAGGTCGGCGTAGAACTTCGCGCCGTGGAACTGGTGCGGCCCGGTCAGGTTCGCGTTGAGCACCGTCCGTGACACCAGCCCTGAGACCGTGGAGTTCAGGCACGCCGAGGGGATCAGGTAGTCGTCCCGGGTGCCGAACAGGGGCACGCAGCGACCGGGGTCGGCCAGGACGGCGAGGTCGGACGAGAAGTGTTGTCCCGTCTGTGATGCGTGCAGGTCCAGGGCAACAGCGAGTTCGCGGACGATCGCGCCCTTACCCGTCCAGCCGTCGACGAACGCGACCGACGCGGGGTCGTGGTGGGTCGCCAGGTACCGCAGCGCGACCGGGTCGATCCCACGGCCGCGCACGATGGACACGGCATAGTGCGGCGCGTCGATGCCGTGCCGCTGCAGCCAACACCGGATCAGGATTCCCACCGGCGTGCCGGCGCGCGCCAGCGACGCCAGCACCAGGTCGTCGCCGCGCTCGGCGCGCAGCAGCTCGGCCACGACGCCGACCGCGTGCGCGATGCGAGTGGCCGATGCGGCGAGGGCGTCGTGGAACAGCTGCTGGTACGCAGCGTCCGGCTGGTACTCCACCGGCAGCGACTCAGCGTAGTGCGCGCCACCGCTCTGGATCGCCTCCTCGCGCTCCTCGGTCGGCACCTCGAGGTCGACGTGGCTGAGGTCCGTCAGCAGCCATGCGACCTCGTCGGGTGCGTACGAGCCGAACGCGCTGCCCCGCAATGGTTCTGGTCGCACGGGCGGTGGGGTCGTCACCGGCAGGACGACGAGCAGGACGTCGTCGGTGACGTCCCCAAGCGCGTCGAGCAGGCCTCCTGGCGCATGCAGGGCCGGCCCCGCGGCCGGCTCGTCGACGACGAGGACGACGCGGTCGAACGGTGCGGTGCCGGCGGGCGGTGCGACGTTGTAGGCGTATCGGCGTCCCGGTCCCTCCGCGGGGTGGGCGTCGCACGGCTCGTCGTGGGCGTCGAACACCAGGGCCGTCCGGATCGCGTAGCCCTGTTCGTCCACGGCCAGCACCGGCGAGCGGGTCGTCGTGGAGTAGCGGACGTCGACGCCACGCCCGGCCAGCCGGTCGGCGTATGCCGCAGCCAGCCGCAGCGGCGCGTACATGAGCTCCTCGAAGCCCAGCACGAGGACGCGCTGCCCCGGGCGGGGCGTGCGCGCTGCCGCGTCGATCCGGTCGACCATCGAGGACAGGGCCTGCTCGAGCGCCGCCGCGTCCTGCGGCGTGAAACCGTGCCGCCCTCCCTCGGGCAGCCCGGCCGGCCAACCGACGTCGACGACCCGCACCGCCCGACCTGCACGAAGTCCTTGACCACCACGGGGGGTAGGGACGTCGTGCACGGCTTCGGTGTCGGCGACGAGGCGGGCGCCGGCGGCGAGGACGTCGTCCCGTAGCTCCACCTCGCCCGCCGCGAGCGACACGACGTCGAGGCGCGCGTCGAGCTCGTCGGCGAGGGCAGCCATCCGCGCACGGTCCGCCGGCGACCGGAGGTCCACCAGCGCCGCGACGACGTAGTGCGCGCGGGGCGCCAGCCGGTGCAGCTCGCGCAGGGTGTTGACCACCGTCGTCCCGGTCGACAGCTCGTCGTCGACCAGCACGAGCGGTGCCGACGACACCCGCAGCAGCGCGGGGTCGGCGGGCAGCAGCAGGTGGCTCGTG
>JBBSNO010000229.1:0-4118 GCA_038232615.1 Actinomycetales bacterium
CGGATGGTGGGTGACCAGCAGGTCGTAGCCGCCCGCGATGGCCTCGTCCACCACGACCTCGACCGGGTCGACCGCGAACAGCACTCGCCGCACGGTCGCGTGCGGGTCACCGCACACCAGGCCGACCGCGTCCCACTCCTCCGCGAGCGAGGGCGGATAGGCGTCCTCCAGGAACCCGACGACGTCGGCCAGGCGCGCGGTCACGCTGGAAGGCTAGTGGACCCAGACAGACTCGAACTGCCGACCTTCGCCTTGTAAGGGCGCTGCTCTACCAACTGAGCCATGGGTCCCGGACGTGTTGAGCAGCCGGATGAGAAGCGTTCCCGGTGCCCCGACAGTCCCTGAGTGTTCGAGTATGCCCGGTCGGTCGCTGCTCAGTCTCGGGCCAGAGAGCGACAGCCGCAACGGCCGTTGGCTGGACAGGCTGACGGGTCCGCTCCGGCTCCCGCACTCCGGCCCATGCCATGCTGGCGACCGGCGAATTCGACCACAACGGAGGACCGATGACCGCACAGCTCGACCACGCACTGGCCGAGGCGGGCGAGGAAGACGTGGACGCGGTGGGCGCACAACTGAGCGCGGCTGGTGACGCGGCGCTCGCCGAAGGTGACGTGAAGAGCGTGATCTACCTCGGATTGACCCGAGCGCTGGCCAACCCCGCCGGAGACGGCTACGAGCCGCACCTGCTCGGGGCCACGGTGATTGCCTCCGCACATGCGCCGCTGTCGATCCCCAAGGTCCTGTCCGAACTTGCCGAGGCGACCGGCCAAACTCATGACGGCATCCGATGGGCGCTTGCTCGGGAGTTGGCGGGTGCGTCGGGCCACGAGCTGGACGAGGTCGACAAACTGGGGCGTGCGATAGGCGAGTCGCCCTAGGACAGGGCGTCGGGCCATACCGCGGGTCGGGCAGGATGGTCGTCCTCACGAGTTCGGCGGGGTGCTGGTCCCTGGCGGGCAGTTGCTGCTCGCCTTCCAGGTCGACGACGAGCGCCGGCATCTTCAGCAGGCGTACCTGCTAGCCCGCACGCACTCGGCCACCCCCTGACGCTGCACGTCACGCGCTAGGTCGACCGGCAGCGCCTGTCCCGGAAACAGGACGATCGACCTGCTTTCGGGACATGACCCGGAGCGAGCGAGCGCGCTCGCTGCGCGAGCGCAAGGGCGGGCGGGACCTGAGCCTCAGGCCGGTCGCACGATCATCGCCACCTGCCGGCCCGCCGCGCGGGTCAGCACCACCGTCACCTCGCGGCTCCCGGTCAGTTTGAGTTGCGCCCGCAGGACGTCCGGCTCGACCGCCGTACCCCGCTTCTTCACCACGAGCGGACCGGCATCGTGCGCCCGCAGCCGCTCCCGGAGCGGCTTGAGGCCGAAGGGCAGGACCTCGAGAACCTCGAACCACTTCCCGAACGGCGTCGGGGTGTTCGTCTCCGCACAGACGTACGCGATGGTCTCGTCGACGAGCCAACCGTCCACCAGTGCGGCGACCTGCGCCACGAGGTGGGCGCGGACGACGGCGCCGTCGGGCTCGAGCAACCACGGTCCCGGCGCACCGACGTCCAGGCGCGGGACGGCGGTGTCGACGAGCCGGTCCCCTGCGGGTAGCAGCGTGGCGCTACGCCGGTGCCCGCGGCGCGCGGCGCCGGTCCACAGCACGGCCTCCTTCACCTGCCCGCGCAACGAGACCAGCTCCACCTCCACGTCGCCCGGAAGCAAGTCGTAGTCGACACCGGGGGCCACCTTCACGCCGAGGGCGCGGACGCCGTGCCGCCAGCCGAGCACGGTGGGCAGCGCCGGCGAGTAGTCCCGCGGATCGAAGACTCGCCGCCGGCCGTCCCTGCGCCCCGGGTCGACGAACACCTCCGCCGCACGGGGAAACGTCAGGGCGGTGACATCCGCGCACAGCAGCGAGCAGTCCCGGCCGAGCACCTCGGCGTTGGCTCGGGCGAAGAGCAGCCGCGCCTCGTCGAGGTCGACACCGACCGAGCCCTGCGGCAGCGCGAGCAGGTCGCCGCCGACCGAGCAGCACAAGTCGAGCACCGGACCGGAGAACCGGCGCGCCCGGTGCGCCGCCACGGCGAACGAGGACGCCTGCTCCAGCGCCGGCCCGGTCCACCACAACTCCGCGCCGCGCGGGTGCTTCGCGGTGGCTCGCTGCCGGAGCAGCGCCTGCTCCAGGGCGAGCGGGCCGCGGTCGGCCCCGACGGCGTCCCGCAGCACCTCGGCCGCCTACAGCCGGCCCGGCGCCGACAGGTCCAGCGCCATCGCCCGGTCGACGGCGGACCGGCCGGTGGCGGACAGCAGCCACCGCGCCTGTTCGGGGCTCAGCGGCGCGAGGAGCCCTTGCTCGAGCGCGGCGAGACCAGCCGGGTCCCGGACCACTCCGGTGCCGCGCTGGTGCTGCGCGTGCTGGCCAGCCCTGCCGTAGGGGCGCCCTCGTCGATGTCGCTGGGCTCGACGTGGCCCTCCCGGCCCGCCTTGGGGGTCAGCAGCCAGATGACCCCGTGGTCGCCCAGATTGGTCAGCGAGTCCACGAGGGTGTCGACGAGATCTCCGTCCCCCTCGCGCCACCACAGCAGGACGACGTCGACCACGTCGTCGGAGTCGTCGGTGGTGATGAGCTCGGTGCCACTGCGGGCGGCGACGTCGTCGAGCAGGCCGCGATCGACCGGCGGCCCCGTGAGGCTCTGCGCGCCGACCACCTGCACGACCATGCCGGCCTCGATACCGAGCTTCTCGGCAAGGCCACGCTGTGCGGCGTGGTCCGCGGACGTGCTCACGAGTGCCCCTTCCCCTCGGCCCCCGGACGGGGCCCTCCGGGGTAGTCCACCGGACGGTCCCCTGCTACGCAAGTGCCGGGTCCCCCCGGATCGAGCCGACCAGGCCCCGCGAAAGGCGGATCTGTCCCGAAGCGGCCCGCTCGACCGGTCACTGTTCGGTTCGAGAACACCCGCCGGAAGGGTTCTGTCGCAGGCCCTTTCTGCCGAAGACCGCGCTGTGGAGGCCGGACGTGGAGGGGCAGGTCGCGCCGTGCTGCGCCTGCTCCGCAAGCAGGCCCAGCCCCCGGACGGCGGACGACAGGCGGCGGACCACTCCGAGCTGCTCGCCTCGCTGCAGGAGCGACAGGTCCTGCTGGAGCGGCTGTCGCGGATCCAGCGCTCGATCTCCTCCCGCAAGCCGTTGCACGAGGTGCTCGACGCCATCGTCGCGGGCGCCGCCGACCTGCTCCGCGAGGACATCGCGGGCCTGCGCCTGCTCGACCCGGCCGATCCCGCCGTCATGGTGCTGGCGTCCTCGATCGGCGTTCCCGATCACCTCGCCGCCGCGACCCTGCGCCAACCCGTCGGCCAGGGCATCGGCGGCCGGGCGATCGTCGAGAACACCCTCGTGCACACCAGCTGCTACCCGCAGCTTCCCCGGCCCCTGCCGGGCTTCACCGCCGACGGGATCCGCTCCGCGATGGCGGCGCCGGTACGCCAGGGCGCGGTCGCGGTCGGCAGCCTGGTCGTGGCCACCCGGCGGGAGAACCGTTCGTACAGCATCTCCGAGCAGGAGGTGCTCACCGCGTTCGCCGAGCACGTCAGCCTGGCGCTCAACGACGCCCAGTCGGTCGCCGCCCTGCATCGCGCCGTCGACGAGGCGACCCACCAGTCGCTGCACGACAGTCTCACCGGGCTGCCCAACCGGGCCCTGTTCCTCGACCGGCTCGCGCACGCCGGCCAGCGTCGGCTCCGGAACGAGGAAGGCCCGCTGTCGGTGCTGTTCCTGGACGTCGACGACTTCAAGGTCGTGAACGACTCGCTGGGCCACCTCGTCGGAGACGAGCTGCTGAGCGCGGTCGCCGCGCGCGTCCTGGCCTGTGTACGCCGCGGCGGTGACACGGTCGCCCGGCTCGGCGGCGACGAGTTCGCCATCCTGCTCGAGCACTCCGGCGAGGCGGACGCGACGCTGACCGCCGAGCGCGTGCTCGCCGCCCTGCGCGAGCCGTTCGAGCTGACCGGGCACGCCGTACACATCGGTGCCAGCGTCGGGATCGTCAGCTGCGGCAGCGTCCCGGTGCAGGCCGAGGAGCTGCTGCGTGACGCCGACGTCGCGATGTATCACGCCAAGTCCGAGGGC
>JBBSNO010000230.1:0-4110 GCA_038232615.1 Actinomycetales bacterium
CGGTCGCCTGCGGTGGCGATGACCCCGATCCGCGACGGCTTGGCCAGGTCGGTGGTGCCGGCCCTCTGCTCGGAGTACCGCTCGACGAAGTCGCCGAGCTCGCGCATGCCAGGAGCGTTGTGGCAGTAGTCCACCACGACGTCGACGGTGCCGTTGGGCATGCTCACCCCGATCAGGTTCATCCGACCGGGGGAGAGGTAGTACGAGGTGGTGAAGGTCCGCAGCCCCTGGCGGATGTCGTGCAGCGGCGCGCCGGCGGCGAACGCCGCGCCGGCCGAGGCGAGGATGTTCGCGACGTTGAACCGGGCCGCACCCCCGAACGTGGCCGGCAGCAGGTGGGTCCACGCCAGCTGCATCGACCGGCGTCCGTGCCGGATCACGATCATCTCGCCGCGTTCGCCCACCTCGAGCACCACGGCCTTGCCACCCCGGCGGCAGTGCGCCTCGATCATCTCCCGCTCGGCCGAACCTGCTCCGGAGAGCGAGAACCAGACGACCTCGCCAGAGCAGTGACGCCGCATCTCGCGCACCAGCGCGTCGTCGGCGTTGAGGACGGCGGCCCCCGACCGAGGAACTGCCTCGACGATGACCCGCTTGACCGCGGCGAGCTGCTCGATCGTGTCGATGCCTCGCAGCCCGAGGTGGTCGGCGGCGACGTTGGTGACCACGGCGACGTCGTTGCGGTCGTAGCCCAGTCCCTCGCGCAGGATGCCGCCGCGGGCGACCTCGAACACGGCCATGTCCACGCGGGGGTTCTGCAGCACCATCCGGGCGCTCTTGGGCCCGGACGCGTCGGCGCGGATCACGAGGCGCTCGTCGACGACCACGCCGTCCGTGCTCGTCATGCCCACCTTGCGGCCGAGGCCCTTGAAGATGTGCGCGATCATCCGGGCGACGGTCGTCTTGCCGTTCGTCCCGGTGACGGCGACGATCGGCACGCGGGACGAGGCACCCGGTGGGAAGAGCGAGTCCACCACCGGCTTGGCGATGAACTGCGGGTCCCCGACGGTGGGGTGCGTATGCATCCGGAACCCCGGTGCAGCGTTGACCTCGCAGATCGCGCCCCCGGTCTCGCGCACCGGTTCGGTGATGTCGGGGCAGATGAAGTCGATGCCGGCGACGTCCAGGCCGATCAGCCGCGCGGCCTCCTCGGCGATCTCCACGTTGTCGGGGTGCGCGTCCAGCGTCCGGTCTATCGAGATGCCGCCGGTCGACAGGTTGCCCGTCAGAGCGAGCTTCACCACCTCGCCTGCCGGCGGGACGTCGTCCATCCCGTAGCCCTGCGACGCCACCAGCTCGACGGCGGCGTCGTCCACGGTGATCTTCGTCAGCACCTTCTCGTGCCCCACGCCCCGGCGCGGGTCGGCGTTCGTGGTCTCGACGAGCTCGGTCAGGCTCTGTCGCCCGTCGCCGACCACGTGCGCCGGTGACCGTTCGGCGATGGCCTGCATCCGGCCGTCGATGATGAGGCAGCGGTAGTCCTTGCCGCTGACCAGGGACTCGACCACGACGGTCCCACGCCTCGACTGGGCCTGCGCGACCTCGAAGGACTCGCGGACCTGGGCCTCGTCGGTCAGGTTCAGGCACACGCCGCGACCGTGGTTGCCGTCCAGCGGCTTCACCACCACCGGGTCGCCGATGCGCTGGGCGGCGGTGACCGCGCCGTCCGCCGACCGCACCGCCTCGCTACGCGGAACGGGTAGGCCCGCCGACGCGAGCAGCCGCGTCGTCAGCTCCTTGTCACCGGCGATGTCCACCGCCAGCGCGGACGTGTTCGACGTCATCGTCGCGCGGATCCGCTGCGCGTGGACGCCCTGACCGAGCTGCACGAGCGAGTACTCGTTGAGCCGCTGCCAGGGGATGTCGCGCGAGACGGCCTCCTCCAGGATGGCCTGGGTGCTCGGCCCGAACGCGATGCGCTGCGCCCGAAGGAGGAACGCCTCGATCTCGGCGCGGGGCTCGAAGTCGCGCTCGGCTTCGACGAAGTGGTTCACGAGGCGGACCGCGAGCTGCCCGGCGGCGACACCCACACGCTCGTCGGTGTAGGCGTAGACGACGTTGTAGACGCTCCGCTCGCCCTTGACCTGGCGTGTCTTCCCGCGCGACACCTCGTGCCCGGCCTCCTGCTGCAGCTGCAGCGCCACGTGCTCGGAGACGTGCCCGAGCCACGTGCCTTCTCGCAGCCGCTCGACGAACCCGCCCCGCCTGCCCCGCGAGCAGTGGTGACGCGCCAGCCCGGGCAGCACCTCGAGCAGGTCGTCGGTGAAGGAACCGAGCGTGTCGGTGGGATGGTCCTCGAGGCTGCCGAGGTCGACCGTGAGGTGGATCGCCGTCTCGTAGGACCAGATGTTGGGTCCGCGGTAGACCCTCGTGGTGAGGATCGTCAGATCCGGGCGCGCCTCGCTGCGCTCACTCATGCTCGGCGTCCTCTGTTGGTGCGGGTCAACGGCTCTACACGTCCTCGTCGCGCTGCAGCTGCGCGCGTAGCTGTGCCGCAAGGGCTCGGGCCTCGTCGCGGTCGGCGTGCGGTACCCGGTTCGGCCTGTCGCCGTGCTGCTCGGTGAACGACACGAGCTGCCGGCGTCTCAGGTCGAACCGGGCGCCCGACGGCAGCGTGTGGACGACGGCGCCGGAGAGCAGCAACGGCGCCCCCCGGCGTGCCTCGTGCGCGTCGGAGACGGCGTGGTGGGCGTCCAGGACGAACACCGAGCCCGAGCCGACCACCTCGAGCCAGCGCTGCTCGGTGACGACCGCGGCGGTGTTCTCGTCGATCCCGACCCCCAGCAGGGACGGCGACGTGGCGACGACGGACATCAGCCGCCCGAACCGATTGCGCTGGTCGAAGTGCTGGTCGACCACGACGCCGTCGAGGACGCCGAGCCCGACGGTCAGCTGGCTGCTGCGCTGCCGAGGGGTGACGCCCTCGTCGCCCTGGGAGATCATGTGCGTGCTCATCATGCTCGCCCCAGCGGACGTGCCACCCACGGCGGCGCCGCGGTGGTGGGCCGCGACGATCGCGTCGCCGAGCGCCGTTCCGACGACCCACTGCGCGAGCTTCAGCTGGTTGCCGCCGGTCATGAAGACGCCCGTGGCGTCACGCAGGGTGGAGGCCGCCACGGGGTCGTCGGCGTCGCGTCGTCCGGCCGGGCGCGCGGATGTCACGCTGGCGGCGCCCAGCACCCGAAAGGCGTTCGTGTAGACCTCGACCATCTCCGGCTCGACCGACGACGCAGTGGGGACGACGACGATGCGGGCGCCCTTACCTCCGGCCAGGGCCACGAATCGCCGGAGCACGGTGGCGCGGCGCAGCTTGGCCTCGGCTCCACCGATGACCACGACGGGCCCGACGGTGCTCGCGCCGGCGTCGGGCAGGGCAGCGGGCTTCGGCACCTGCACACGGTAGTGGGCGTCCGGCCGTGCCTTGCGTCACGATGAGGTCATGAGCGAGCGCAGCAAGCGAGTCGGAGGGCGGAGGGCGCCGGACATGCCGACGACGAAGGAGGAGGTATGAGCGATACCCGACGCGTCCTGCTCGTTCGGCATGCGAAGGCTGAGGCGGACGCGGGCGACGGCGACCTGTCCCGAGGCTTGACGGCCCGTGGGCGGCGGGATGCTGCCGCCCTCGGCCGCTGGCTGGCCGACCACGACCTGGTGCCCGACCTGGTCCTGTGCTCCAGCGCCGTGCGGGCGCAGGAGACCTGGACAGCGGCGGCCTCGGAGCTGGACGACCCGCCGCCGGTGCGCGTCGAGCCCTCGCTGTACGAGGCCTCCGTGGCCGCGGTGCTGGACGTCGTCGCTGCGACCAGCGACGTCGTGCGAACTCTCGCCGTCGTCGGGCACGATCCCACGACGTCCGAGGTCGCCGTGGCCTTGGCCGGTGAGGCGTCGGACGGCGGAGCGGTCGCCGCTGTCCGGGCCGGGCTGCCGACGTCCGGCGTGGTGGTGCTGGAGGTCGTCGGTGGGTGGGACCAGGTCGTGGGCGGGTCCGCGGCGCTGGTGCTCCAGGCCGCACCCCGCGGATGATGCAACCGCGCGAGCGCGTCGAGGTGGCGTGCGCCCGCTGGGGCACGCAGGAGGTGCTGCGCCGCGCCGGCGAGGCGCTGCGGTCGA
>JBBSNO010000231.1:0-4057 GCA_038232615.1 Actinomycetales bacterium
TACGAGCCGAAGTGGGACGGCTTCCGCTGCATCGTCTTCCGCGACGGCGACGAGGTGGAACTCGGCAGCCGCAACGAGCGGCCGCTGACCCGCTACTTCCCCGAGGTGGTCGAGGCCGTGCGCGCCGAGCTGCCGCAACGTTGCGTCGTGGACGGCGAGATCGCCATCGCCAGCGGCGACCGGCTCGACTTCGAGGCGCTGCTGCAGCGGATCCACCCGGCGGACTCGCGGGTCCGGCTGCTCGCCGAGCAGACCCCGGCCATGTTCATCGCCTTCGACCTTCTTGCGCACGCGGACCGCTCGCTGCTCGACGAGCCGTTCGGCACGCGACGCAACCAACTCCTCGACGCCGTCACCGACGCAGGCAGGCGGGTCTTCCTCACCCCCGCGACCGAGGACGTACGTCTTGCGCGCGGTTGGTTCGACACGTTCGAGGGCGCGGGGCTGGACGGCGTGGTCGCCAAGCCGCTGGCCGGGCCCTACGCCCCGGACGCGCGCACGATGCTCAAGGTCAAGCACGCCCGCACCGCCGACTGCGTCGTGGCTGGATACCGCTGGCACAAGACCAGCACGCCAGAGCGCCCGCTGGTCGGATCACTGCTCCTCGGCCTGTACAACGACGACGGCGCGCTGCAGCACGTGGGGGTCGCGGCGTCGTTCTCCGTCAAGCGGCGCGCCGAGCTGGTGGCGGAGCTGGAGACGTACGCCGTCTCGGATCTTGCGGATCACCCGTGGCGGGCGTGGGCGGAGGCCGAGGCGCACGAGGGCGGTCGGCTGCCCGGCGCGCAGAGCCGGTGGAACGCGGGGAAGGACTTGTCCTGGGTGCCGCTGCGACCGGAGCTGGTCGTCGAGGTCGCCTACGACCACATGGAGGGCACCCGGTTTCGCCACACCGCCCAGTTCCGCAACTGGCGCCCCGACCGCGACCCACGCTCGTGCACGTACGAACAGCTCGAGGTGCCGGTGCGCTATGACCTGGCCGGCATCCTGACCGGCCGCACCTGAGGAGACGCGTGTACACGATCGTCCTGTTGACCGAGGAGACCCTCACCGACCACGACGCCGTGCGGGTGGCGCAGCTGCACGACCCCGAACCGGTGCGGGTGCACGTGCTCGTGCCCGTCGACACCGAGCACAGCCGGCTGCTGGAGGCGCTCGACGAGGTCCTGCTCGGGCGCCTGCGCGAGGCGGCGCGCGACTCCGGCGACGAGAACCCCGAGGACGCCCGGCTGGCCGCCCAGCACGCCCTGGACACCTCCCGGGAGACGCTGGACCTGGCCGGGGTCGACACCAGCAACGGCGCCCTGGTGCCGGACGACCCGGTCGAAGCGACGGTCGATGCTGCCCGCGAGCTCGGAGCCGACGAGATCATCGTGGTCACTCCCCCGCACCTGGTGGAGGAGACCCTGCGCCGCGACTGGGCCTCGCGCCTACGCGACAGGGTCGAGCTTCCGGTGCTGCACACCACGGCGGGCACCGACCGCGTCATCAGCTGACCCCGGAACTCGCCGCCCGCTTGAGGAAGTCCGCGACGGTCAGGTCGGTGGGCAGGTCCTCGGGAGCGGTCTGCGCCAGCGGTCGTCGCGACAGCTCGTCGTAGACCAGCGCGAGTGCTTCGAAGAGGTCCGGCGGGAGGCCAGCCGCGCCCTGCGTGGCCGCGATCTCGCGCATCTCCCCCACAAACCGGGCCGACTTGGTGACGGCCATCGCGAGGCTGCGGGCGGCGCGCTCGCCGAGGTGCGGGAAGCTCTCCGAGAGGTCGTCGAGCAGCTCCTCGACAACACCATGACGCTCGGCGGTCAGCACCGCGTGCGCCAGTAGGGCTGTCGTGCCCTTGTAGTAGGAAGCCGTGCACATCTTTAGGGCGCTCGCGGTGCCCGGCTCCGCGCCGAGCACCCGGGCGTCCAGACCGGGTGAAGGCAGGTCGGCCACCTCCTGCGCCCGTGCGCCCGACAGGTACAGGCGGGTCGGCACGCCTGATTCCGGCGTAGGCGGTCCGCCGGAGATGGAGCCGTCGACCAGGGACAGTCCCTCGGCAGCCAGCAGCGCCCGGACCCGCTCGACGCTGTCCGGGCTGATCGCGTTGGCGTCGACCACGAGCGGGCGGGACCCGGTGCGGGCCGCCGCCTGTGCCACCGACGCGGCGACGGTCGCGGCCTCGGCTGGGGGTACGACGCTCAGCACGATCTGCGCGGACCGTACGACGGCGTCCAGGTCCGGCAGCAGCTCGAACGGCCCCGCCTCCGCCAGCCGGCGGGAGCGGTCGCTGCGTCCGGCGACGGTGGCCACGGCACGGCACCCGCCCGCGACGTACGCCCGGGCGAGCCCGCTACCCATCGCGCCCGGACTGACGATGCCGATGGTGGTCATGTGCACATCATCCATCACGGCGAGGAGCACGAGCACTCGTCAACGGCCGCCGGTAGCACGCTGGCCCGCGGCGGCCAACGACTGGTTCAAGGTGCGGACAATTCGGGCAGACCGGGGCCTTCCACCGTGGCCGGATCGGGTCTACCGTGGCGAGGCCATCACATTCCGCTATCACGGGGGTCCTCATGCAGCTTCGACGCGCGCTTCTCACCGCGGCGGTCGCCACCGTCGTATCCGTGCCCTTCGCCGCTCCGGCGTGGGCTGTCGAGGGCGACCGGGACTGCCCGGACTTCGCCACCCAGGAGGAGGCGCAGGCCGCGTTCGACGCCGTATCCGGGGACCCGGAGCGTCTCGACGCCGATGACGACGGCATCGCCTGCGAGAGCCAGTTCGGCGGGACCGACGACGGGGTAGAGCAGGACGACGGCTCGACGGGCGAGGAAAGCGAGTCCGACGACGACGCGTCCCAGATGGATGGCGTGCCGGCGGGCGGCGTCGACGCCGGCGGCGGATCGGGCGATGGCGGGACGACGCTGATCGCGGTCGCGGGCTTGGCGTTGCTGGCCTCCGGTGGCGCTCTGGCCTACCGGCGCCGCCTCAGCGAGTAGGCCCGGCGGGTTTCTCGCATGACCACGTCAGACGTCACCGGCAGTCGTCTTACGCGCCGATCTCGCCCTGTGGTGCTTCGCTCGGCCCCCTGTTGAGTGCAGGCGCCGGTGCATGGTGCTTCGTCTCCCGGCATGGTCGGTCTACACCTCGAGGGTGCGGCAAGCGACCGTGCTGGTGATGCGCCCGAGTACTTCGCGAGTCGGGACCGCGTCGAGGTGGCCGCCCGAGCGCCGCCGCGGGGAGACGGTGGCGTCGGCTACCTCACGAGGTCCAACGACAGCCTGGTAGGGCACGAGGCGGTGCGCTCGGATGCACGCAGCGAGCGGCTCATGGGACGCCCGACGGGCACTTGGGGAGTACAACTGCCGCATGGAGATCGTCTCGCTGGCCGAGCGTCCTGACCTTGCCCGGCCGCGTTCGGCATCCCGTACGGCGCCGATGACGGTGTCTTCATGCAGGGCAGCCCGGTACCTCTACTGGTTCGCCGCAGCCGGCTCGTCAAGCGCTGGCCGGACTACGTGCTCGTGCTGGTCGACCAAACGGGGTCGGCGGTGGCGCGTGGCGTGATGGTCCCGTTCCGTGCGCAGGAGCCGGGACGCGAACGCTTCCCCGCGGGAGGATGGGACCAGGTCGCCATCTGGGTCGCCGAGGACGCCATAGACCAGCGCCGACCGGACACCGCTTGCGCACTCGAGATTGTGGTGCACCCCGATCACTACGGGCGCGGACTCTCCGAGGTCGTACTCGCTGGCCTGCGACGGAGTGCCGCCAGCCACGGGCTCGACACGCTCCTGGCCCCGGTGCGCCCGCCTGGCAAGGCGGCTGAACCGGCCGTTCCGATGGTGGAGTACGCGGCACGGAGACGCCCGGACGGACTTCCCGCCGATCGATGGCTCCGCGTTCACGTTCGGGCCGGAGGCGAACTCATCGGCGTCGCTCCGTGCTCGGCCACGGTGCAGGCTCCCCTCCAGCGGTGGCGGGAATGGACCGGGCTGCCCTTCGATCGGGACGGCGAGATCCACGTTCCTGGCGGGCTGAGTCCCGTCTTGGTGTCCACGGCGCACAACATCGGCGTCTA
>JBBSNO010000232.1:0-4034 GCA_038232615.1 Actinomycetales bacterium
TACGCCACCCGCGACTCGCTGCACGCGCACGTCATGTGGGTCGCCGCGGGGAACACCCACCGCAACCCGACCAAGGTGCTGGCCGAGCTCGTGCCGAGGTGCCCGATGTACTGGGGGCACTGCACCCGGATGGACCTGGTCGGCAACTCGACACCGGTGATCCAAAAGCTGAAGTTCGACCTCAAGCCCGTCGACCGGCTGGCCGCGATGATGACCTACCTGCAGGCCACCCCGTCCGTGCGCGACGTCGTCGTCAGCGGCGGCGACGTCGCGAACATGCCGTGGAAGAACCTCGAGACGTTCCTGCTGCGGCTGATGGAGATCGACAACATCCGTGACATCCGGCTCGCGACGAAGGCGCTGATGGGGCTCCCCCAACACTGGGCGGCGCCGGACGTCGTCCAGGGCGTCTCGCGCGTGGCGGCCGTCGCCCGGCAGCGCGGGGTCAACCTCGCGATCCACACGCACGTCAACAGCGCCCAGTCACTGACGCCCGGCGTGGCGCAGGCGACGCGGGCGATGCTGGACGCCGGCGTCAGCGACGTCCGCAACCAGGGCGTGCTGATGCGCGGGGTCAACGACTCGACCACGCAGCTGCTCGACCTCTGCTTCGCCCTGCAGGACGAGTCGGCGATCACGCCCTATTACTTCTACATGTGCGACATGATCCCGTTCAGCGAGCACTGGCGGGTCTCGCTCGCCCACGCCCAGCACCTGCAGCACTCGATGATGGGCTACCTGCCCGGCTTCGCGACGCCGCGGATCGTCTGCGACGTGCCGTTCGTGGGCAAGCGCTGGGTGCACCAGGTGCACACCTACGACACCGAGCGCGGGATCTCGTACTGGACCAAGAACTACCGCACCTCGATCGAGGGCGAGGACGCAGCGGCCCTGTCCCGCGAGTACGTGTACTACGACCCGATCGACACCCTCGCCGACGCGGGGCAGGCGTGGTGGCGCGAGCACGCCGGTCCCGACGACCTGCACGAGCAGGCGGTGGCCCGCGCCACGGCGAGCCGCGAGGCCGCCCGGGCCCAGGCCGGCTGACGGTCGGGCGTCACGGTCGCGCCGCCAGCCGGACGTCGAGGTCGGCGGCCGGCATCGGCCGGCCCAGCAGGTAGCCCTGCGCCAGCGGGCACCCCAGCGCGCGGAGCCGCTCCATCTGCGCAGGCTGCTCGACCCCCTCGGCCACGACGTCGAGGTCGAACTCCCGGGCGATCGCCAGCACCGCGGTCACGATGGCCTCGTCCGACCGGCGGCGTCCCATCCCGTCGATGAACGACCCGTCGATCTTCAGGCAGCCGATCTGGGGGAACCGGTGCAGGTAGCTCAGCGCCGAGTACCCCGTGCCGAAGTCGTCGAGCAGCAGCTGCACGCCGAGCCCGTGCAGTCCCTCGATGGTGGCGCGCGACGCCTCGGAGTCGTCGATGATCGCGGCCTCGGTCAGCTCCAGCCCCAGCCGGGACGCCGACAGCCCCGTCTCGGCGAGCACCCGCTGCACGGTGCCGGTGAAGTCGTGGTTGCCCAGCTGTAGCGGGCTCACGTTGACCCGGACCCCCGGCCGGCCGTCCCCGCCCCAGCCCGCCGCCGTCCGGCACGCCTCGCGCAGCGCCCACTCCCCCAGGGTGCGGATCAGGCCCGTCTGCTCCGCGATGCCGATGAACTCGCTGGGGCCCACGTCACCGACCCCTTGACCGGGCCCGGCCCACCGCGCCAGGGCCTCCACGGCGGTGACCTGGCCCGTGAAGACGTCGACGATCGGTTGGTAGGCCAACGTCAGCCGCCCCTCGTGGACGTCACGGCGCAGCGCGGTGGCGATGGCGAGGCGGCGCACCGACCCCTCGCGCATCCGCTCGTCGAAGACCTCGAGGCCACCCAGGCGCCGCTCCTTGGCGCGGTACATGGCCATGTCGGCCTGGCGCAGCAGCTCGGCGGCCTCGGCGGTCCGCTGGGGCGAGTCCCCGCCCACGAAGGTGAGCCCGATGCTGCCCACCACGTGCACCAGGGAGCCACCGACCTCGACCGGCTCGGACCAGGTGGTGCGGATGCGCTCGGCGATGGCGATCGCGTCGACCTTGCCGCCGAGGTCCGCGCAGACCACCACGAACTCGTCCCCACCGAGCCGGGCCACGGTGTCCTCGGGGCGCACGGCCTCGAGCAGGCGGCCGGCAAGGGTCACGAGCAGGGCGTCGCCGACGTCGTGGCCGAGGCTGTCGTTCACCGCCTTGAAGTCGTCGAGGTCGACGAGGATCACCGCGGTGGCGGTGCCCGAGCGGACGGACCGCTCCAGCGCGCGCCCGAGACGGTCGGCGACCAGCACCCGGTTGGGCAGCCGGGTCAGCGGGTCGTGCAGGGCCTGGTGGCGCAGCGTGTCCTCGACCGCCAGGCGGCGCAGCGCGGACGACAGGACGCCGGCGACCGCCCGCAGGAACTCCTGCCGCAGCTCCCACGGTGCGTTCGAGGGCCCCTGCTCGGCGCTGATGACGCCCCAGGGTCCGTCCGCGCTGGGCACCGGCACGCCGATCGCGCCCTCCACCACGACCGGCCGGCCGCTCTTCCAGGCCTGCACCGCGACGTCGAGCGGTGGGGTCTGGGTCGGCACGTCGCCGGTGTTGGAGGCCATCGCCAGCCACGTGTCGCCGGACTCCCGCACCTGGTGCACGACGACGGACGCGCAGCGCAGGGTCGCCGCGACCTGCCTCGCCGCCGCGCGCAGCAGGTCGGTCAGCGTCGCGTCCAGGGCGACCTGGCCGAGGTTCGCGATGGCGCGCTGCTCGGCGACGCTGCGCGCGAGGCGTTCCGCGCCCTCGCGCAGCTGACGCTCGAACGCCAGGCGGGGGCGCAGGTCGCGCTGGACGGTCGCCATCGCCAGGGCCTCGCCCGTCTCCGGGTGGATGACGAGGAAGGAGTTCACCGAGACCGGGATGGACTCACCCGTCGGGAAGTGCCGCAGGAGGCTCTCCCCCTCCCAGTGGCCGTGGGTCCGGACGGCCTCCTCGATCTCCATCGACAGATCGCGTCCCACGTCGCTGAAGTAGTCGTCGGTCGAGCGTGCGACGGCGTCCTCGAACGACCCGACCCCGGTGAGCTCACGGCCGGCGGCGTTGACGTAGGTCACGGCGCCGTCCGGCATGACCATGGCGATGAAGTCGCGCGAGCGGTCGACGAGCGCGGCGAAGCGCACGAGGTCGTCGACCTCCCGGACCGGACGGGTCTCGGCGTCGTCGTTCCGTACGTCCATCACCACCCCCCGACCGGCGGGCCTGCCACCGGTCTGCGGCAACCGTAGCGGGAAGGACGCCGGGACCCCCGCCGTCCCCTGATCGGTCCACCCAGCCCGGTCAGAGTGCCGGTGGCCGGGCTTCGTACGGGGTCGACAGGACCACGGTGGTACGCGTGGAGACGTTCGCCGCGGCGCGCACGCGGGCGAGGAGGTCCTCGAGGGCGGACGGTGTCGCCACCCGGACCTTCAGGATGTACGACTCGTCCCCGGCGACGGAGTGGCAGGCCTCGATCTCGGCGATGCCCGCCAGCCGGTCGGGGACGTCGTCCGGTGCGGAACGGTCGAACGGCGAGACGGAGACGAAGGCCGTCAACGGCAGGCCGACCTGGTCGGGGTCGAGAACGGCGGCGTACCCGCGGATGACGCCTCGCTCCTCCAGCCGACGGACCCGCTGGTGGACCGCGGACGTCGACAGGCCCGCCTGCCTGGCGAGGTCGGTGTAGCTGGTCCGGCCGTCGGCCGCCAGCAGCCGCACGATCAGGGCGTCGGTGTCCTCCACGGGGCGCAGCGTACTGACGGGCATGCACGACCGGTTGCCGCGCGCTGCGCGACAGCCGGCCGGGCCGCGCTGCTCGACTCAGCGGAGCTGACGGACCGAGCCTAGGTGGCTGGTGTTTTTCGCGTGGCGGTGACGGGGTTCCGTGCGTGTTTCCGAGAGAATTGCGGTGGTTGGTACCGCTATCCCGGGAGTGATCATGACGTTGGGTCTGGCGCCGAGGCAGGGTGACTTGTTGCGGACGACGGCGGGCTA
>JBBSNO010000233.1:0-3957 GCA_038232615.1 Actinomycetales bacterium
CTTCTGGTTCACCGTTTTCGGGCGGATCGTGCGTCCGCGGTTCGACAGGACGTTGAGGGTGAGCACATCGGCGGGCCGCTCGGCACCGACCTGGCGCAGCATGCCGATCGACCGCTCGACCGCGTCGGCGGACAACGACTGCCCGCTCGCGAGCACCGCCAGCATCTCGTCCAGGAGCCGCTCGACCAGGGCGACGTCGCCGACCCGGCCGGTCACGGTGACCTCGTTGCCGCGCACGTGGACGTCGACCCGGGGGAACGCGCGCTCGACGACTCGCAGCAGCTCGTCGGCCGGTCCGAGCAGGGCGACCATCGGGACGTCCGTCGGGACGACGATGCGGTGCTTGGTCTCGCGCTGGGTCACCGGAGCGACGCTGGCGGCAGGTGGGTGCAGAGCGGAGGTGGTGGGGACGACGGGCTGGTCGGTCATGGGACGGGCGGGCTGCCCTGCTCCTGCTTCACGCGACGGCTGGCGGACCCTGCACATCCTACCCAGGGCACCTCACTCCCCCGCGATCAAGGAAGGAACTCGCCCGCGATCAAGGAACTCGCCGCCCGCGATCAAGGACTCCGTGACCGCTCAGCCGGGTGGCCAGGTGAGGTCACGCCCAGCGAGCACGTGACCGTGGACGTGGAACACGCTCTGGCCCGCCTGGGGGCCGGAGTTGAACACCAGCCGGAAGTCGCCGGTCGCCTCGTCCGCGGCCACCTGCTGGCCCACGAGCACCAGCTCGGCGAGCGTGCCGCCGTCCGCGGCCGCGAGCGCGCCGACGTCCACATGGTGCTCGAGCGGGACGACGAGGACGTGCGTGGGCGCCTGAGCGTTGACGTCGCGGAACGCCAGCACCCTGTCGGTGCGCGTGACGACGTCCGAGGGGACCTCGCCCGCGACGATCCGGCAGAAGATGCAGTCGGGGTCACGGGTGGCAGGCTCTGCGCGCTTGTTCTCGGCCATCGGCCCACGGTAGCGGCGCGGTTCCCCCGATCGGCCCACCGGTTGCGACAACCTGGGGGCCGACCTGCGCGTGTGACAGGTGTGACGACTCTGGACGTGCTCGGGAGGGAGCCGCTCGTGCGCGACCCGTCGCCGTCGGGCGCCCGCCAGGTCGACGCCGACTGGGACGCCGACCAGGCGGTCCGCGCGCTGTACGCGAGCCACTGGACGGCGATGGTCCGGCTCGCCTCCCTGCTGCTGCACGAGAGCGCCACGGCGGAGGAGGTCGTCCAGGACGCCTTCGTCGCCCTGCACCGGCGGTGGCCGAGGCTGCGGGAGCCGGCCGCCGGGATCGGCTACCTGCGGGTCAGCGTCGTCAACGGCTGCCGTTCCGTCGTCCGCCACCGGCAGGTCGAGGTGCGTCACCGGCGTCCGGCCGCGCCCGAGGCCTCCGGACCGGAGGAGCGGGCGCTCGCCCACGAGCACGATGCCACCGTGATGGCGGCGCTGCGCCGCCTGCCCGGGCGGCAGCGGGAGGTCCTGGTGCTGCGCTACTACGCCGACGCCTCGGAGACCGAGATCGCCGAGACGCTCGGCATCAGCCGCGGCTCGGTCAAGAGCCATGCGCACCGGGGCCTGGCCGCCCTGCGCGACGCGCTGCGCGAGGAAGGGGTCGCACCGTGACGACCCGGTCCGCGACCCGGTCCATGACGGGGGACACGACGTGAACGACGACCCGACCCGGCCGTTCCCGCTCGGGAACGACGAGGACGACCCCACCGCACGGCTGCTGCGCCGTGCCCTGACCCAGGAGGCCGACATGATCCAGCCCGGCGACCGCCTCGAAGCCATCACCGAGGAGATTGACGCCGAGCGCCGTCCGCGCTGGGTGCCCGTGCTGGCCGCGGTGGCCGGCGTCGCGGCGGTGGGCCTGGTCGCCGGGCTCGCCTTCGCAGTGGGCGGTGACGGCGACCTCGCGCCTGCGGCGTCGCCGTCCGGCATCGAGAGCGCGACGGCCGAACCGACTCAGACTCAGCCTCAGACACCGCCGCAGACACCGACACAGACACAGACACCGACACCGACGCAGACACCGACACCGACACCGGTCGAGCCCGCTCCGTCCGCGACCGCCGTGCCTCCGCCCCCCACGGCCACCGACGGCGAGACCCCGCCGGGCTCGCCGGTGGGCGCAGCACTGCCGGTGTACTGGGTCGGCGAGCAGGGCTCGCGGTTCGCGCTGTTCCGCGAGTTCGGGGACAACGGGCCCGACGACCCCGCGACCCGGGTGCAGGCCGCCGTGGACGCGGCGCTGGAGGGCGTCCCCTCGGACCCCGACTACACCTCGCCCTGGCCGGACGGCGCGGCCGCCACGACCTCGCTCGGCGACGGCGAGATCACGGTCGACCTGTCGTCGTCCGCGGTGGAGGGTGTCTCGGTGGGCTCCGAGCTGGCCCAGGTGATGGTGCAGCAGCTGGTGTGGACGGCGACGGCCGCGGCGCTGCAGGACGTGCCGGTGCGTTTCACGGTCGACGGCGAGCCAGCCGACCTGTTCGGCACGGTGAGCACCGACCAGCCGGTCCGCCGCGGCACGGGCGCCGACGACCCCCGGGCCCTGGTGTGGATCACCGCGCCCGTCGAGGCCGGCACCATCGCGGCCGACGCCCCCAAGATCAGCGGCGAGGGCGTCAACGCCTACGAGAACACCCTGATGTGGCGGCTGGAGGTGGACGGCGCCGTGGTCGAGGAGGGCTTCTTCGGGGTCTCGGGCCCGGGCGGCGAGGCGGTCGACCTCGGTGAGCGCGGTTCCTGGACCCTCCGGCCGGATCAGGACCTGACCCCCGGCACGTACACGCTCACGGTCGAGGTGCCCGACGCCTCCGACGGCGAGACCACGGTGCGCAGCTTCGACACCAAGACCTTCACCGTGGCCTGACCCTCTGCCCCTCTGACCCTCTGCCCCCCGTCTCCCCCTGCACCTGCACCTGCACCTGCACCCACTGATCGTCGGGCGCTTCTGGGGGTGAATACCCCCAGTTTGATCCGACGATCAGTGGGGTCGCGCGTAGGTGACGTCCCGCCCACAGGCGCGGCTCGAGTCACGTCGTCCACAGCGCCCCGCGCCAACGTCGCACCCGGCCGACTGCGCGCGGACAGTTGGGGGCATGGACCTGCCCTCGTCCCTGCTCCCGGTCGCCAGTGCCCAGCACGGACTCGTGCACCGGCACCAGCTCTACGCCGCTGGTGTGACGCGAGAGCGGCTGCGCTGGCGGCTCGGGCGGGGATGGCAGGCCGTCCTGCCGAGTGTCGTGGCTGTGTTCACGGGACGGTTGGACGACGAGCAGAGACTCGTCGCGGCCTGGCTCTACGCCGGGGACGACGCCACCATCACCGGCGTCGAGGCCGCGCGCCGGCATGGGCTGACGTACCTACCGACGCCCGGGGTCGTCCACCTCTTCGTGCACGAGAAGCGCAGGAACCGACGGGCCGGCTTCGCGGTGGTGCGTGCGAGCAGCCGCACGGACGGCGGGTCGCGCCTGGTGAGCGGAGTGCGCACAGCGTCCCCGGCGCGTGCGGTGGTCGACGCGGCACCGTACCTGCCGGGTCCGCGAGCCGTCGAGGCGGTGGTCCTGCAGGTGGTCCAGCGCCGACTGGCTACGCTGGCGACCCTGCGCCACGAGCTCGAGCGGGCGCCCACTCGCGCCAGCCTCGCCCTGCGTTCGGCCGTGATCGCCGCTGAGGCCGGCGCGTGGTCGGCACCCGAGGCGGACTGCCTGCGCCTGCTTCGCAGCAGCGGTGTCCTGCCGGAGATCGAGCCGAACCCGACGTTGCACAGCAGGGTCGGGACGCTGCTCCCGGTCCCAGACTCCTGGGTCGAGGACGTCGCCCTGGGCGTGCAGGTCCACAGCCGGGAGCACCACACCCAGGGCGAGAACTTCGACCACACGCTGGACGACGACGCCACGCTGGTCGCAGCCGGCGCCACCATCCTGGGGATCACTCCTGGTCAGCTCGCCCAGGACC
>JBBSNO010000234.1:0-3954 GCA_038232615.1 Actinomycetales bacterium
ACCCAGGTGTGGGCCCTCGCCGGTCTGCTCCTGATGCTCTCCGCGGGTGGCGCGGTGGCGTTCCGTCGTCGTGGGGCGGTGCGCTGAACGCGCTGGTCGCTCGACTGCGCGGCCTGCCGCGGCGGGCCCGACTGGGCATCGCAGCTGGGCTGGTGGCCATCACCGTGATAGCGGTGGTGGCCACCGGCCTGCTCGCAGGCAGCCCGGAGGTGGTCGAGCGTGCCGTTGCGGCCCCGTCGCCGAGCGCGACCGAGACCGAGACCGAGATCGAGATCGAGACCGAGACCGAGACCGAGACCGAGATCGAGATCGAGATCGAGATCGAGACCCCGCCACCGACCCCGCCGCTGTCGCCCGCCGAGGGCCCGGTGGACGTCGCGGCGCCGACCCGCGTCGAGGTCCCCGCCGTGGACCTGGCGGTCGACGTCCTGCCCACTGCGCCGGACGCCGGCGAGATCGACCCTCCCACGCTGGACGAGGCGTACTGGATCGAGGACTACGGCATCCCCGGCACCGGCTCGGACAACACCGTCTACCTGACGGGTCACTCGTTCGACAGCGGGCCCGCGGCCTTCAACCCCTTGTTCGACAAGGACGAGCAGGTCGCCCGCGTCGCGCCGGGCGACGAGGTGGTCGTCACGACCTCGCAGGGCCGGCTCACCTACGAGATCGAGTCGACCGAGCGCTACCCCAAGGACGAGCTGGCGGACGTCGAGGAGGTCTGGAAGATCGTTCCCGACCGTCTCGTGCTGATCACGTGCTTCCAGCGCAACGACGGCGGTGCCTCGCAGGACAATTTCGTCGTCTTCGCGAACCTGGTCTCGAGCGAGCCCGTCGCGGCGACCACGGCCTTGGGCGAGACGCTGCCCGGCGACTCGTAGCCCCCAGAGGGCTCCGTAGGCTCCGGGCGTGGACATCATCTACGGGCTGCTCGTCGTCACCCACCTGCTCGGCATGGCGGGTCTCGTCGGCGGCTGGTTGGTCGCCGTCCGCAGCCCGAAGGTGCTGCCACCGATGGTCTACGGGGCCGCGATCCAGCTCGTGACGGGCCTGGCGCTGGTCGGACTCGCGGAGTCCGGGACGGTTGACGTCGAGGTGGGCACCACGAAGATCGCCGTAAAGCTCGTCGTTGCCCTCGTCGTCGCGGCACTCGTGTTCCGCCACCGCCGCAAGGCGTCCATCAGCAGGGGCGTGCTGCACGCCATCGGCGGGCTGGCGACGCTCAACGTCCTCGTCGCCGTCCTGTGGTGAGGCTCAGCCGGTGGGCACGACCTTGAACGACTCGGCGTAGCGGCCCTCGCCCCATCCGGCCTCGCGCGCCGCCGCCCCCAGGGACGCCCGGACCATGTCCTCCAGCTCCGGGCCGACGTGCCCGGTCTGGCTCACGTGGCAGCGCAGCGCCTTCAGCTTGCGGTCGAGCGTGTCGGTGACGTCGACCCGGTGGTCGGGCGTGTGGTGCGCCATCAGCCACATCTCGGTGACGGTCCAGGGCTCGAGCCCCTCGTCGCGGGCCAGCTCGGGGTACGCGAAGGCGTTGCGCGACGCCGGGTACACCGCGCGCACGGTGGCCTCGCCGGCCGCGAGGTGGTCCGGGTGGCTCGCCGCCAGGCGCGCCCACCACCGCTCCGGGCTCGGCGTCAGGACCCGGGTCGGCCTGACCTGGCGGATCACACGCGAGATGTCCCGCACGAGCTCGTGGCCGCCCTCGAGGTAGCCGTCGCGATACCCCTGCAGGAACCGGACGTCGGTCACGCCGGCGGCCGCTGCGGCGTCGCGCTGCTCGGCCTCGCGGATCACCGGCACCTGCTCGCGGGGAGTGTCGTCGAAGCCGCCCTGGTCGCCGTAGGTGCACAGCAGGTACGTGACCGTGGTGCCGGCGTCGGTCCAGCCGGCGACAGAGCCGGCCGCGCCGAACTCGATGTCGTCCGGGTGAGCGGCGACGACCAGCGTTCGGGGTACCTCGGTGTCGGGCAGCGGCATGGGCCGAGCGTAACGACGCGGCGGCGCTCGTCCACAGGCCGGACGCGGGCGCGGTCGGGGGCCGCACGTAGGCTGTGAGGCGAGATGAGCACCCTCTTCGACGACCTCGACCTCCCCTCCCCGGGCTCGCTCACGGCGGGCCCGGGGGCACCGTTGCCGACCGTGCCCCCCCGGCCGGGGGAGCAGTTCGACGCCGCTCGGGCCTCGTCGTCCGGCCTCGACGCCGAGGCCCTGCTCGACGGCTTGAACCCCCGCCAGCGCGAGGCCGTGCTGCACGCCGGGTCCCCGCTGCTCATCGTGGCCGGGGCCGGGTCGGGCAAGACGCGCGTGCTGACGCACCGCGTCGCGTACCTGCTCGCCGCGCGGGGGGTGACCCCGGGGCAGGTCCTCGCGATCACGTTCACCAACAAGGCCGCGGGGGAGATGAAGGAGCGGGTGCACGCCCTCGTCGGGCCCCGGGCCAGGGCGATGTGGGTCTCGACGTTCCACTCCGCCTGCGTGCGCATCCTGCGGCGCGAGGCCACGACCGTGGGGCTGCGGTCGACGTTCTCCATCTACGACGCGGCGGACTCGCAGCGCCTGATGGCACTGGCCTGTCGCGAGCTGGACCTCGACCCCAAGCGCTTCCCGCCGCGGGCGTTCAGCCACCAGGTCTCCAACCTCAAGAACGAGCTGGTGGACGACGAGACGTTCGCGACGCAGTCGGCCGACGGCCCGCAGACCGAGCAGGTGCTGGCACAGGCCTACCGGATGTACACGCAGCGCCTGCGGCAGGCCAACGCGCTGGACTTCGACGACCTGATCATGTCGACGGTCCATGTCCTGCGGGCCTTTCCCGACGTAGCCCAGCACTACCGGCGCCGGTTTCGGCACGTCCTCGTCGACGAGTACCAGGACACCAACCACGCCCAGTACGCGCTGATCCGCGAGCTCGTCGGGGGCGCTGGCGCTCACGGGCCGGTGCTCGACCCGACAGGACCGCAGGTACCGCCGGCAGAGCTCACCGTCGTCGGCGACGCCGACCAGTCCATCTACGCCTTCCGCGGCGCGACGATCCGCAACATCGTCGAGTTCGAGGACGACTACCCCGACGCGAGCACCATCCTGCTGGAGCAGAACTACCGGTCCACGCAGACGATCCTGACGGCGGCGAACGCGGTCATCTCCCGCAACCCGGACCGGCGTCCGAAGAACCTGTGGACGGACGCCGGGGACGGCGAGCGGATCGTGGGCTACGTCGCGGACAACGAGCACGACGAGGCGGCCTTCGTCGCCGAGGAGATCGACCGGCTGCGCGACCACGAGGGCGTGCGGTTCGGCGACGTCGCGCTGTTCTACCGGACCAACGCCCAGTCGCGAGCGCTGGAGGAGGTGCTCGTCCGGGTCGGTCTGCCCTACAAGGTGGTCGGTGGCACGAGGTTCTACGAGCGCAGGGAGATCAAGGACGCCCTGGCCTACCTGCGGGTGCTGTCCAACCCCGACGACACGGTGAACCTGCGCCGCATCCTCAACGTGCCCAAGCGCGGCATCGGCAACCGGGCCGAGGCGACGGTCACGGTGCTCGCCGAGCGCGAGCGGATCTCCTTCAACGCCGCGCTGGAGCGCGCGCAGGACGCACCGGGCATCGCCACCCGTTCGCTCGCCTGCGTGCAGGGCTTCACCACGCTGCTGGAGGAGCTACGCACCGTGGTGGAGGCAGGGGCCGGGCCGGTCACCGTGCTCGAGGCCGTGCTCGACCGCTCGGGCTACCTCGAGGAGCTGCGGGCCAGCCACGACCCGCAGGACGAGTCGCGCGTGGAGAACCTCGCCGAGCTCGTCGCGGTCGCGGGCGAGTTCGAGCAGAACAGCCCGGGCGGTGCGCTGGTGGACTTCCTGGAGCAGGTCTCGCTGGTCGCCGACTCGGACGCCATCCCCGACGAGGCCGTGGCCGGGCACGAGCCGGCCGCCGACGAGCCGGTCGAGGACGCGGGGGTC
>JBBSNO010000235.1:0-3928 GCA_038232615.1 Actinomycetales bacterium
CGGCTGGGCGGGCGCCCCGCCGCCGTGGGCTGTGGGGCGCTCGGCCGGCGCGTGGTCGTTGGCGTGGTCGACCAGGCACGCGCCGCCTTGGGGGGGTGCGCGTGCGTGGTCGACGCCTTCTCGTGCCTGGTACCGGACTGGCCGACGTCCGACGTCCGCACCCTGCTCGCCAAGTTCGCCCTCTCCGGCGAGCATGTGCACCGCGCCTGCTCGACCCTGTCACCCGGTGAGCGGACCCGTGCGGGTCTGGCGCTGCTGCAGGCGCGCGGCGTCAACCTGCTCGTCCTCGACGAGCCGACCAACCACCTCGACCTCCCCGCGATCGAGCAGCTCGAGGCCGCGCTGTCGACCTACCCCGGGACCCTGCTGCTCGTCACCCACGACCGGCGGATGCTGCAGGCCGTGCCGACCACCAGGCACCTGCACGTCGAGGCAGGTCGTGTCGTCGAGCGCTGATGCGGTGGCGCAGGTGCTGGCCCTGCTGGGAAACCGGCGGGATCGGGGGCCCACCCGCGTCGTCGCCCTCGACGGGCGCAGCGGCACGGGCAAGACGACGTTGGCTGCCGACCTGTCACGCGCCCTCGGCGGCGTCCCCGTGGTGCACATGGACGACCTGTACCCCGGGTGGGACGGCCTCGACGCCGCGGCGCCGCTGCTCGTCGAGTGGGTGCTGGAACCGTTGTCGCGCCGTCGACCCGGCCGCTACCGACGCTGGGACTGGTCTCGCAACGCGTACGCGGGCTGGTGCGACGTGCCGGCGTCCGACGTGCTCGTCGTCGAGGGCGTCGGCAGCGGCGCCCGCGCGTGCGCACCCTTGCTGGCGGTGCTGGTCTGGCTCGAGGCGCCGACGGAGGTGCGCTACCGACGGGGCATGGACCGCGACGGCGGTGCGTACGCGCCGTACTGGCACCGCTGGGCCGCGCAGGAGGACCACCACTTCGCGGCCGAGGGCACCCCGGGGCGTGCCGACGTCCGGATCTCCACCGGTTGACGGGTGCATGGTCGCTGCCCGACGCTCGCGGGATGGACGACGTACCGATCGCGCCGCTCGACACCGACGCGGCAGTCACCATGTGGCGTGAGTACGCGTCAGCCCGCCCGACGATCGCCACCGACCGCGAGGACCCACCGGTCGAGCGCTTCGGCGACAGCGCCGAGATGGCCGACGAGCTGCTCGACCTGGTCCTTGCCGGGTCCAAGCGCGCGACCGCTGCGCTGGTCGCCGACTTCGCGGCAGAGGGCGAGCCGCTGCCGCGGCTGGGTGCCCATTGGGTGGCCTGCGACGGAGCGGGCACTCCGCGGGTCGTCCTGCGCTCCACCGACCTGCGCGTCGGGGCGATCGAGACCGTGGACGACGCCTTCGCCTGGGCCGAGGGCGAGGGCGACCGTTCGCGTGACGACTGGCTGCGCATGCATCGCGGCTTCTGGCGCAGGACCCTCCACGCGCGGGGCGACGAGTGGCACGAAGACCTCGAGGTGGTGTTCGAGCGGTTCGCCGTCGTGTGGCCACCGTCCGCGGCGGACTGAGCGGCGAGACCGCCCGGACCGGTGGCGCGAGGTCCTTGATCGCGGGGCGCGAGGTCCTTGATCGCGGGGCGCGAGGTCCTTGATCGCGGGGCGGGAAGTCCTTGATCGCGGGGAGTGGGTGGGGCTGCCGCGCAGCGGTGACATGGGGACAGGCACCCTGTGCCTGTGCACCGCAGCCCGCTGCTGCTCGCCGTCGACGGCAACAGCCTCCTCCACCGAGCCCATCACGCGATGGAGCGCGGCGACCTGCGCGACTCCGCGGGGCGGCCCATCTGGGCGCTGAAGGGGCTGGTCAGCTTCCTCGCGTCGGCAGCGGCACGGCTCACCCCGGACGCCGTGGTCGTCGGGTTCGACGCACCGGGCGACTCGGTGCGCAAGGGCGAGTACCCCGCCTACAAGGCTGGACGCCGGGAGAAGTCCCCGGACCTGTTGGCACAGCTGCACGACGCACCCGGCCTGCTCGCTGACGTCGGCCTCACCGTCGTGGTCCCCGCCGGCTACGAGGCCGACGACGTGCTGGCCACGTCGGCGTCGACGGCGCGCGCCCAGGGATGGCGCTGCACGGTGGTGACGAGCGACCGCGACTCCTTCGCGCTGGTCGACGGCACGACGTCCGTGCTGCGGGTCCTCAACGGGGGGATCGACGGCTCTCCCGTGCTCACGCCTCAACGGCTGCCCGCGGTGTGCGGGGTGGCCGCCGGCCAGTACGGCGACTACGCGGCCCTGCGTGGTGACACCTCCGACAACCTGCCCGGAGCGCGCGGGATCGGTGCGAAGACCGCAGCTCGGTTGCTGTCGGTGTTCGCCACGCTCGCCGACGCCTACGCGGCACTGGACACCGGGCGCGAGGCCGAGGTGGTCGCGGCGATCGGTCGGGCCGCCACCGCCAGGCTCGGCGCGACCCAGGCCCGCGAGGACGTCGCCCGCAATCAGCAGCTGATGAGCATGCGCGACGACCTGCCGATGCCGGCGCTGGCGTCGATGCGGGTGCCGCTCGACGTCCAGCGGGTGCACGCGGCCCTGTCGTCCCGGGACATCCGCCTGGGCCCCTCGCTGTGGGCGCTGACGGGCGGCACACCCCCCGCTCAGGACCGTTACGCCTGGTACGCCGACCAGTACGCCGACCGGCAGGACCCACCGGACCTGCCGGACCTGCCGCTGACCGAGCTGGACAAACCGGATCTCGACGAGCGGGACCTCGACGCGGTGGCCACCGTCCCGCCGTCCCCGACCCAGCTCAGCCTCTTCGCGCTCTGAGCCGCGCGGATCGCCATGGACCACCACCACCGCCGTCGTCGTCGGCGTCGTTCGAGTTGCCGGTGAGCGCGACCCTGCGAAGAGTGAGACCCCTACAGGCCGGTGACCGGCCGGAGGGACGTGATCTTCGTGGAGACCCGGGACATCATCATCATCGCGGTCGTCCTGGTGGTCGTGGCGCTGCTCGCCGTGGCGCTGCTCGCCTTCTCGCGCAAGAAGCGCAGCCGTGACCTGCAGGGCGAGTTCGGCCCGGAGTACGGTCAGGCCGTCGACGAGCACGGCAACCGTCGCCAGGCCGAGAAGGACCTCGGCGACCGGCACGACCGGCGCAGCGACCTCGACATCCACCCGCTCGACGAGGACCGCCGTCAGCACTTCGGGTCAGCCTGGCGCCAGCTGCAGATGCGTTTCGTCGACGACCCGGAGACCTCCGTCGTGGAGGCGAACTCGCTGGTCACCCAGGCGATGTCCGAGCGTGGCTACCCCACCGACGACCTGAAGCGGCAGACCGAGGACCTCTCCGTCGACCACCCCGAGGTCGCGGGCGACTACCGCGAGGCCACCCGGATCGCCGAGGCCAGCAAGCAAGGGCAGGCCACGACCGAGGAGCTGCGCGAGGCGATGCTGCGCTACCGCTCCCTGTTCGCGCTGTTGCTGGAGGGCGACAGCCCCGTCGTCCAGTAGGTCGGTCAGGCCTCGTCCCTGGGAGCGGGCACGCCAGGCTCCCCGTCCGCGCGCCAGGCCCGGAAGGCTAGTGGTGGGTCGCCGTGCTCGACCTGTCGCACGAACTCGTGGACCATCCACGCCCTCAGAGCCTTCACATCCGGTGTCGAGGCCAGGGTCAGGAGCTCGGACGCCTCGCAGAGCGCGTCGGCGGCGAGCACGCTCGCCTGCAGGACCCGGACGTCCCGGGCGGCCTGGGCCGGCACCGGCATGACGATGTCGACCTTCTCCAGCCCCGCCGCGCCGGCCTCGAGGGCGAGGCGACGACCGGTGTGGCGGGCGTGGGCCTGGCGGCCGAGCAGGCGCTCGATCACCCCGGCAAGGTCGCGGGACGCCGCGCGCGGGCCGGCGTCGACGAGCTGTAGCTCACGGACGAGCTCGTCCCGGTGCTGGTCCTGCCGCAGGCTGAGGGCCACGGGGC